>DAHWAT010000002.1 GCA_027327085.1 Candidatus Saccharimonadota bacterium
TGTTGAAATTGGTTTTCGGCTTTGGCGGTATCAGCTACCGAATTAGCGCTTAGTGCATTAGCTCTGGCCTTGGTAACATCTTCGAAAACGGTTTTTTCATGAGAGGCATAGCCTTTGACGGTATTAACTAAGTTGGGTATCAGATCGTAGCGACGTTTCAGCTGGACATTAATATCGCTCCAGGCTTCGGTAGTCTGCTGGTTGAGGCGAACTAAAGAGTTATAGCTAAGTGCAGCATAACCAGCCAGTAAGACAACCAGAACAATAATAACAACGATAACGACCATAATAAACTCCTAAATTCCTAGTTTGTTAAGCACCTTATAATTATACACGTTTAGCGGCAATCCTGTATCATAATTAGTATCTAATGAAGAAATCAAAGTTTTTTAGTATTGCTCTTTTGATTTTGCTAGGCTATGGTCTATTTTGTGTTTATTTGCATGTGCCTAGACTTAAACCCACTTACTTAAAGCTAACGGCTGAAGCTCCTTCTAAAATTGTTTGGCCTACCCAGGGCGAATCAGCCGTGGGCATAAAGGGCACAAATATCTTACAGATCGAGGGGGCTCAGATACCCAAACCCACAGCTTCGACGGCTAAACTAATTACCGCTTTAATGATACTTAAAGCCAAACCTCTAAGCCTAAATCAACCAGGGCCCATGATTACCATGAATGCGAACGATGTAGCCATCTATAACAATTACCTGGCTAAGGATGGCTCGGTAGCTAAAGTTGCTCTAGGAGAACAGATTAGCGAATACCAGATGCTTGAAGGTATGCTGCTGCCTTCGGCTGATAATCTGGCCGATAGTCTGGCCATATGGGCCTATGGCTCTTTAGGGGCCTATGCTCAAGCTGCCAATCACTACTTAAGCTCAATTGGCTTGAACTCGACACACGTTGGGGCAGATGCTAGCGGCTATGACCCTTCAACTGTTAGCACCGCTCAAGACCTCGTCAAGATTGGTGAAATCATTATGAGTAACCCGGTTTTAAGCAGTATAGTCAGTCAGCCTCAAGCAACCATACCGGTTGCAGGTGTCGTCTATAACGTTAATAACCTCTTGGGTAAGGCTAACATTATTGGTATCAAAACCGGCAATACTAATCAGGCCGGTGGTGTGTTTGTTGGGGCAGCCAAATTTAACAACCCCAATAATCAACCAACTACGATTATTTCTGCCTATATGGGCGCCTATGACTTAAGTTCAGCTTTAAATTCTAGTCTAGTGTTGCTTCGTTCTGCTCAAACTAATTACACAAGCACCAACTTATTAACTAAAGGGCAGTCAGTTGCTTCATATAAAGCGCCTTGGTCAAATCAAACCGTAGCGGCTATCGCCAATCAGACAGTTAGTGCAAATTTATGGGGAGGTTATGCATTCAGCTTAAATAGGGCTCATTTACAAACAATCAATCTATCAACCCCGCCTCAGCAAACTATTGGTAACTTTCAGGATCAAGCTCTCACTACGGCTTCTAGTTCAGTCAGTCTAGCTACTAAACTAGCCAGGCCACCACTTTGGTGGTCCTTAACCCACCCGTAGCATTTACCTTAACGCCTAAGTGTACGCTTTGATAAATAGTGCTTAGCTACTAGGCTCTTTAACTCCCGTCTTTCACCCAACCAAAAACTGATGATCATTAAAATAATAATGATGTAGGTAGGCCAAATAAACCATAACAAGTTCTGAGCCGTTTTAGATTTAATAATAGATAGGCCATTAGCGACTGGGTTATTGTTATTTAAATTAGTTAAACCAACTTGATTAACAGGATTGGCTTTAATAACTGCGCTTAATTGAGTAACTGCCTTGTAGCCGGCAGAGTCTATCGAGCTAACTATAATTGTGTAGATGCCGCTCTTTTGGTAATGATGTTCAACAGTAAAAGTCGGATCGGCTTTAAAAAAGAAGTTTGAATAGGTATTGTCCCCCCAGTTAACATAGACAAAGTAAGGCGGTTGACCGCCGCTTAAAGTCATTTGCCAGGCATAGGTCTCACCGGTGGTAAATGTCTTATAGCTGCTAGTTGCGCTTAACAGTAGGCTTGAAGGAGCAGGTTGGCTAGGTAAGGTTGAGGTTGAAGGATTAGGCGGTTGTGGTGAGTTGGCTGCTGGTATGGTTTGGGCAATCGGTGGCTGGGCGCTTGTTGCCGGCACATAAATAACCCGCAAGCTGCTGCCTGCAGGGCCAGCCTGATTGGTCAGATTATAGTCCTGAGCAAGCAGATTATTACTACCTGGAGTTAAATCAGTTTCTATTTGAAAACTATTATTTTGGCAAACAGCCATGCCTGACGCATAACCATTCCTAACCAAAACGACATAGGAGTTGGGCGGACAGTTACCTATTACCTTAATTGGTGAAGTAGTCAGTTTTTGATTATTACTTAAATTAGTAATTGTAGCTGGGCTAGTTAAGGCCTTGGCTGGCACTACTGCTGAAATATTAATAGTTTGGGCGCTTGAGACAATGGTTGAAGTTGCCAGGATAACACCTAGACACAAAAAGATAAATAGCGAAGCGGGACTTAAAAATATTTTTTTATGGGTTGGCCGCTTAGCTTTAATTAACTGCTTTTTTGATTGCTTAAGCGTCTTGTTAATAGTTGGTTTAGTCTTGGTTTTTTTCATGGTTTAGGTTTATATTTTATGAACCAAATTCTTTTTGTTAAATAGTAGCATAATAAACCAAATATAATGATTGTTGAGGCATTAATCAGCGCAAATATTCGGTAATAGCTATCAAAAACGCTTTTAGCTTTAGTGGTCAGAGAGGCAACTGATTGTTGGCTCGCAAAACTAATCATATAAACCTTGCCATAATTATTAAAATCGATTAATTCGCCTGCGGCGATTACCGACTTACCTAGGTAATTAATTTCCTTACTAAAAACCGTTTGTCCACTGACGGTCAACTTACTTAGAAGCGGTTCTTTACCCCTTATATTAATAAGGCTGGTACTAGGTATATTGTTGTAGCTTAAGATATCGCCGTTAGCATCAACTAAGACGTTAGTGTAAGTATGATCGTCCGCTAAAAGATTAAGTTTATGGGCTAAAGTAGATAGACTGGCATGACCGATAATACTGCCCAGTGGTTGGCCACTGCTAGACATAACAGGAGCAATGAAACTTACAACTAGCCGATTAGTGCCACTTTTAAAAGCCGGTAAAATAGCTGTTTGATGCTGATTGAGTGTTTTAGCCTCAGCCGCTGTTGAGCGTTGATTGACTAAACTAGTTGACGCATCTGAAGACACGGCTATTAAGCTATTCTGATTATTGGTAGCCTCAATGGTGTCCAGCCCCTGATTAAAGGTTCTTTGTTGATCAAATACATTAACTAACCCGACACTATTAGATGAGTTTAAGTAATTATTGATTAACTGGCTAGTGGCAATATTCTGGATGACACCGATAGTGTTAGAATAGTAATCGTTAACCGAGCTAACATTCCCCTTCTCATAGGTACTAAGCTGTTGCTGATCTAAAACTTGTTGACTATAGCTATAACGATCAAATAGCTTTTGTTTAAACTCAATCAGATTAAGCGCTATTAAGCCAAGCCCTATAATAATCAGGCTGATGATAGCCGTCCTATAAAACAAGATCAAGTTTTTGCTTTTTATTTTTGACATGAATATATTTTTAGTACCTAGATTATATTATAACAGAGTTTATTCGTGTCGCACCTTGATGGCTTTCTTCTTAGTTGTTTGAGCTGCTAAATTAGTGTCTGAGGGCGTTATTTTAACCTGAATTTTTTTAACTGGTTTGGGCTTTAATTTAAAGCTGTAACCCGTTTTGGCTAGTTGTTTTTTCTTTCTTTTATATAAAAGATTGGTTGAAAACTTATTGACATAGGCAGCCAGTAGCAAAATTAACAAACCCATAACTAACCCTGGCAGGATCAGATAAGGACTCAGATAGAAAAACTGCTTGGTGTAAGTATAGTTTGAACTTTGATTACTTAAACTGTAACTGACAACCAGCTTATAGTTAGCCGGTAATAACGAGACTTTGCTAATTGGACTTAGCTTAATATTAAATAAACGGCTGGCACCAGGTAATATAAGGCTGGAATTAGGGTTAATAAAACCTTGGCTAATAAGCTGGCCTTGATGGCTATAGATCCTGATTAATCCGTGAATAATTGCCTGGGAATTACCAGTGTCTTTAAAGACAAGGTTAAGTTGGCTTGGAAACCTAGCATAAAACTGGCTAGCAATCGGCAAAAGCAACTGGACGCTAGTACGACCTGCGCCAGATGAGCTTAAAAAGACTAGACTGGCTAAGGCTTCTTTGATGGCTATCGGTGTTTTACCGTTACCGGTTGCCCCCTGGTTAACACTGTAAATAATAGCGGCATAATGACCACCTGGAGCTAACTGTCTAATACCGCTTATTTTAACCTGGTCTAATACAGTTTGGTAGCTAGCCAAAACAAGACTAGGCTGACTGAAGCTGATAGAGTTTGCTAGATCATGGTCTTTATTAATTGCCTGGTCACTAAAGGCTAACCCGCCGTTTAGGCCAAGACTGCCGAAGTTTCTAGCACTTAAGTTAACGGTTGTAGTAGCTTGACTGTTATTTTTAATGGTGACATTAAAAACCGTGGTATTTTGGCTTTTATTTACAACTATTTGCTTAATAGCTGGGCTAACACTAATGCTGTGTGGGCTTTGCAAGCTGTCAGCATGAGCCTTAGTCGTAACTAAAACTAAACCGACTAAAAGCAAACAAAGGCTTAAAGACCTAAAAATTCTTAGGCCGGCCATGACGACTTGTGCCTTTTTTTGGTTTTGCAAAATCAAATAAGTTAGTCCAGCCACGCTTAAAACCTCTAATAATTAAGCCTATTATAGCCAATATGAGCAAGATTGTTAGGATTAGTTCTAAGATTAAAGTCCACGGTATAACCCAAAAAGATACAACAGCATTGACCGGTACCTCTGTTATACCATCGTTATAGACTAAGGCCAAATTGGCATAATACTTACCAAATCGGAAATCGGATAATGGCTTGTCGTAGTTCCAATCTAAGTACCTAATCGGCTGTCCTTGTTTGTTGGATATTATCTGACCATGCAGCGTTTTATCTTTATAGACAGGAAAGCCATTAGTCCAACTGACGCTAAACTGACGACTAGAATTAGGTAGCACATTATTTAAGTCAGGGTTAAACGCTAAACTATCTATCGTCTTACCGCCCGGGCGTCGACTAATGTAAACATCACCTTCAGGGGCAATGAATATATTGCCTGGATTTTTAATGGTAATCGTAAAAGTGGCTGGTAAAAAATTATAGATTTTCTTTGAGGCACTAAAGCTGGTTACCTCGAGTTTTTTCACTTCGTTACTGCTACTAGCATTAACTAGTACAAATATGGCATTGGCGCTTTTAAAAGTGGCTGCTTTATCTTTAACGGTTAGGTTATTGCTAGCCGAGAATAGTACGGCGTAGTAATAACCCAGAGCAGCCGTTGGGGGTAAATTAATTGTCATTTTAAGCGTATTCCAAACATTGGGCTGGGCAATAAAGTTATTCTTAGAAAAATGTACCCAATTCATGCTTGGATCATTTGGTCCTGGACTATATATGGCGGCTTGGCCATGAATGCCGTAAGCTTTAAACTTTTCAAGCTTAATTGATATTGTAGTCGGACTAGTGCCGTTATTTTGTACCGACAGATTGGTTGATGCTGGCTGACCAGGTGTACCCACTAGATCAATAAAAATTGGACTAGTCGTTAAAACTGTTGCACCGCTAATAGCACTGACTAGACCAGAGCTCAAGCTAATTAAAACTAGGCTAAAAAAAGTAACTGCAAACAAGAATCTTTTAGCTAGACTACGCATGGTATTTAGTTTCTTAGGAATTATACTAGAAACTACCGGCACCAACTAAAGTAATGGTGTCGCTATAATCAGCTGCAGCGGGAGTTGTTGGAGAAATTGAGGCATACTCTTTGACTGTAACAACTGCGCCATTGGCTGTTCCATTGGAGCTAGCTAACTGCCTTGGCACAGTATTAAGTCCGCTGCCATTGCCAGTAGCACTTGAAGCATAAGCCGTTGATGCCGAAGTTGTACCCGAACCGCTTCCTTGAGTAATACCACTTGCCGGTAGACCGGTCAGATAGCCTTCGCTGCCACTGGTTAGGGTAGCGTTTGTGCCTGGAGTGGTAGAAGCAATCGTATAGTTTTGGGTTGCAGAAGTTAAGCCGCTGTTACTATCACTGCCCCATAAATACCAGCCGGACTTAGCATTAGTGTTAATGGTAGCTGTTACACCATTCGTGCTAGCGATTGAACTACTAGACAAATTAGATGTAAAACTATCGGTATTAGAACTTAAGGCCATTGTAAATGAAGGAGGTACGGTAGCACTAACCACAACTTGATCATTAGAAATGATGTTGATGGCTACATTGGTAGCTGTATCGCTTCCAGCAGTTACGCTAACTGTTTGTTGCCCAGTAGTTGTGGGGTTAGCTGTAATGCCGCTAGCTAAGACATAGCAATATGACGTACTGGCTGTCAGGGCCGTAGAGTCGGTTATGGCAATCGTGCCAGTTGAAGCAGTTCCAGCGGCAGTTGGGCTGCCTGGTAGATCAGCACTGGCTCCAGTAATGGCCGTGCAGTTGGCACCGTTATAGGTACTGGTTACGGTCTGAGAGGTGGCAACTGTACCCGTACCACTACTGCCTGTCCAGCCGTTAAAGACTAGGCTGCCATTAGTCCCCGTATTAGTTGATGAAGTTGTAAACTCAACTATAATGGACGATCCGGCTCCGGCGCTCATATTGGTCAATATGACCGAAGTTTTAGATAAGTAACTTGCCGATACTGAAGGAATAAAAGCCAAACTAGGTAGCAAAAAAGCCACAGCGGCAATTATCACTTTATAGCGATTTGTAAAGCGTGATTTAATCATTAATTTCTCCATGGTTATACATTTTTATATATCTTACTTACCCATAAAGATATACTAATCTAACTAGTCTTGTCAACGCTTGTGCTTAAATTAAAAGTTGGCAGCCCCTAAAAAGGTTAAGGTTTCAGAATAATCGCTAGCTGGAGGTGTTGCACTGGAAGTAATAGCCTTGGTAAACGCAGTTGCCGAACCATTGGTAATCGGGTAGGCGCTGCTTATAAATTGTGTCGGAATGGTTGATTCTCCACCAACAATACTGCTAGTGCCTGCGTATATCGAATTAATCACAAACGGCCCACCACTAGTTTCGGTAGGATTGCTGGCCTGTACGCCAAATCCTTCGCTTAAAGACGATAAATTGCCACTGACAGCGGCAATGGTATGATTTGCAAAAGCACTGTAAAGTCCGCCATACTGACCATAGATATAGATAGCGCCTCCGGAATTAGCGTTAGTGCTTAAGCCTAAGGATAAGCTGGGGCTAGATACTACACTACCAGGCAGTAAACTGCCCATTGCGATAGTGTTGGGACTAACGCCAAAAGATATAGATGGTGCTACAGTTGAAGCCGTTGCCGCTGCACTAAAATTGGTATCTGAGAATTTACCGGCTTGGGCATCAACTCTAGCCTCATAAGTTGTTGAATTGGCCAGGCCTACGATATCGATACCGCTAGAACCGCCCCAGGCACTGTAGGATTGATAGACTGGTGTAGTATTTAAACTACCGTCTGCCTGAAGATAGCTGTAAGTCGTAAAGTTATTGGTGGAAACTTCTACTGAATAGGTTGAGTTAGATGGATCTTGACTACTATTGATTATAAGCAGTAGCTTATTATAAAAGCTGTTGTTACCGTTACTAAGACTGGGAGCAGGCGGCGTATTAAGCTGAGACGCATTGATTGAGCCGTTATTTGATTGGTACGTCGTTGAGTTAGTGGTGCCATTAGCTTGCTCTCCAAGAGCACCTCTTAGTGAATAAGTAGTTGAACTGGCACTATTGGTACCGGCCGGTCCAAGACCGTAACTATTCAACTGGTAATTAGCACTCGCTGAAAAGCTAGCAAAAAGACCTAACACTAAACCCGTAATAGCCAGCCCAGACCTCATCATAGTTATATTCTATGTTTTTCAACTTATTTAGACAAATGCGTGTCTAATGCCACCGCCAGGAGTTGAGCAACATGTTAAAAACGGTTTGTAGTGAAGGATCATTAAGCCGATTGGCGCTCAAGCTAACGATCGCCTGATTGTTGTTATTAACCAAGAAGGCTGACTGATTATAGGTTGACGTATTAATCTGTGTCATCACGTTCACGCTTTGATTATTGACCTGTAAAACAGTATGCCTATAGGCATTGGGGTGAATTTGACGCTCCTCATAGGCGTTATTATCATTTAAATTACCTCCCGGTATCTGCAGGATTGAAATCGCTAAAAACCACTGCTCGCTATTATGATCAATAAAATTATAGTCAGCGATTACCTGTCCAGTAGGTGTTTGAGCAGGATAAGTGCTAAAAACTTTTGGATAAGAAAATGATGCGTAAGTGGTGTTAAAGCTCACTGGGGTTAAGCTATTGGTAGAACTATTGTCTAGACTAGACGTATTAGGATAGATAATTGTGCCCTGTGCTGGACGATTAATGTACCTAACAACTAAGACCATAACCAAAACTATAAGGATAGAGGATGCTACAACATATTTGGTCTTGTTTGCGCCTACCATTTGCCCTAACCGTCCGAAGTTAAGCTCTTTTTTAGAAAACTTCTACCCTTAAATGCTATATTACAAGCATAGCAAACCGTCTAATTAAAACCTATTGCTAAAGATGAATTAAGGGCACTTCTTAAACTGCATCAAATCAACATCTTTGGCGAACTAAAATTAGCTAGACCTAAGTCATAGCTAATTGAATGCCTAAACTGGTCAGTAGTCAGTCACTTGGGCAGAGCCCGCTTTTAAAGGGTTTAATGGAGCTAAGCGAAAAGTTGGGAAAACTGGATTTTGTTTATGTTTACGACAAATTAATTGTTATAAAATACATAACTATTTTATAACTAAATCTTTATGGCCTTTAGCAAAATCATGCAGAAGCGCGCTCAGCATAGTCTGATATGGTATACCATTTCTAGTTGCTTTAGCTTTGATCATTATAAGGTCGGCTTGTTTCACTCTAAGAGTAATCGGCTTAGTCTTGTTTAGATCGAGCTGTCTCTTTGCTGCCTTTTGTATAGCCGCTTTAGACTCTTTAAAATCTGGGTCACTAACATACGCTCCTCTTTTAAGTGCGTCTTCTATAGCTTGCTCTTCCTCGTCTAATACTAGATTGGCAAATGGATCTTTAGGTATGTTCATGATTTTTCTCCTTTCAAATATAACTTAGTATATCTTCTACTTGGGTAAATGGTCTTTAAAAATATCTCTTGCTTACTCATATTTATGACATATGGCACTACATAAACATATTCTTCTATTTTAATTAAATAGACCCTTTGGTTAGATCTTTTTGAATCAGGATGCTTTAGGTCATCTAAGACTTGATCTTCATGTATAAACTTTAAAACATCTTCAAAGCCTATACCTCTGGTAGATTTAAGTAATTCGTTCTTTTCATCACTGAATCGATATACTAAATCCATACAATTATAATACATTAGTCGTACATCTTTTGTCAATACTTTTTTATTAATCTTTGACAAACTAAAATCAGCTAGATCTAAGTCATAGCTGATTGGATGTCTGTACTGGTGGGTGATGAGGGACTTGAACCCCCGACACCCGCGGTGTAAACGCGGTGCTCTAGCCAACTGAGCTAATCACCCATATTAATGCCTGTTCAGGGCTGTATTGTAGCAAAGTTAGTCTACTCTGAAAAGATTTTTTGGGGGTAAACAACCGTTTAAGCTATAATCAATGAAGTTATTGCTCGAGTGGTGGAATGGTAGACACGTCTGTCTGAGGGGCAGATGCCGTAAGGCGTGGAGGTTCAAGTCCTCTCTCGGGCACCACTAAAAAATGGCAAACTGGTCAGTCAAAGACCGATTAAACTATGTCTGCTCCCGTTATTGTGGCCTAAGTATATGTGGTATTATTACTCTATAGAAAAGATTAGTTAAGCGAGGGGATAAGAGCGACTATGAGCAGTAGGGTAGCACACTACTTACAGGAACACTTACTAGGGGAAGTTATAGATAGCAGTGATGCTAGGCGATACTTTAGTTGTGACGGTAGCGTATTTCAAATAGCCCCCTCTTTAATTGTCTACCCACGCAATGAAAACGACATTCGTAAAACCGCCCGTTTCACTTGGCAGCTAGCCGAAAGAGGACGGTTGATACCGATAACTCCTAGGGGCGCTGGCACGGATGAAACTGGTGCAGCTATTGGTAGTGGTATTATTCTTGCCTTTACGGCTCATATGAACCGTATTTTGGAGCTTAATACCAAAGCTAAAACAGTCAATGTTGAACCAGGCATAAACTATGGCAAGCTGCAACAAGTCTTACATACGCATGGGCAATATATTCCAGCATACCCACCAGGCATAGATTACTCTACTATCGGCGGAGCCATTGCTAATAATTCTAGCGGTGAAAACTCTTTTAAGTTTGGCTCTATTAGGAATTTTGTTAAATCTTTAAGATTTGTCTTGGCTAACGGCGAAGTTATATCAGTTGGTAATTTGTCTAAAAGAGAGCTCAGCAAAAAGTTAGGCTTAGCTACCTTTGAGGGCGAAATATACCGATCAATAGACATATTAATTGAAGAAAATAGCGAGCTGATAGACAGAATGAAACTTCATACCACGCTTAATAATAGTGGCTATGCTCTCAGTGAGGTCAAGCATAAAGATGGCTCTTTTAATTTAATTCCTTTAATTGCCGGCTCTCAGGGGACTCTAGGTATTATTACCGAAGCCCAGTTAGCTACAGAAGATTATGATCCTGTCTCCTGTATGGTTATGGCGGAGTTTGATAGTGCCGAAAAGATGCAGCAAGCTGTAGTTGATTTTAATGCTTCAAAAGAAATGGCTGATTCTATCGAGTTAATTGACCAATCTTCCTTAGAAGAAGTCTTTAAGCTAAACCCTAATCATTTGAAAGATCTTGTCAGTGTTCCCTTGCCCAGGTTTTTAGTTTTTCTCAGGTACGCTAATCAGAAAAAACCGCCAAAAAGTGCCCGTAAGATCTTAGAAACTTATGCTAAATCCTTTGATGTAAGCGACGATCCCGAAGAACAAATCAAGTTTATTAAAGTTAAAGAAGCCATTAATTTAGTTATTGCCCATAATGAGGGTCTGCTTAGGCCTTTGCCGTTATTTGACGGTTCTGTGCCCGTCGATAGGTTAAGAGAGTATCTAGAAGGGTTAGACAACATCAATAAATCCAATCATTTACACGCCGCTATCTGGGGGCATCTAGGGCTAGGGCATTTAACGATGAAGCCACGGCTTAATTTGGGTCATGTCGGTGACAGACAAAAAATCTTTAGAATTTTAGAGGAATATAATCAGCTGGTGATTGGCCTTGGCGGCACCGTTAGCTCAACTTCTGGCGATGGTCGCCTAAAGGCCCCCTACACTCAATATGTATATGGCCCGGAGTTATATGCCTTAATGGTTAAAGTTAAACAAATCTTTGATCCTTATGGTACTTTAAACCAAGGTGTTAAATTTAACTCGTCTGTCGAGGATTTTAAGACGATTTTAAGATCAGATTTTAGCCTTAATCATATATACGATCATCTGCCAAGGGCTTAGGCCTTAGCCTTTAACCCAACAGAAGTTTTTCGGTCTGATCAAGAATTACTTGACGTGATCCAATTATGGTCATATTGCCAAGACACAAAAATTTATCTATAACTTGTTTATCAAATCGTTCTAACTTGAGCCCTAGATTTGGCTGTCTAAAAATCGCCTCTCGGTTCCACCATAAAACTTGACCTTTTGAGAAAAACAAATGCATAAAACTTATGGCTTCGTCTTTAGCGTAAAAGGAAGTCATACTATTAACAAATTCTGCTGTTGAGTTAGGTTGATTATACCCTGAATCTGTTTGCTCTAAAACTACTTGCTCAAGCGAAGCTTGGCCTAAGACGGGGGCAATATCAGCAACCGCCTGCTGGATTGAAACATCGGGATCGATAAACAGGTTTACCGCCTTCTCGCCCTTTTCTACAACTACCGGATAATGGTTAATTTTTAGGTTTAGTACTTCGCTACTACCAGATTGGCTAATTTCACGCTCTAATAAAGGCCTAATCTACTCCCATTATTTAATCATATTAATAGTTATAAGGCCTTGGTGCGGATGAGAGGACTTGAACCTCCACAGGACTAATCCCACTAGCACCTGAAGCTAGCGCGTCTACCAATTCCGCCACATCCGCAAGTACGCTTGAAGCTATGGTACTAGCAATCGAGTTTAATCTCAAGGTTTGATGTTGACTTTAGCTGCTTGTATCTCCCAGTTTTGAACGTTATTGAATCTATCAGAAGCAACTGTTAGCTCTTGGTTCTCGAGACCGCTTATTTTGACATTGGTTAAATAGAGCAGTCTTGGCTGATAAAGCCCTAGGGCGGGATTAGCCTTTTGCCAAGCTTGTAAAAATGGCTTATATTCAATAATCCTTAAGGCTGGGTCAATTCGAGTTCTGCCAGCTTGTAATGATTCATCGGCTGATGAATTACTAAATTCCGAAAAATTAAGTCTGGTATTAGACTGAATACTGGCCTCTGCGCTATCCCAGTAAACAAACACATCCGGATCAACACCAATAGAGATTGAGGTTAGAACAGCATCATAATTATGTTGATTAAGCGCACTTAAAAGATCAACTGGGTCAAGTAATTGGATATTAAGGTTAAGTCCGACTTGAGACCATTGTTGTTTGAGCATGCTAGTGACCATCCGGTTTTCGGCTGTATTGGCAGCGGTTAGGGTAAAGCTGAGCGGTTGGCCGTTTTTATATCTAACACCATTTTTAATAGTTGTCCAGCCGTCTGAAGCTAAGGTTTGAATGGCAGCTTTTAAATTGTACCCTGGCTGAGCATAGATTGGGTTATAGCCTAACTGACCTGCCAGTAACGGTTCGTTAACTAATTTTGTTGGGTAACCTAGATGCTTAATAATGTCAGGCACATTGGCAGCTTCTACTAAGGCTGTTCTGACATTTTGGTCGCTTAATACCCCACTAGTAGTCTTAAAAAAGACATAAGTGCCGGCTCTTAGGATAAAGTTGTGTTTGATCACACCTGGTGCATTTTGGATGCTTAGCGGCGGGGGTGTAATTGCCTCCATGGCATTAATAGTTCGGTTAGAAAAAGCTGTAATCAGTTGATTTTGATTAGCATAAATATCCTCTATGAACTCGTTCAGTTTGGGCTTACCGCCGTTATAGTGGCTGAACGGTTTTAAAGCAATCTGGACTTCCTCCTCACTAGGATTATTGCCATTTAAAACATCTATGCCAGCCCAGGCAAAAGGTCCGGCACCAACTGGATCAATAGTATTAAAGTTAGCCGCTTTTAAATTGCTAGCTGGGATTGAGCCAAGAATATGTTCTGGAATTATACCGGTGGTTAATTCATAAGGGAAAGAAGCCAGTACGTCAGGTAGATTAAAGACAACAGTCAAAGGATTTGGGGCGCTAACCGATATACCTTGCCAATCTGAGAACAAAGGGCTGCCGGCATCGGGGTTTTTGATTGTGTTAAAAGTAAAGACTACGTCTTGACTGGTTAAGGGTTTACCATCTTGCCAAGTTAGATGGGGTTTTAAGTAGACAGTGTAAGTTTTACCGTTATTGGAGATACTATAGCTTTTGGCTAAATCACCAACTAACTGACCATTGGGACCGTTTTGAAATAGCCCGGCAAAGATTAATGACGAGATAGTTTGATCAGGATCGGTTGAGGCATAAATTGGATTAGCATTGGTATAAGTACCCTGACTGCCTTCAGTGTAGATTCCACCTGGTACTGGTTCAAGTCGCTGGTAATAGCCGCTCAGACTAATGAATTGGATGAATACACCAACAATCAGTAAGGTTATGGTCCCAAGCCAAATTATGACAAAACGTCTTACTGGGACTAATCTATTCAGCCGATCAAGTAGCTGAACGTCAATGGTTTCTTCGGCTTTAAGACCTATGTCTTCAACTTGGCGCTGACTTTTTTTGAGTCTTTTACGCCAAAATTGCTTAAATCTTTTGGTCTGCATATAGCCGGTTATTTTATAACAACGTCTAGAACAAGTGATATACCGAAAATTAAAGCACTAATAATTGTCATTTGGAAAATAGTTTTCTCGGTACCTCGCCTGGTAGTGTTAACTTCACCGGCTCCACCCAGTCCGGCGCCTAAACTAGCTCCCCTGGTTTGAATCAGAATTAAAAAGGTTAAAAACGCAGCTGAACCTAGGGTTATGTAATTATATATACTCATTTATATGCCTTCTAATATTGTGCCTATTAAATAGTTTACCAGGCCAATGACAATACCGGCAAACATTGCTGCCCAAAAGTTGACAATTACCAGGTGTTGGTACAAGCGACTGACTATATAAACTATCAGGCCGTTAATCACTATCATGAATAAACCAAGGCTAAAAACTAAAGCTGGCAAAGATAGGATGATTAAAATTGGCTTTAGAAATATATTAATAATTGACAAGATTAAGCCGGCAGCAATTAGGACTCCTGCGTTATTACCATAGGAAATAGCGTTTTTTAAAAAGGCGGCAGCAATATATAGCCCCAGGCTACTAACCAGCCATCTAAGTAATAGCCTAACTATAAACGGGTGCTTGCTTAAGCCTTTTGCCATAAGTTTATACTAGATTAAGCTAATGCCTTTAGGCAAGCTGGCGGTTAAGTTTTGTATACCGTCCTCAGTAATGATGACGTCGTCTTCGACCCTAACACCTATGGCTTCGTCTTTGATGTAGATACCTGGCTCGACCGTTAAGACAACTCCTGGTTCAAGTGGACGAGCATAATCACCAACGTCGTGAACATTTAAACCTAAGAAGTGTGAAGTAGCACTTGGAAAATAGCTCCTGACATTGTCTTGATTAATGATTTTAATTAAGCCCAGTTCGCGCAGTTTCTCGCCCATGTACATAGCCACTTGCTGCTCGTAATCTTTTAAAATTACTCCGGGTTTTAAAAGGTTTAAGGCATAGTCCTGGACTTCTAGCACTGCAGCATGAACAACTTGTTGTCTTTTGCTGGCTGATCCTTTTATATAGGTTCGACTGATATCGGCAGAGTAGTGCTCTACTTCCGCTCCCATGTCAACTAAGACTAGTGATTTATTAGCGATTGTTGATGCATTGGTGGTACTGTGAAGCGTGCAACCATTAATGCCGCTAGCCACAATTGGGCTAAAGCCATGGCCATTAGCGCCTTTAATTCTAATCAGCCTGGTTAAGTCGGCTTCTAGTTCGTACTCAAAATTATAGTTGGCTAGTTTTTTGGGCTTCATAGTAAGCCTAATAGCTTGTTCGGTGATAGTAATAGCAGCCTTAATAGCCTCTAGCTCTGGTGGCTGTTTAATCATACGCAGTCGGCTTAAGTGAAAGCCTAGATCTAGCAGTTCTAAATTTGGGTTGTAAGATTTTAGCCGGCTGACTAAATAGGTTCTAGCTGGGCTTGAGTAGAAACGGTAATGCTCTTCATAGGTTGGAAGAGCTGCTAAAGTAGCGGCATGTTTAACTTTTTTGATTCGATTAGCCAGTTTTTTAAAACCCTCGCTAGAAGGATAGACATCTTTTATGCCAGATATTTGGCTTAAGTGTGAAGGGTCAATGGCTCCGTCAAAAAATTCAGCAACTTTATCTAACTCAGGCATAATTAGATATTCTTGGTTCTTATCCATAACCAAAACGACGTCAGAGTGATCAATCCCGGTTAAATACCAAAAACTAGCATCTTGGGCGAATGGGAAGGTAGTATCACCGCTTCTTTGCATTAATCCATTGGCTGTAAAGATTATCGGCGCGGTTCCGGTGAATAATTGCCTCAAATTGGCCCGATTATTACTAAAAAATTGACTCGTAAAAAATGACTTCATCTATAAGTATTAGATTAATAGTATAGCAGATTAGTGTTGGTCGCTGATGTAGCTCTTTAACAAATGGGCTTTATGCTTGCCAATAATTTGGGCTATTTCATCTTCTGGAATATCTTCAAGTTGCTTGATTGAGCCGTATTTTCTTAAGATTTTTTTTCGGGTGGTCGGGCCGATGCCTGGTACTTCATCAAACAGACTGGCAGTTTGACGCTTGATTTTAAGAACCGAGTGGTAACTGACCGCAAAACGATGTGATTCATCACGAATCCGCTGGAGTAGTTTGACTAAATTAGTTGAGTGAGGCAGATTAACTAAAATAAAGTCTTGGCTATAGCTGGCAAAGCCGCCTAAAGACTTTAGGACTGCCTGATTAAGACTGACATTAGACCGCTTAAGACTAATGACAATTTGTTCTTGTTTTTTAGCTAGACCGATAAAAGGGATGCTGTGTTGACTGAGTTCATCTCTAGCTCTTAGGGCGGCATCAAGTTGGCCTTTACCACCGTCTATTAAGATTAAGTCGGGTTTGCCCCAGGCTTTTAGGTTTTTGTCACTTAAACGACGTTTAATCGTTTCGTTCATGTTATAGAAATCATTATTTTGGTTAATTTTAGTTTTAAATTTACGATATTCGGCTTTATTACTAACCCCGTTAGTGAACACTACCATGCTGGCAACCACATCGCTGCCTGACATATGAGAGATATCGTAACCTTCTATTCTTTTAGGATATTTAGATAAACTTAACAAGTTAACTAATTCGGTTAGAGCATGATCTTTGGAAATATCTAGAAATTCTTTGTCACTAAAAATGACTTGTTTATCTAGACTTTTAAGCCAGCTTAGTCGATTTCTTAATTTAGCGGCTGTTTCAAAATCTTGACGTTTGGCTGCTAAGCGCATGTCTTTATCTAAAGCTTTAATGATGCGGATGCGCTTTCCCTGAATAACCGCTATTAATTTTCTTAAGTTAGCGCGATAATCTTCTAGACTGGTTTTACCCCGTTCAAGCCCTGGGTCCAGTCCTAAATCGTAATTCAAGCTTGAGCGTTGATTGCCGATTGGTTGTTTAGTCGCATAGGGGAATATTTTGCGTAAATGTTTAAGCGCGTGACGAATAGCCAAAGTAGAAGAATATGGGCCAAAGTAACGGGCGTTGTCGTCTAGGGGCCTTCGGGTAGTAGTGACGGTTGGATAGTTACTGTTATAGTCAATACGGATATAGCTCATGGCCTTATCGTCGCGTAATAAAATATTGTATTTAGGCTTATAGCGTCTAATCATTTCTGCTTCTAAGAACAGAGCTTCCAATTCGCTATCAACAACCATCCAGTCTAGATCATTGATGTCCTTAATTAAAGCTTCGGTTTTAGGGTCGCGGTGACGACTTTTTTGAAAGTATTGCCTGACACGATTTTTTAGGACTGCAGCTTTACCAACATATATAATCTGCCCTGAAGCGTCTTTATAGAAATAGACGCCTGGTTTTTGCGGTAAGCTTGGTAGCTTAAGCGTCAAATTATCTTTCAAAATTTACCTCTACTAATTTAGTTGGTAAGAGCTGGCTGAGTCTTAAGATGATTTAGGCATAAACTATGTAGTTTTTTAGCACATTTAGCGCACATTAAAATTAAGTCGTTACAGGATTTAACGCTACAGTTTTCATAATTGCTAGTCTTTGCCTTACAGTTAAAGCATTCACCTATGTCTTGAGCTTTATCGCTAAACTTAGTCGCCATTCGTTTATCGAAAACATACAAAGAGCCTTTCCATAAGCCGTCATCGCCGTACTTCTCACCATATTTAATGATGCCGCCATCAATCTGATAGACTTCCTTAAAGCCTTCTTGTTTCATCAGCATACTTAAAATTTCGCAGCGTACACCGCCGGTACAATAAGTGATTATCGGCTTATGTTTAAGCTTGTCATATTCAGGTGACTTTAAAACTTTAGGGAAATCCCGGGTATGTTTAGTCTTTGGAATAACCGCATTGTTAAATCGACCAATGGCTGCTTCGTAGGCATTGCGGCCATCGAAAAAGACTACTTCATCGCCACGTTTTTGTAAGAGCTCATGGACTTGATTGGGTTTTAAATGTTTACCACCACCGATTACGCCCGCTTGATTAACTTTGATCTTATCAGCTACACCAAAAGTGACAATTTCTGGACGCACTTTAACACTTAATCTTGGAAAGTCATCTCGTTCACCATCGCTCCACTTAAAAACCGTGCCTAAAAAAGCTGAATAAGTTTTAGTTTGTTTAACATATTCTTTAAGATTATCAACTTCTCCACCTAGGCTGCCGTTAATACCATGGTCGGCAATAATGATCCGGCCCTTAAGATTGAGTTTTTCACAGAGACTTTTTTGCCATAGACGTACAGCCTCTGTGTCTTTTATCGGGGCAAACTTATAGTAGCTAATTATTCTTTGCATAGACTTATTATACCTTAACGTTTTAGCAGGACTAGCAGCAGCACGGCGATGATTAAACCGGCGATAATTGAGAGTAATACGGCATTAATCGCCCTTACCTGCTTGGTTTGTTTAAGCCTGGTTTTAGTCTCAAAGGAAGCCTTAGCTTTTAAGAAGGCCACCTGTTCTTGCGTGGTAGATAAAGCTGATTCGGCCTGCTTAATCCTATTTTCTAGTTTTTGATGACTGGTCTCGCTGGATAATTGCTCGGCTGAGCCAGAAACATCACGCATTGCTGGATCTCGTTCAAAATCTATTTGTCTCTCAGTAACTTCGTGCTTTAGTGCCTGGCTTAAATCCTTGCCTGCTTGATACTCTGCCACCAAACGTCTTAGGCCTTTTTCGCCAATTAGATGACTGTCATAGATGTGTTTTAAGCTATCTCCTTCAATCATAATGGTCTCGCTAACTTTTAAGACTTCGGCTTTGGTCATTGTCTCAGGACTAATAACCTTGGCTTGTTTGGTTTCCATTTTCCTAAACACTTGTTCTGGTTTTGGCTTAGTGTTGATGGAACTTTCTTTTGGTCTTTCTGACATGATTAATTTACCAATATGAATTTCAGCCGCTGGTAAAACTTCACTTTTAATAACCGGCCTTTCGATAGTTAGTTTTTCTGGAGTAAGTTTTTTGGGAACAGGTTTCACCTCTATTTTTTGCTTATTGTTTTCACTAGTTTGTTTTTTTACCGCTTGTCTAATAATCTGTTCATGGATTTGCAATTTTTTATCAATTTTATCAATGCGCTTTTCCAGTTTTTTCTTAACTGACTCTAGCTTGCGTTCGGTTTTAATACGACCGCGTCTGTGGCCAACAAAATACCCGATAATGCCGCCGTCCATAAAACCTGACCAATACTCACTATGGTCTTGTCTTATGTGATTATACGACTTTGGGGCGGCTAGGCCTTGGCGTGGGATAACCTGGTTATTAAAGCGACTGCTCCGCCATGGATTTGGCTGATCTTCATCACCGCTAAAGTTATCTAGAGGCGGCTTGTTATAACCCC
Organism: Candidatus Saccharimonadota bacterium; assembly: GCA_027327085.1. Classification (GTDB taxonomy): domain Bacteria; phylum Patescibacteriota; class Saccharimonadia; order Saccharimonadales; family UBA4665; genus DAHWAT01. Next base: position 19,513 of record DAHWAT010000002.1, read on the forward strand.
CGCTGCCACCGCTAGATAATGCCTGCTCAGGCTGATTTTCATTAACTTGGCTTAAGTTAAAAACTTCTGCTGCAGTTGGGCTTAACTTAAATTCACCCTCTTGGCTTGGTTGTCTAAGATCAACCGCTTGATCAATACTGTCTTCTTGTGCAGGCTGATCGATTGGCGTATCCTCGAGGCCAAATTCTTCTAATGACTCCCTCAGGGCAACCTCTGGTGGCGTATTAGCTTCTATGATTTTCTGGTCATAATTATCTAAAACTTGATTGACTGCTTCTTCGTTAGGATCGCTAGTTTCTTCTTGAGATCGAATGTTTCTGGCCTCAGCTCTTAACAGCTGAGCCGCTTCTTGTTCTTCTTCGGGGGATAAATCCTCTAGGGGTGGGGGATTAGCTTCCTTAGTCTCACTAGCCTGATCGGCTGCTTTGTCTTTAGTCTCAAGCTTATCTAGACTGAAAACTGGTTGGTCTACTTTATTGGGTTGTTTAATTTCTTTATCCAAAAAATTAAACGGTAAACGAATAGAGGTTGACTTCTTCTTAGTCTTCTTGTCTTTATCATCTTCGTCATCGCTTGAGACTGTTTCAGGTAAAACCGACGGCTTTTCTAGTGAATTCATAATTACTTGCTCAAATCAACTTTATAGTATACGATAAAGAGTTAATATAAGCAATTTTTGTCTTTGGTTTTCAGCAAAAAATAAACCGAATACAATTTAAAACATTTTAGGGGTTACTTTGAATATTGCAAGCAAAACTTTTAAGTTTTACTGGGGGCATTTAAGGCGCTTTTGGAAATTATTCTTAGCGTCTATCTTAATTTTGCCAGTTAACTCCTTAGTTGGTAATTATTTACCACCTTTAGTTCTTGCTTCAATCCTTAATAAGTTAAGTTTGCATCACTATAATGCCCATAATTGGTGGTCGGTCTTTGGTGGACAATTAATTTTGTATTTTATTCTAATATTCTTAGGCTCAACTTTACTATGGCGACTTTTTGACTTTTTCTATTGGCGTTTAGAAGGTAACGTGGAGCGTTCGATTCAAAAGCAAGTCTTTAACCACTTAGTGGGTCAGAGTGCCGATTTTCATGCTAACGAATTTGCCGGATCTTTGGTATCTTCTACCAACAAGCTTAGCAGCTCATATGTTCGGTTTGCCGATACGACTATGTTTCAAGTACTGCCGCTATTTGTGGGACTGCTATTTGTCAGTATTGTCATGTTTTCAAGGTCGTCACTCTATACTGTTTTGCTACTTGGTTTTTCCTTATCTTACATAACACTATCTTTCTTTGTAACTAAAACTGTTAGACAGCGCGGTGCTGCAGTTGCTGCAGCCGAAAGTCATCAAACCGGCATATTGTCAGATGTTTTAAGTAACGTCATGGTAGTCAAAAGCTTTACTCAAGAAATTGCTGAAAATAAACAATTTAAGGTAGCCACCAATACAACTTACCAAAAACTAATGTCGATGATGCGTGCCTTTCAAAAGCAGCAGCTTTTCCTAGGTAGTTTAACCGGTATAATGACTGCGCTGTCTTTGGTTGTGGCAGTACTGAGCGTTGTGATCTATAAAGCTAATCTGGCCACCGCCTTCTTAATCTTCAACTATACTAGCAGTATCTCTTCTCAGTTGTTTCAGTTTAGCAACAATGCCCTAAGAAACTATAACCGAGCCTTTGGCGATGCCTCTAGCATGATTGACATCTTAGCCAAGCCTGCGGAAGTGCAAGATCCGCTTAAGCCAGAAAAATCCAAAATCAAGGATGGTAATATAGTCTTTAATCACGTTAGCTTCACACACGCCGGAGCCTTTGATACGATTTTTAATGATTTTAGCCTTGACATACAATCAGGTGAAAAAATCGGTTTAGTTGGTTTTTCAGGATCTGGCAAAACCACCCTAATAAGGTTACTACTTCGTTTTTCAGATATCGATAGTGGCTCAATCACAATCGATGGTCAAGACATCTCTTTAATTACTCAGGCTGATCTTCGCGATAAAATTGCCTACGTTCCCCAAGAGCCACTGTTATTTCATCGAACTATTAAGGAAAATATTGCCTACGCCAAGCCGCAGGCAAGCGATCAAACCATAAAGCAAGCAGCCAAGTTAGCTAATGCCGCCAGCTTTATTGATGAACTACCCAAAAAATATGAGACTTTAGTTGGCGAAAGAGGCATCAAATTATCTGGTGGCCAACGTCAACGTGTTGCTATCGCTAGAGCTATCCTTAAGAACGCTCCTATCTTACTACTCGATGAGGCTACCTCGGCGCTAGATTCCGAAAGCGAGATTATGATTCAACAAGCTCTTTGGACTTTGATGGAAGGTAAGACCGCCATAGTTATAGCTCATCGACTCAGTACTGTCCAGAAGATGGACCGTATTGTGGTGCTTCAAAACGGCAAAATTATCGAAATGGGGACCCATCTGGACTTACTTAAACAAAACGGCACCTACGCTAAACTATGGTCCCATCAATCAGGCGGTTTTTTAGAGGAAGATAGTTAAAGTTTATTTAGAGTCTGCTGTTGCTGAGGTATTTTCGCTAGCTTGAGCTTGATCAGAACCTTCGGTCTCATCTTCAGGCGTTTGATCAGCTTCAGCGTCACCACCAGCTGCATCATTGGCTGCTGCTAAAGCACTCGGTTCGTAAACTGTGGCAATTGCATGTTCTAGTTCGGTCATAACTTCAACACCTTCAGGGATAAGAATATCGGCGACTGTCAAATGATCACCAACATTAATTAGTTTTTCGGCATCATACTCTAGATAATCCGGTAGAGATGAAGGCGTAGCTTTAACTTCCACACTTTCTAGCTGGGCCAGAACAATCAGGCCTGAACGTTCGGCGGGGCTACTATCGTTACCTTCGCTGTAGTGTGGCCTAAGTGGTATATCAGCCTCAACTTGTTGGTTAAGGTTGACAGCATTAAAAACCATATGGGTCAGTTGGTGTTTCTTAGGATCGAATGTAGCATCTTTTATAAGGGCGGTGAACTGATGGTCTCCGGTCGTAATACTAATGGCATGGTGTTTGCCAGCTTGACGCCAAATTTTTAGTAACGTCACGGCGTCACCTTGAACATGGGTTGAGGGTTTGCCGTGATCGTGTATAACTGCTGGGACTAAGCCGGTTTTTCGTAAATGGTTAAGTCGTTTACCGATTGTTTTTCTGGGCTGTAAATCTAAATTAATTGTATCTTGTGACATAGAAACTAAGTCAAACTCCTTATCTGATTATTCTATTATAGCAAATTTTTAAAGATTTTTTGATTAATTGATACTAAATTAGGCACGGGAAGCTATTTATTTTGAGTTTGGCTTATCTTGGGCTAGATTTAAATAATTTTGAATTTTCATTAAGGCTATAAATAAGCTTTTGTTGGCGCAATGCTCTAATAGCTTGTCTGGCTACAACCTGCCAGGCATTAGGATTGTCTGGCTCAATTGTTTCACTAGGATCAGCTTTGGCGCGAGTGTCACAAGCTATAACTAAACTTTCTAAGGCTTGACCAAAAGAATCAATCAATGAACCAGTCTGAGTAAATTGACCATCGGCTACTTCTAAATAAATTAGGCTGAGATTTTCTCCAGCGACACGGTTAATTTCGTCTAAAGCTAAAACCGCATCTTCGTCTTGGCTATCTAACTGGGTCAATACTTCTCGATGATGCATTTATTTATTATAGCATTTTTTTAAGATACTGTCCAGTATAGCTGTCTTTAGCTTTGGCAATTTGTTCAGGTGTACCTTCGGCAATTACTTGACCACCTGCGTCACCACCTTCAGGCCCCATATCAATAATCCAATCAGCGTTTTTTATAACATCAAGGTTATGCTCTATGACTATCATGCTATTACCGGCATCAACAAGCGCGTGAAGCATCTTGAGCAATTTGTCGACATCAGCAATATGCAAACCGGTTGTGGGCTCATCTAGAATATAAAGCGTACGGCCAGTCGGGCGACGGCTTAGCTCACTGGCCAGTTTAATTCGCTGCGCTTCTCCACCTGATAGGGTTGTGGCTGACTGTCCAAGTTTAATATAGCCAAGGCCAACATCAACTAACGTCTTCAGTTTCCTTTCAATGCCTGGAATGTGCTTGAAAAAAGCTTGAGCCTGTTCGCAGGTCATATCAAGAACATCAGCTATGGTTTTGGTTTTGTAATGTATTTCAAGAGCTTCCCGGTTATAGCGCTGCCCATGACAAACCTCACAGGGTACATATACATCTGGCAAAAAGTGCATCTCTATTTTAATGATGCCGTCCCCGGAACAGTTTTCACAGCGGCCACCTTTAACATTAAAACTAAATCGACCAGCTGAGTAACCTCTAATTTTGGATTCAGGCAAACTGGCAAATAGCTCTCTAATGGGCGTAAACAGCCCCGTATAGGTAGCTGGGTTAGAACGAGGCGTTCGGCCAATTGGTGATTGATCAATAATGATGGCCTTATCAAGTTGTTTAATTCCCTCAATATCGTCATGCCTACCTGGCACAGTGTTAGCTCGGTGGAGTCTAGCCAGTAATTCTTTGGCTAAAATGTCGTTAATTAAACTTGACTTACCTGAGCCGCTAACCCCACTTATAACAACTAATTTATTAAGGGGAATGCTAACATTGATGTTTTTTAGGTTATTTTCTTTTGCTCCACGGATAACTAATTGCTTATGATTACCCTGTCTACGTTTCTTGGGCACACTAATTGTTTTAGTACCGTTTAAATACTGAGCAGTTAGACTATTATTGACCCTTGAAACCTCGGCTGGGCTACCGGCTGCAACTACCTGACCGCCATGGATACCTGCCCCAGGCCCAATATCAAGTAAGTAGTCGGCAGAGCGGATAGTCTCTTCATCGTGTTCTACAACTATGACGGTATTGCCTATCTCTTGAAGGTGTTTAAGTGTACTAATCAGTCTGGCGTTGTCTCTTTGATGCAGACCAATACTTGGTTCGTCCAGCACATAAAGTACGCCGGTTAGGCCAGAGCCTATTTGGGTAGCTAGCCGAATACGTTGAGCTTCGCCGCCAGATAGGGTTGTGGCACTACGTAATAAACTTAGATAATTTAGGCCAACGTCGCGTAAGAATTGTAAGCGAGCCATAATCTCTTTAAGAATCAAAGTAGCAATTTTAGTTTCTTTATCGTTTAGTTTTAATGTTTGAAACCATGAGTAAGCATCGTCAATCGATAATTCACAAACTGCCATGATTGACTTTTGCTGAATCGTAATGGCCAAAACTTCCGGCTTAAGCCGTTTACCATTACAAGCATGGCACGGTTTTTCTTGCATAAAGCGTTCTATATCTCGTCTAACAAAGTCACTCTCAGTTTCTTTGTGTCGACGCTCTAAATCATTAACCACACCGCTATAGGTCGTTTCAAAACTGCGGTTTGCTCCAAGAGATATGCGGTATTTTTGCTTGCCGGTGCCGTACATGATCAGTTTAATTTGTGCTTCACTTAGTTCTTTAGTCGGTACATTTAAACTAAAATTATAGGCTGCCGCTATAGCTTGTAATTTTTTTATATACCAGTTATCGACATTAATACGGTTATAGGGCCGAATAGCACCTTCCATGATCGTAAGATTACCGTTTGGTAAAACTAGCTCAGGATCGACTTCCAGACGGCTACCCAGACCCGTACAAACTGGGCAGGCGCCATGTGGACTGTTGAAGCTAAAGGTGCGAGGTTCAAGTTCAGGAATATTAATTTCTGGATGATTAGGGCAAGCATACATCAGGCTATAGCTAGAGATAGTGTCGCTATCGACATCTAGTATTTGAACCTTGCCTTCGGCAATATCCAGAGCGGTTTCAACTGACTGAACTAGGCGATTCCTACTAGCTTCATCGCTAATCAGACGGTCAGTTATAATCTCAATGCGATGTCTATAGGCCTTATCTAAACTTGGGAATTCATCTAGCGAATAGACGATGCCGTCGACTCTGGCTCTGGCAAAACCGGCCCGCATATACTGTTCAGAGATATGTTCAAACGCCCCTTTCTTATCTATGACTACAGGCGCTAAGACCATAATCCGTTTAGCTTCATATGTTTTAACAATCTGATCAATAATACCGGTATTGGTTTGGCGTACTACCGGTAGATTATCTATTGGGCAATGGGGTATGCCAATCCTGGCATAAAGTAATCTTAAATAATCATAGATTTCAGTTACGGTAGCAACGGTTGACCTTGGATTATGAGAAGTCGATTTTTGATCAATTGATATAGCCGGTGACAAGCCTTCGATTTGGTCAACATCTGGTTTTTCCATGAGGCCTAAGAACTGGCGAGCATAGGAACTAAGCGACTCGACATAGCGCCTTTGCCCTTCGGCATAAATAGTATCAAAAGCCAAAGACGATTTACCCGAACCACTTAAACCGGTTATGACTACCAGTTTATTTCTCGGTATAATAACGTCGATATTTTTTAGATTATGCTCCCTGGCTCCTTTGACAATTATACTGTCGGTCACTATTTAACTCCGTTGTTTAGGCAGTCAATTATACATTAATTAGCCGATTTAGTCATTAGTAATTGAGGTTACTCCCAAATAGGTTTAGGTATTGTTGATTATTGTTTTTTAATTATAGTCTCTAAAGGATTTGGGTCAATCTAGCTTTTCAAGATAATCAAGATAGCTAGCTAACTGATCAAGCAAAACACGTTTTGTTTTGGAAGTGGTTTGCTGATAAAGTTGGCTTAATTGTTCCTTATATTGCTCTAAAACCGGTTGATTTAGCTTAGTTTTACGATATTTTAGCCAGGCTTGTTTTTCTTGATCATTCAGGCTTTCCGGATAATTTCTGGCTTTATATAAGACTAATAAATTTTTTAGTCTTGAATCATTAAGCTTCAGGCGGAACTCATCTAACTTAGCTGGGGCGGTTGATCGAAGCAGCGGCAATAGCCTAGCGTCTGCTTCGTTTATAAAGCCGCTGTATAGACTTTGGTCAGGTTCTAATTTTAAACTGAGTTGGTCAACTTGACGTTTTTGATCCATGTCGGCAACAACCTGTTTTAATTTCTGGCTAAAAGCTTGTTTATGCTGGTTAAGCAATTCTAGGTTGTGGTTTATTTCGGCCATATTTAGATCAAGCCTAGCTGTTGCCGCTTCATCGATAACACCTAAGGGAGCAACAGCCGGAACTCGGTTAAATTTTAGTGTTTTAATTGGTAGTCTTAGGAGCGCAGGATCTTTGCTAAATTGCCAGGCTTTAATCAACTCTTGCTTTGACATGGCTAAATATGGCCTAGGATCATAGCGTAAGTTATAGACAATTGTAGAGTCATTGATTGGCTCATGATTGAGCGAGGTAACTATGGTTGTGTGTAGATAATCTGACGAGAAATGGCTCGAAGTATAAACAAATACAAGGTTCTTGGCTATAAATTCAGCTACGGCTTTTTTAGTCTTGAGACTCAAAAGATAGTTGAATATTTTGGGTTGGGATTTTTTTATAACCCTAGCTAGTTCAATCGTAGCATGAACATCGCTTAAGGCATCATGGGCCGAAAAATGATCTAAATGGTTAGCTTTGGTTAAATCCTCTAAGCGATTACTTGGTTTTTGGTCTTTATCTGGCCAATTTAAGCCACTGGGCCGTAAAGCTCTAGTCATTCTAACCATGTCTAGAATATCCCAACGACTTCTTTGATCCTGCCAGCTCCAGGAATAGGGATCGTAAAAATTTCTAAAATTTAAAAACCGTATAAACTCGTCGTCAAATCGGACATTATTAAAGCCAACAAAGATGGTGCCGGGTTGTGCTATGTCATCATAAAATAGTTTGAGGAATTCAGCTTCACTAATACCTTGCTCAAGTGTCATTTGAGGAGTAATACCGGTTAACAAAACGGCCGTAGGATCAGGTAACACATCTGGCGATAACTTAATCAGCTGGTTAAACGGTTGGCCAATGGCTTTTAGATGCAGATCTGTGCGCTGACCGGCAAACTGCATAATACGGTCCTGGCTTGGTCTTAAACCGCTGGTCTCAAGGTCATAGAAGAAAAAGGTCTGGTTCATATATATAAGTATGCAACCTATCTTATTAAATAATTATGAATTATCGGCTGAATCCATTTGATCGGGTAAGCTTAGCATGTATTCAGTTAAAAAAGCATTATCTAAATAATGATTCCAAGTGCATGCCTGTCTAAACGTCTCGTCGTCCTGAGTTTGGCTGGGTATGTTTACCAGGTTAAGACTAACAAAACGCTCATCTTCTTTTACTAAGAGCCGGCTTAGCCAACTAACAAATCGGCTCGGTAGCCTGATAGCCATACTTGCTTCACCCACTGGGACAACGTAGTCTTGATCATCTTCTATACCATAGACCGTGCATCTTGACAAAAAATAGCCGCTGGCAAACAAACCGGGATTAATATAGGTCGACTTAAGCACCGGTTCTACTATAGTGTTTATGTCTAGGATTAAATCTGGAAAATCGCCATTAATTAATTCATAGACGTGTTGCTCTGGGATCAAATAAGTATGCACTATGCTATCTTTCATTAGTTTATTTTATCTAATAGATAAGCTCTTGACCATCTGGGAAAATAATAACTTGTTCTGGCTTAATGCCTTTTCTAACCAGTTCATGCAAAATACCTTGTTTGCGCATAATATCCTTTAGCCTTAAAACAGCTTCGGGGTTGTTAAAATCAGTCCGTTTAGCAAACTGCTCGATCTTTTCACCGCTAACTAAGTAGTTATGGTTTTGTTTTTTAACCTTGAAGGCCTTGGAGTTATCTTGAAGCTTAATCACCGGTAGCTGCTGTTTAGGCTGAGACTTAAACTTGGTTTTGGCTTTATCGACCTGTTGTTGGAGTTTGAAAATGAGCTGGCTTAGATTATACGACGACATAGACGATATCGGTAAAATGATAGTGCCTCTTTTAACGACTTGTTTTAGCTGGCTGATACAGTCATCAATAATCGCCTGATCTAAGCCTTCGGTTTTGGTAATAGCCACTATTTCTGGACGTTTAATTAATTTAGGCTGATAGGCTTCGAGCTCATGACGAATAGTTAAATAGGCTTGAGCTATATCGCTACTATAGGCATCTATAAGATGTAAAATAACATGGGTTCGCTCAATGTGCCTCAGAAAATCATGGCCCAGACCCTTGCCTTCAGCGGCACCTTCTATGAGCCCAGGTATATCAGCTACCAATATGGAATGTTGTTTATCGATGTCGACTACACCTAGATTCGGCGATAATGTGGTAAATGGATAATCGGCTATCTCAGGCTTAGCATGACTGATCCTTGATAGTAAAGTAGACTTACCAGCATTAGGTAAACCGATTAGCCCAACATCGGCAATCATTTTAAGCTCCAGTTGTAATTTAAGGGCTTCACCTGGTTCACCTTTTTCAGCAAAGTTGGGAGCTTGACGGCGACTAGACACAAAGTGGGCATTGCCAAAACCTCCCTTGCCGCCTTTAAGCACGATGGCTATTTGGCCGTTAGTAGTCAGATCGGCTAGGATTTTGCCTGTTTCATTTGTCACCACAGTACCAACTGGGACATCTATAATTAGGTCTTGGCCATTCTTACCGTGTTGTTTACGTGATCCTCCGGGGGAACCATTTTCGGCCTTGACTGTCTTCTGATAACGTAGCGCCGTTAAAGTGTCCTGATTGTTCGATGCTCGAAAAACTATGTCGCCACCGTCACCGCCGTCACCACCGTCTGGGCCACCCTTAGCTACATACTTTTCGTGCCTAAAACTTAACTTACCATTACCGCCACTGCCGGCTTGGGCTTCGATGCTAACTTGATCAACAAAATTCATGAGCTTTAAGGGGTAATAAAGTGCTGGAAGGTTGAGGCTGGCACCCAAGCACTGCCTACCCTATCCCAACCGCCACCATCACCGTAATTATTCATGTCTCTAACGTGAATAAGATTACCGTTGACTCCTTCAACTATGGCAACATGGCCTTCTCCTCCAGCTGCCAGAGCTGTCTGGGCAATAGAACCAACGGTTGGTGTCGTCGAGACGTTCCAGCCGCTTAGACTGGCGTAGTAGGCCCAAGAGCTGGCATTACCCCAATCACTCGGCACGGCAATTTGGGTAGCAACGTACCAAGTACAATAACCAAAATCGTAGCCGTTGTAGCCATAGGTTGGGCCTGACCAACCGGATAAACCGCCTTGGCCTGAAGACTGATACGACGCAGTTTGAATTTGGCCATTAGGCACAATGATTTGCTCGCCAACCTTAAGACCACCAATTTGGGCATTATTATAGGCTATAATTTGCTGCTCATTAGAGATGAATTTTTGAGCCAAAGACGCCGGTGTATCACCTTGTTTGACAGTATAGACTATGCCGTTAATTGGAGGAATGACTAACTTTTGTCCTGCGCTTAAAGTATTAGAGGTTAGGCCATTGGACCACATGATGCTATTACTGGTAACACCGAATTTTTGAGCCAAAGACGCAACTGTGTCACCGGGCTTAGTTATGTAATAAAATATATCAGCTCTGGATTTAAGAGCTGTTTTTACTACTTCCGGTTTACTGATAACGTTAACTGTGTCAGATGCCATTGCCTCATTTGCAGCAGCAGTCTGGGCCTGGTTAGCGACTGCTGTTGTCTCTGGCAGGTTAGTAACCTGAGCAACCGTTAAGGCGATATTGGCGCTCGATGCTTGATCTAGCGGATTAATGGCTGTAGCTGTGCCTGAAACTTGAACGTTATTAACAAATGAGTTAGCGCTAGTTTTATTATCTAGAACAAAAAAGACAAAAAAAGCCACTACTGCCAAGTTTAGCAGTAAGGTTAACCGCTTAACTAGCTTGCTCTTAAAACCAAGCTTCAGTTTAAAGCCGAGCCTTTTTCTAGGCTGTATTTTAGTAGTTAGTCTTACTTGAGGAGACAAACTAACAGATTTAGAAGAGGTTGTACTAATGTATCAACTCCTTATTAAATTCAAAATTACAAGAATATCCTCAGTTTCAATTATCGCCTACCTCAGATATTCATTAGTATTTTAACAAACTTAGGCCCATAAATTCAATATGGTTGTCTTTATTGACTACATAACTTATGACAGTATTCTGCCGTCTGTTGCTGGTGTTGAGCTAGTGTAGTTGAAAAATAAGTAACACCGTTATCCCCTGTTACAAAATAAAGCCAATTGGTGTTAGCTGGATGAGTGGCAGCATATAGAGCGCTACTACTAATGGTAGCAATCGGCGTTGGCGGTAAGCCTTTATTGATTAAAGTATTATAAGGGGAATTATAGGTTAAACTAGGTGGCTGATTGGCAATAACGGAACCGTAGTAAGCGGTCACATCAGAACCTAAACGCATATTGTCTTTCAGACGACTTAAGAAGACTTGGGCAACTTGAGCTTGCGCCGAGGGTTGACTAACTTCTTGTTGAATAATAGAGGTTAAAATAAGACCTTGGTAGGTGCTTAAGCCTTCATGCGAGAATGCCTGCTGAACAGCAGAGGTCAAGTGTGATGCCATCTCATTCAGAGATTCTCTAATAATTACCGAAGGATCGGTATTAGAGGTCTTTTGAAATGAATCAGGCCAGAGTAAACCCTCTAGCGTGTTAACATTAGCCGGCTTAAAAGCTAATACTGGGAGATTACTGTATAGGCTGGGGGTTAAGGCTTGATTAACACTAGTAGTACTAAAGCCGTCTTTAACAAAGCTGGCGCTTATTTGGGCTATGGTCTTGCCCGGTAAAATGGTGACTAATTTTGTAGCCACACGACCAGTGGTTAGAATATGAAAAATTTCTGGGACAGTTTGACTTGGTGAAAGTGCATAAATTCCAGCTTCAACCTTACTAGATTCGTTATTAAGGTGTGAGTAGATCTGAAAAATTAAATCACTTCTAATTAGCTTATCCTGCTTGAGTTCAGCAGCTATCTGTTTTACGCTGGAGCCAGTCTGTATGGTGACTCTATAAGTCCTTTGACTATCGCTAACTGGCTGTAAGTCTAAAATGTAGATTATTACAGCAACAACTAGCGCCAATGGGACTAAGGCGACTAATATCAGAGTCAACTTAGTCAGCTTTTTATAAACTCTGTTGGTGGTCCTATTATACTTATATTTCATTAGCTGGTTAGCTTAGTTAATAGTTGATAAATAATCTTCAAGGATATAGGTTGCGGCCAATGCGTCAACGTCTTTTTTTGTATAAGGCGCTTTTCCGGCTTTTAGTTCTGCTTCGGCATAAACAGAAGTTAAGCTCTCGTCTTGAAGCTTAATGGTCAGATTAAACTGTTTAAGCCGTTCAATAAATTGTTCGACCAGATGGGTTTGTTGAGTGGGCTGACCCTGTTGGTTACGTGGATAACCGACTACCAAAACCGTAACGTTGTTTTGCTTAATTAACGATTCTAGATTGGTTAGCATACTGGCGTCATTGTTAAGGGTTACTAGAGGGCTGGCTAATCTGGAAGATAAGGAAGCCATAGCTACACCTATTCGCTTATCGCCATAATCTAGGGCCATGACTGCAGCATTGCCTGAAGACATTACTTGTTAGTTGGTTTAGCAATGATTACGTTTATCTTGCTAAGGTTAGTCGGAGCACTGCTCACCCAGAACGGACTAAAGGAAATGTTCACGCTGGTGACATTGGGGTTAGCCGATATGATCGACTTAATCGTACCGACTTTCTTGCCGGCCACTTCCTTCTTAATATTAGTAATATTTAAATTAGGTCCAATAACAGCTGTGGTGTCCAGAGTAATCTGAGCGGTTTTATTATTCTGAGTATTAACACCAATATTGGCACTACTCAGGCCATAGTTTAGAATGCTTTGAGATTTAGAGTTAATTTGTCCGTTTAGGCTACTCGCAATCAGTTTTTCAAGTTGACTTTTGTAAATACCGTACATCGAGTAGGTGATGTTTTCGGTAACCGTCACCGTGTTGGCAGCTGAGCCAACTGTAGCTGATGGAGTGATGCTGGGCGTGCCTGGAGAAAAAGTAGCGACTACCGGATAGTAGCCCTGAGATGTAAGTTGATTCTCAAGATCAGATTTGATCACGCTGGCATTACCAACACTAATCTTATTTTCGGCATTAGTAATGTCGTTCTGGTTGACTACCTGTACTAGATCATCGGTGCCACCAGAAGCTGAACCGGTAGCTGAGTATAGATTGCCAGAACTATCGTCAATTGTAAATGTCGCATTATTAACGTTATAGGCACTGCCACCACTCTGGGCAACTATGGGGATATTGTTGCCGTTATTAGGATTGGTAGCATCGGTACCCTGCAACTGACAGTTGCCCTTATTCACTGTTCCGGTTTGGAAGGTGATATCGTCCTCAATAATATAAGTTTGGCCATTAGCGGTTGCACCGGTACCGGCTGGAATATCTGGAGCACTACATGCACCGTTAACCACAACAGTAATCGTGCCGTTAGCTTTAGCACCCTCGTTCATTTGCCCGGTTGTCGGTACTTGCTCAGAAAAGGTTTTTTGGGTTTGAACGTACTGAGACGGCAAAGTATCGGTAGATGTGTCTAAAGAGCTAGCTGAAGTTGATAAGTTTAAATTTAAGCTAACCGGCACATTGCTAGCATTAGTGCGTATATTGATGGTGGCTTTTTGTAGAGCTGCATTAAGCACAAAAAAGCCAACAATGAGTAGTATTATGAGTAACCCAAGCAAGCCGAGAATTAGACGAAAACGGTTAAAGTTGGGAATTTTAAGCGATTTATTCTTTTTTGGAGGTTTAGCTTTTGCTGTCTTGTCGTCCGGGTTATTGGCTTGGTCAGCTTCATCTGCATCAGAGTTATCAATGGTGACGGTTTCTAAGTCCTCACGACCTAATTTTGCTGAGGTAGCAGCGCTTAAAGCACCGACTGGTTTAGTTAAATCAAGTTCAGGCTCGTCGTTAATGGCAAAGTCCGATAGGGCAGCATCTTCATCAACCGCTTCATCGCTATCGACAATAGCATTAGGCCCAAGCGGAATCTCTGGTTTACTATTTAAAGTTTTAGCAACATGAATTCCAGCAGATCCAGCTAGTGGCAATAGTCCAGCTTCAGCAGTGATTAAAATGACATTCTTTTTGTTATTGTCGGCTGCTCTTTTTAAAAGCTTCATGTTAACAATACTCTGAAAAACGCTAGCTCTTTTCGGCAGAACTAGGGCAACAACTTTAGAGGGCGAATTTTTAACTTTATCTATAACGCCGGTTATTTCGTCATCTATATCAACATAAATTGTGTCTTTAGGTGTTGTTGCCATATTATTTCTTTATACACTTAACATTTTATCAATTTTATCGCGAATTGACTCATTTTCTCCAGCTAATTGTTGAGTATCCATGCCTACCCTTAAAAGTCCCATTGCCGTGATGAAGGTATGGTCCTTCACATCTCCGGTTGAGTCTTTAATGCCAGCCACTTGATCGGGTCTGATATGGTGGACACTTGGTTTACGGGTAAATGGCAAACCTTTATACCATTCTGATTGTTCTAACTTTTCCATTAGAATTTCCAGTGAGCTTCCACCGCCGCAAAGAAACATGCGGTGTGGTAAATGATCAAGTTTGTCGAACTCACTTAAAGCTAACTCAATACCGCCAATCCAAACATCGGCCGTTTTTTCTAGAGAAACCTCTACTGGTGAGCGTTTATTGGCTGGTATTTCATCGGTGCTTAAACCAACTTTAAGGGTCTCTGCTTCTTCAAAATCGACACCCAAATCTCGTTCTACGGCATGAGTATAGGCTCTACCACCTATACCAAACATTTTAGTACCTTGTACGCCACCTTCGTTAATGACCGCAATATCGGTAGTGCCGCCTCCTACGTCCATTAAAATGGCACTTAGGTTTTGATTAACATTGTTACCTATAACAGCCCTGGCTACGGCAAAGGGTTCAGCGGCAACCGCTAACAGATCAAGGTCTAATTCTTGGGCGGTCTTTTCCAGTGCACCGATATGTATCATCGGCGCAAAGGCCGTATAGAGCTGAACGACTACGTCCCTGCCCTGAAAACCAATTGGGTTAGTTACCGGATAGCCATCTATTTCAATGCTTACTAGGGCACTATTTACTAGTCTTACTTCAACTGTTTTACCGCCAAGTTCCCAAGCTAACTGTTGTTTAGCCTTTTCCTGAGCCCGATCTTGCACTAGATTTATAATCTTTTCCATTTCGTTGATATCTAGCGCCTTAGTCGGATCTTTTCTGGCCACCCTAACGGTTGTAGTTGTGCCTTTAACTAATTCTCCGGCAATACCTATGATGCAATTCCTAACACTAATACCAGCTTGGGTTTCGGCCTGGTTAAGCGCTTTGTCGCAATTTTCTACAACGGCAGCAATATCCGATATGGCCCCAGCCTGCATATCCGATAAACCTTGATGTGACCTGCCTACACCAACTATTTCAACTTGTCCGCCACTAGTAATTTTACCTATCAAAGCCTTAACAAACTCGGTGCCGATGTCTAGAGCCACTAGATAATCGGCTTCGTTTTTGGTTTGACGACTAGAAGCATTATTGACCATATGGCTGACATGCTGAACTAGATCAGTACTAAGCTTCTTGAATTTATCAAGCATATGCACTATTTTAGCACAAACAATCTTTAGTGGCTGTTTATATATTAATATTTTGGTTATAATTGAATTTATAATTTAATGAAACAAATATGATAAGAGCTATCTTCTTTGACTTTTACAGTGTCTGGACACCAGACAAAATCGGCTATTACTTAGCCTATGCTGAGCTGATCAGCCCCAGTATCTATAAAGAGCTATTTGATGCCAGCGAAAAATATTACCAAGGTGATCTAAGTTTAGATGATTTAACCGGTACTTTTAGATATAAGCTGGGAGCAGCCGATATAGATCAGACTAGTTTGAAATTGAATGCTAAGGCTATCTCTCCAGAAATAGCTAACTTTATGAAGTCACTCCATGGTCATTTTGTTAAAGTTGGTGTGCTGGCTAACTTAGGCCCACAGGAATATGAAGTGTTAAAACAATTCAATGATGCTAACGAGATTATAGAGACAGTCATTTCTCCTTACAGTCTAAACTTAAAATTACCCCTACTTGATATGGAGGTATTTAATAAGGCTTTCGAATCAATAGGTGAAGATGCTGCCTCTAGTCTTTATATTAGCGGCAATCCTTATCACCTGGCTTTTGCTAAAGCCATGTCTATGCAGACTTTTCAATATGAAGGCTTAAAACAACTAGAGTCAACGATTGATCAGCTTTTAACCCAGGATGTGGCAGTCTAAAACTTTTAGACTATTCTATTCTACATGTTACTGAGACGAAGATGGGTAGTAGACTGGCTTTGTGGTAACTTACCTGAACCTAACGCTTTTTCTTCAATAGTATTTTTATGGCCACTGCTATCCGTCGTTGCGTCTCCACCTAGGGTCGCAACATCTTTAGGAGCAGTGGCACCTACGCCGCCGACTCCGCTATTACTGGTTGCGGGAACTGCGACACTTCCAGGAATATCAATATGTTGGCCAGGGAAAATTAAGTTTGGATTAGTTATACCTTTGTTAGCAGCTTCCAAATTAGCTAATGGCACCCCATAATGCTCAGCAATAGCACTTAAAGTATCGCCAGACTTTATAGTATAAGAAGCACTTGTATTGCCGGAGGAAGTATGACTTAAAGATGCAGGATTAGGTGTTCTTGGAACATTAGCGTATCCGCCATTGCCTGATGGTGCAACTCTAGAAAGAGCAGCATAATTATCATTAGCATTTGAAGCTACACTTACGCCATTGGGCATAGTTGTAACAGTAGGGGTTGGGGTTACGGCACTGGCGGTTGAAGCAGATTGTTGGGCGGCCAATAGTTCACTTCTTGCGTCTTTTACTTGAGCTATATCTGTCTCAGCAGCATTATATCTGGCAGAAGCATCCTTCACTTCATGCATAGTACTAGCACTACTATCTATAACTGCTTTATCCCCTGCGGCTGCATTTTCATAGTTTTGTATCTGGGTATCTGCTTGAGATACCGACGTAATATTATCGACTCTACCATCAGCTAAATAAGCCTGATAAGTCCCTGGATTTCCTTGATTGTCTGCCATTATTTTACCTTTTTATATTTAACTTATGCTTAAAGTGTAGCAAAACGCTCCTTAGAGTCAATAACAATTTACAACGTTAAGATTAGTCTAGTTAATACTAGGCTATATTTCACCTTCTTTCTCCATTTGGAACATATATGAGTCAAGCCCACCTAGTTCATTAACATTTATAAAATGATGGTCTTTTAAAACGTAAATGGTATCCATAAGGTTTAGAAGTGGCAAACGGTGAGTGGCCATCAAAACGGTTTTATCTTGAATAAGCTGGCCGATTGAGCCAAGAATCAACTTTTCTGACTTATTGTCCAGGGCTGAGGTTGGCTCATCCATACAAATAATTGGGGCTCGCTTAAGTAAGGCTCTAGCTATGGCAATGCGTTGTTTTTGGCCACCACTAAGAGAAGAGCCGCTTTCGGTGACTTTAGTGTCCATGCCCATCGGTAGATTGCCTAGGAATTCATCAACATTAGCGGCTCTTGAAGCCCAAGTTAGCTCCTCCGGTGTTATTACCCGATTTATATCACCGTCGCGCATATTATCTATGATAGATTCAGCAAATAACTGTGGCGTTTGAGACACCCAGGCAATATTACGCCTTAGATCATCAAGACTAACGCTCTGGATATCTATTCCGTCTAATAAAATACGGCCAGCGTCGGGTTCAATGTAGAGATCTAGTAGTCTAAGTAGAGTTGTTTTACCTGATCCGCTAGGACCAATTATGCCAATCTTTTCTAGCGGGCGAACACTTAAGCTGGCGTTGTGGAGTATAACGGTATCGCCTCTTGAGTAGCTAATATTTTGAAAGTCGATTTTACCTTGGACAACCGGCAAGTGTCTGTCTTGCCTGGCATACTCAATAGCCTCATGGTCGGATAGTACTTCATAAATACGCCTGACATTAACCAGTTTCTGACGACGAATTGTAATCTGGGCCGTTATATCTTGAATTGGCGCAGTGACATAACCCATATAGGTCATGAAGATAAGTAGCGTACCTAAGTTAAAATGGCCTTTTAAGGCTTCCGTGCCGCCAAGGTAGATAACTATAGCCGTACCGACCATAACTATGAGATTGTTAGTAAAGCCAAAGAACTTGTTCCAAACTAGGCCGTGTCTGGCTACGTCATAGACTTGCATCCATAAGTTTTTTAGACGTTGAACTTGACGTTCTTCTAGGCTAAAAGCCTGAACCGTTTCGGTATTATCGATTGATTCGGCGATCAGGGTAGCTGAATCGCTTTGTAAAAGAACCATGGCCTGTCCCCATTTAGCCATGATTGGGCTAAAGTACCTGACTGATAGGATTAAAAGCGGTACAACGGCAACAGTGACTAAAGTCAGTGGCGCGTTTAAAAACAACATGATTATAATGACACCGCAAACTAAAATAATAGAACCAATGATCTGGCTGGTGGTATCCAAAATTAAATCAGATAAACTATTAGTTACATCATTTTGGCGATAGATGTAATCGCCTTTGGGTAATCTTTTATCGTGATAGAGAGGTAGATTTAAAATATGTCGAAAGGCCTCTTCTTTAATCGAACGATTTAACCAATAGCCAATTCTTAGTAAGTAGTAGTCTTTAAAACTGTTAAAAATAAAGCCAGCTAAAAATATGAAAAGAGTCGCTAGAGCAACAAAGATGATTAAAGCCGGTTTATGAGTTAGGGGTCTTAGCGGTCCGGGAGCTGGGATATTGCCAAAAACCGAGTTAGCCAGTAAGGCAGTTGGCCAGGGCTGAAGTAGCTCAAAAATCGAGGAAATGGTATTAAGGACTACCATAGAAATAACGGCTGGTTTGGCCTGCTTATAGTATTTCTTTAGCCAAACACTGAATTCCGTAGTTTTTGTATTACGGCCATTTTGTTCATTCCACTTACTAACAGCATCCTCAACCACGAGTTTAGGCCAGCCAGCTTTCGTCAGGCTATAGACAATAAACTCCATAGGTACGCCTTTACTGACGCCCTCCTCTATAGCCATCATTAATCTTTGGTCGGCCATTACTTATATATAAGCATAACCTTAATTGATCTAGCTTTCCAGTTTAAAATAAGGGCTTTTTTAAGCTAAAACGGCTTTAATTCTTCTGACTCCAGCACTGCTGGCTTCTTCTTTTATGATTTTAAAACGTTTGTTGCCTTCAGCCAGCTGAGCAGTATGATCGACGTGTGGACCACCACATATCTCAAAGCTAAAGGGCTTATCGGCTTGGTCGGCTATCATTTTATAGACTTTAACTGTATCGCCATAGCGGTCACCAAACTGCCCAAGTGCGCCCATGGCTAAAGCTTGCTTAGTTGGGTACTCCTCAAATGAAACTTTGAGGTCTTGATCAATTTGTTGGTTAACAATATCTTCCACTTGTTTTATTTCTGCAGCAGTTAATTTTTGAGGGTGAGCAAAATCGAAACGTAATCTTTCTTCAGTAATATTAGCGCCTTTTTGGACCACGTGATCACCTAAAACGTTACGCAGCGCTTGGTACATGAGGTGTGTAGCCGTGTGGTACTTTTTGTGCTGCAAGCTATTACCTGTCAAACCACCCTTAAACACACCCTTACTGGCCGTCTGGGAACGGGCACGTTGTTCGTCCATCAGCTTGTTGAAATCAGTTAGCGCTTGATCGTCTACTGCGACATTATGGGTCGCAGCTTCTTCAAAGCTTAGTTCTACTGGAAAACCGTAGGTATCATATAGCTTAAAAATAGCTGCTCCGGTTAACTTATCTTTAGACAACCTTATAAATTCATTAAGACCCTTCCTTAAAGTTTGTCTAAACACTTTTTCTTCTTTAATTAAAACTTCAACTACCTCATCTCTAGCCGCGGCTACCTCAGGAAAATCTTCATGATACAAGTCGCTAATAATCGGCACTACTTGGCTAAGAAAGTTTTGTTCTATACCTAGGTCAAAGGCAAACCTAATTGCCCGTCTGATGAGGCGACGCATCACATAACCTTGTTCTTTATTGGAAGGCCTAACGCCATCAACAGCTAGAAAAGTTGCGGCTCTTAAATGATCGGCAATTACGCGCATGCTTTGGGTATTAGAATCATATTTTTTAGACGAAATCTGTTCAAGTTTTGCAATAATTGGCCAGAGTAAACTTATTTTAAAGGCGTCAGGATCGTTAATGGCTGCCGCGGCGATACGCTCAAGTCCTCCGCCAAAGTCTACATTGGGTTTTATAAGAGCCTCAAAGCCATTTTCGGTTCGTCTAAAAGCCATGAAGACGCTATTGGCAATCTCTATAAAGCGACCGCAGTCACAATTTGGATGACAATACTTTCCCAGCTTAGGATCGTGTTCAATATTGCTAAACTCATAAAAAACTTCACTATCTGGGCCGCAAGGATCACCTATCGGCGTACTTTCCTCGGCGCCGTTTCGACTCCACCAGTTTTTTGAACCATCATAGAAAAATATACGCTCATTTGCCTTTATGCCACGGTTGTAGCCATCAGCTTCACTGCCCATATCGGCCATCTCGGCTTTAACTTGCTTGGAGGCGAATAATTGCTGCCAAATGTTAGCTGACTCTTCGTCTTTGGCAATAGCAAATTTTTGATTACCAATGTAGCAAGTTACATAAAGCTTGCTCGGATCAAGACCAACTGTTTCGGTTAAGAATTCAAACAGCCAAGGTATCTGTTCAGACTTAAAGTAGTCGCCTAAGCTCCAGTTGCCAAGCATTTCAAAAAAAGTAGTATGCCGATTATCGCCAACTTCTTCTATGTCTTGAGCTCTAAGGCAAGTTTGACTGTCGCTAAGCCTGGTTCCCTCGGGATGTTTTTCACCAAGTAAATATGGTATCAACGGCTGCATGCCGGCACCAGTAAATAAGGTTGTAGGATCATTGTTAGGCACTAGTGGCGCTCTTTTAATAATCTTATGCCCCCTGTCAGCATAAAACTTTAAATAGGCCCGTCTAATCTCTTGTGCATTCATGCATAGGATTGTAGCAGATTTGATCGCATGCTTCATCCGATAATACCACCGCCCAGTACTAAATCTTGATCATATAATACGGCTGACTGGCCACTGGCTATACCACGCATTGGCTCATCTAAAACTAAAGCGTGATCATTGAGCTGAGCCTTTACTAAAGGCCCACGGTAGCGCAAACGGGCCATTAGACGATTACTCCTCGTAGGCGGCGAATTGATCCAATGCAGATGAGTTAGCTTAACCTTATCTGTCCATAGGTTTTGATCATCAAGATTGGTAGTTACATAAATTAGGTTATTTTGCATATCCTTTTTGGTGATGTAGTAAGGTAAACCGCCGCCAATATTAAGACCATGTCGCTGGCCAATGGTGTAAAAAATAGCTCCATCATGTTGGCCAATCACTTGACCGGTTTGGTCAATGATCGAGCCTGCTGGCTGTGGGCCAAGCTGACTAAGTAGAAATTCTTTGATCCCAACCTTACCTACAAAACAGATACCTTGACTATCTTTTTTATCGGCAGTATATAAGTCTAGTTTTTTAGCTAAGGCCCGGACTTCTGGTTTGGTCATTTCGCCAATTGGCATCAGACCTTTTTGCAGGGCCTGAGATGAGACTCGGTACAGAAAATACGATTGATCCTTGTTGCTATCTAAGCCGGTATAAAGATGACCGTTTTTGATCCTAGCGTAGTGTCCGGTAGCAATCAAGTCTGCGCCGTCAGCTAGAGCCGTTTCCAAAAAGAGTTTAAACTTGACTTCTTGATTACACATAATATCAGGGTTGGGTGTACGTCCCGATTGGTATTCTTTGATCATGTAGTCAACTACTCTAGCCCGGTAGTCTTTTTCAAAATCATACAGCTTAAAATCTATTTGAAGCTGCGTGGCTACTCTTTTGGCATCCATATAGTCTTCTTGCCAAGGACAAATAAAACCTGGCAAATCTTGCGTCCAGTTCTTCATATAAACACCTGTGACATGGTAACCTTGTTGCTTGAGTAGGGCTGCCGTAAGCGACGAATCTACACCGCCGCTCATGCCGACGTATACTTTTTTAGACATTGCTAATCATTATAGCTTATTTAATCCAAGCAGGCGGCTATGGCAACTTGAGCAGCTTGACGGAATTTAGCCATATTAATAGACCTGATGGTTTCAAGTCGCTGTTGATCTAAATAATAAGTCTGCTGGTTATGTTGAAGAGCGTAAACTGCCTGATCTTTTGAATCTAAAAAGGCTAGTGGGCTTAAACGGGCTGGCCTTAGACTAAAATTGTTATCGGCCAGAAAAGTTTGAATCAAAAAACCATTAGCTCCACTTGAGCCGCTTGGTAAAGCGTTGTTAGACTTTTTCAGCTTGCAGATTGAACCCGGAGGTAAATAGATATCATCTACTAGTAGTGGCTCTAGGGTTAAAAGCGTTCTAGCTTTATGGCTTTTTTGTACGCCAATCGGCTGTTGATTAGGGTCATGTACAACATTGATTATCGGTTGACTTATAAAACGGTTCTGTAGCAGCTGATTACAGGTATCGCTAAAGTATCCTTCCGCTTCCGGGCAGGCATCGACATAGTCTGTCCTATGAGCCTTGAACTGATGCTTCTTAGCTGTTTTTGGATCAAACTGAAAACTGCCACTACTAAAAATTAAATCGGTTATTTGTTGCAGTTTTGGTCTTAGTGCCTTAACCCGATAATCTTCGGCTAAGGCAAAATCCAGCCAGGCATTAAAGACTACTCTAGAAAAAACTGTAGGATATAGAGTTGAGTTATGCGACTGAGTGTTACGGCCCTTAATTACATTGGCGATTTCAGAGTCCAGAATTGAGTTAGGACTTCTAAGATCCTGGTAGCTTAATAAGCCACCTATTTGACTGGCAATAAAGTCGGTTTGGCTCTGGTTTAATTGATCTAGATGGTCGGCTATCTGCTGACTAGCGACACGATTAAGTACTTCTGTCATTAATACTTATAGTAATACATTTTTAGGATTTTTACTACTATATGTTTTTATACATCAAGGAAGACGATTATTTCATCGGCTTTGACATGCATAATGCCGCCGGATATAGCAATTTTGATGGTTTTTTGCTCCTGTTTAACTAGGCCACGAATCACTATATCGCAGGCGTTGAGTAAAGAGATAAAGTTATGGTGTTTAGGTAAGATATCAAATGGTCCGGTATTATTAACTGCGCTAATACTAAACGCCGGCCCGTTATAGTACTCTCTGAACGGGGCAGCCACCCTGACATGCATAGTGTTAGGGTCGGTTTTTTGCTCATGTTCAAAATCTTCTGCCGCTTTTTCTTGTTCTTTTTCTTCAACCGATTCGCTTATGGCTTGCTGCGGATTAATCGCTTTTTGCTCATCTACCGAACTAGATTTGTCGCTCATACTAGAATTTCTTCTATAGCGTTAAGGGTTTGCTCGATCGTAAAGTATTCACCAGGTACACCTGAGTGCTTTGTCATCACATTCATATTCTGTGAAAAGTTTTGAATTAACTTTTTGGCCTTATTAAAATCGTCTCGGTCAGACGCCCCTAATTCGTTTTCGCCAATAATTGCCACAATACCTTTTAAGGATTCGTGTTTTTGGAGCAGTGCTTGAACTCTAACGCTCAACAGGTAGTGCCTATCGCCAACTACTTCGGGTGTTAATAGGCTAGAGTTAACCTGGGTTAGATCAATTGCCGGTCTAATACCTTGTTCAGCTACAGCTCTCGATAGAACAATGGTTGAGTCCATTTCATGCTGAATAAATTGCACGGCTGGATCAGATACGTCGTCAGCCGGCACATAGATGGTCTGAACGGAAGTAATTGAACCCTTTTCGTTAGAACTAAGGCGATCTTGCAGTGTCTTGACATCAGAGAAAATCGTCGGCTCATAGCCACCTTCGTTGGGCACTTGGTCAAGTATCGTCGATAGCTCGGTTTTAGCTTGAACGTAACGATACATATTGTCGGCAAAGAACAGAATGTCTTTGTTTTGGACATCTCGAAAATATTCAGCCGAAGAAGTTGCCGAAAGACCAACCAGTGAACGTTGAAAAGGGTTTTCATTCATTTGTGCAAAAAACATACAAGTACTTTTTAGTAGGTCATTCTCTTTAAGGGTCTCAAATAGCTCATGGCCTTCCCTAATACGTTCACCAATACCGGCAAAGAAGGACAGTCCTCCGCCGGATTTGGCAATATTGTTAATCAGTTCCATGGTTAAGACAGTTTTACCAACACCGGCACCTCCAATAATGCCCACCTTGGAGCCTTTGACGAAGGGAGTAAAGAAGTCTATGACTTTTATACCGGTTGGCAGAATTTCCGGTTTTTCAACACTAAATTTATTAGACGTTTCCGGTAAATTAAAGATATCTTTACGCTCAACTGAAGCATCAACAGGTTCTCCGCCGTCTAAAGGATCACCAAAAGCATTAAGTACCCGCCCAATAATTGGATCACCGACCGGTAGTTCAATACTTCTTTTTAGTCGTTTTACTTTCATGCCTTTTTTAATTCGTAGGTCAGAACGCATATTCAGGCAAAAGGCAATACCGCCTGGATCAAGATGATCGACAAGCAGTTCGGTAGCATGGCCATTGTCAACCTCGAGCACCTCATTGGTAATCGGATAATCTTCGTCAAACTGGACTAGGACTACTGAATTTTTGATTGAATTAACTATACCAGCCATTATGCCCTACCTAATCTAGCCTTCTTTAAGCCATTGATAACTTCTTTTAAGCGTTCATCCCGAACATAGCGCTTGGCTCGATTAAAGTTTAAATGGGTTTCACGCTTCATTTCATCTGCTCGGTCATGCGCTACACTCATGGCTTTAAAGCGAGAAGCATACTGAGCTAGTTTTGACTCCAAAATAAGCTGACTGATGACTATCTGGACCATTGAATTTTCCAGATGAGCTACTACTTCTAGGGTACTAGGTTCAAAAATGTAGGTTTGTTCGTTAATCACATCGGCGCTATTAACATTCCTTCTATCGGTTAAAGCTAGGGCTAGTTCAATACTCTTAACGGCTTGATCCATCAGCGAGATGTACTCCTGATAGAAGACTTTGGTCGATTGGTATTTTTTAATTTCGGCACTGATTGGACTGACATTAATATCTCGGTCTTTTTTCGGTAGTTTAAAGTACTTTTTGTAGGCCACATTAGACTGGTTGAGCTGCAAGGCGCCGTGGTGACCAATCACAATAATGTCTACTTTATTCGGATCATATTCTTTAAGCATTGTTCGGACTAACTTTTGATCGATGTCGCCACTGAAGCCGCCTTCTGCGGTAATTATTATATAAAGCGTTTTGGGAATAACATGAACGTCTTGACGACTGCGCCCGAAGGTGAAGACTTCGTCAACTTTTATTTGCGAATAAATGCTCCAGAGTTCATCAAAAAATTTGGTTGACTCAAGCACCTGATCTTTAATTTGCGAAATACGCATACTGGCAACACCCTCAAAGGCACTAGTAAGCTCGACCAGCGTACCCATTGAAATTTCTTCTAGCTCTAGCTCTGATGCTCGTTTCATGAGGTTTCTACCTTATCTTTTTGTTGATGTTTTTCATGATGCAAAAAATGATGCTTTTTGGCCGGTTCATGAGCAGCTGGTTTAACTTCTGCTGGTTTGTCTTTAGCTTGGGGTGGTAGCGCAGCCGGTGCAGCAGGCGGTGCTTGCTCGCTAGACGCTGCCTGATTTGTAGCTCCGGCTGCTGGGACAGACTGGGTCCCACTGATTAGGCAAGCCTGCTTAAGCTCAGCGCTAACTCTGTCGAAATCTTCATCGCTGGTTATTTGCTTAGCATACTCGTGAGCTTTGCTTTTAAGATCGCTAACGCTAATCTTTTCATTATCCTGAATGTCTAAGACTATGCTAAAGAGTAACTGTTGAGTTATCAGGTTGTAAGTTTCGGTTGGACCCTGAGTTAAAACTTCAAAGATTAACTTGCCAATCATGAGAGTGTGCTGAGCTTCAGCCGATAACTCTGCCCCAAATTGAGCATATTCTTGAGCTTCCCGGTAGCTGGCTAGTAGTTTTAGGGTCCTAGCCGCGTAATCTTTCTGGCGCTTGTTGTGGCCAACTCCACCAGCACGAGTAACACTTAAGCCGATGTTAAGAGCTGGGCGAATGCCGCTTTTAAAGGTCTTCATGTCCAGCACCCATTGACCATCGGTAATCGACATAATGTTGGTTGGTAAGAAAGCGGTAATGTCGCCATTTGGTACATGGACCATTGGTATCGAGGTTAAGGCCTTGCCGGTTTTTTCTAAACGACCGGCTCTTTCAAGCAAGGACGAATGGGCGTAAAAGGCATCGCCAGGATAAGAATCTCTACCCGGGCTAACTCCGGACATTAAGGATATCTCTCGGTATGCTTGAGCGTGGGCGGTTAAGTCATCGTAAATAATTACGCTATCTTGGTCACATTTTTGCCATAAATACTCGGCAATGGCACAGGCTACATAAGGTGCGAGGTAGTTATTAATAAGGCTTTCGAAGGCGGTGGCGATGACGACTATGATTTTCTCCGATGCTCCAGCCTCAGCTATACGGCTTAACACCGTATCTATATCGCTACGGCGTTTAGCAATTAAACAATAGATGCCAATTTGGTCGGTATTGATCTGATTGATCATGAACTGAGTGGCTATGGTGCTTTTACCGGATTTACCTTCACCAAGTAAAGCCATACGCTGGCCTCTCACAATAGGATAAAGAGCGTCGATTGCCACCACGCCAGACTCAACCTGATCTTCAACTAATTTTCGTTCATATAGTTTTGGTGCTTCATTAAAAACCGGCCAGACGGCATCGGCCTGAATCGGCCCTTTACCATCAAGCGGATCACCGCTGACATTAACCACACGACCAATAAATCCTTTGCCAACCTTGCATACTAAAGTTTCGTGTTGAATTACAACTACCATACCGATAGTGATCGGCTCAACACCTAAGTGCAGTATAACGACGTGATCAGGATGAATTTGATGGACATAACCCTTAGAACCATTCTCAAACATCACTAAAGAATTAAGGGCACAGGGCTGCAGGCCATTAGCTTTAATTAAAAACTTTTCTACGGCAACAACTTCACCGACTGGGTTACCTTTTTTAACAAAAGCTTCAAAATGGCTCTGGTTACTCATTAGGCAACCAACCCTTCTTGATTAGGCTTAGGTTGAGCGATTAGCTGATTAATCAGTAGCTGTTTATTGCTCAAAAGAGCGGTTTTTAAGCTTAAATCAAAATATTTATTGGTAGTCCTGACGATACAACCGGCACCAATTGATGGAGCAAGCCCAAAGTTAACCAGCAAGTAAGGATCAAACGACTGACGCAAATAGGTTATGAGGCGATCTTTAAATTTGTCGCTCGGCTCATCATTAAAACTCATATGCAAAACTGGGCTATGTTGGCTCAGCTGATCAAGCATACTAGTTAGATGTTGCCTGTCGCTGTCATGGAGTAAGTTTAGTTGATTCAAGGCCACTAAATCTTCCAGGTGTCTAGAAGTTTTTGGTAGCTTAGCTTGCTCTTCTCCAGCCTGCCTCAGCTTTATCTGAAGCATGGCGTCATTAATATCTGACAGCTCTCTTTTAACCCGCTTAAGGTCACTGGGGCTAACAATTGAGACGGGTAGCATGAAATTAGCCTCATGCGCCATTTCTTAAGTCCTCAAGCATAGCTGCCTTATTAGCTTCTAAATCGGAGATAATGAAGTCAAGTTGGTCGTTAAGGTCAATTTGATTACCAATGGCTGCTAGCAAATAATGGTTAACTATATCAGTCATATTATTCTCAAAACGTTCAATGATTAAGGCTTTGGAAGCATCGATGTCTTTATCGACTTGCTCACTTAGGCGTTTTCTTTCTTCGTCAATAGCTTGGTTAGTCTTCTGCAACGACTCAACTGCTAGTTGTTTAGCATCATTAATACTCTGTTCATATTTCTCAAATTCGGCTTGTAGCTTAGTAGTAATCTCAGACTTCATATAGTCGTTGATTTGTGAAATAGTTAGCCTTAAGTCTTGCTGCAAAAACATGGCATTTTCATTAATGATTTTCTCAAAGTTTAAGCGGCCTCGGTTGCGTAGCTCTTCCCTAAAATCATCATTAAAAACATGTTCAACATCCTGTTTAGCGGCAGCTTCAATGGAATCGTTAAAGCCGCCGGGCTTAGTACTAGATGACGTTTTCGATAAATAAACCACTAGCCAGATAAAGCCACTACCGATTGCTGCGATAGAGCTTAGGATTAAAATCAGCCACCAGATTGTCATATTATTTTCCCACCTCTAGAAACATCATTGCTTTATTTTTTATTTTACCTCTTAAGGTTATACTTAACAACTCTAGTATAACCTTGAATAGAATGATAAGTAAAGCGTCTAACTTATAAGTTTAGCCATAACTTGGGTGACGTGTTTAAGCTCACTGGACATAGTTTTACGACCTAGGCTAAAACGAATTGAACTGCGAGCTTCTAAATCAGATTTACCAATGGCTTTTAAGACATGTGAAGGCTGGTTACTGCTGGCGCTGCAGGCACTACCGGCGGCAGCTAAAATACCATGAGCATCGAGTTGAATTAGTAACCTTTCGTTGTCGATATTTGGTAGGCTAACATGGATATTATTTGGCAGCCGCTGTTTGATCGAGCCGTTGATGGTTATCCCTGGTATCGCTCTGGTTAGATCACTTATGAAATCCTCTCGTAGTTGGAGCGTCCGTTTGGCTTCCTCGTGTCTTAAGCTTTGGGCTTTATCAAGGGCAGTCGCAAAACCAATAATCGCCGGCACGTTTTCAGTACCAGAACGCAGATTTCTCTCTTGCCCACCGCCCATAATTAAAGGCTGAAGCTTGACTGAACTTTTTAGATAGAGCAGGCCGCTTTGTTTAGGCCCATAAATTTTACCGCCATTTAAAGTCATTAGATCTACACCCAACCTTGCTACGTGCAAGTCTAGATAATTAGCGGCTTGGGTGCTGTCACTATGAAGATAAAGCGGTAAGCCGCTAGAACCTCTTTGACGTCTAATGCTCTCAATGATCTCAGCAACCTGCTTAAGCGGCTCTATGGTGCCGATTTCGTTATTGGCCTGCATGACGCTGACTAAAACGGTTTGATTATCTATTTTTTGGCGTAAATCATTAAGGTCTAAACGGCCATCCTCTAAAACTTTTATTAAGCGGCAATCGTAGAGGGACGCTGGACTTAAAACCGATTCATGCTCAATACTGCTAATTACTATATTAGCCTTGGGGTATTGGCTCATGATGCCTGCTACCGCTAAATTATTAGCCTCGCTAGCGCCGGCAGTAAAAATTATTTCAGTCGGTTTAGCACCTAGCCAGTAGGCAACTTGTTGCCTTGCATGGTTAATGGCTTGCCTGACCTTGATAGCCGGGCTATAGCTAGCCGATGGATTAAAAAACTGGTCTTGCCAAAATGGCAGCATGGCTTGTTTGACCGATTCATCCAGTGGAGTGGCCGCAGCATAGTCTAAATAAATATTGGCTTTATCCATAGACATTTTCAGGAGGCTTTGGCCTTGGTTTATTTATTCAGGGCCGCTTGATAATTAGGTAGTATTTTAGCAGCGTATAGTTTAGCTGCCTGAAGTAGGTTAGCTGCTTCGGTAGAACTAAGTCCCTGATAAGTTCCACCGTTTTTGACTTTAAACACTCCGTTTGGTCTAATTTCGTAGCGAGTAGTTAGATTGTGCACGCCGTTTTTGTCAGACCAACTTTCGTGCCAAACCCAGCTATGCTCATCTAAGCAAAAAAATTGGCGATCATGTCCTTTCGCTATTGGCCCAAACAGTTTACCGCCTTCAATTGCTTCCTGTCTGATGAGACTATCCTCTAGAGCTTGTTGTGAAGCAGGACGTTTGGTGGTAATTTTAGGTAATATTTTCATAAATTAACCCTGATTAACTTCACCTTCGACGATTTGATCGATTAAAGCGCGAATTTCATCAGCAGATAATGCTTCGGTTGGGTTATTTGGTTGGGCAGCTAGACTTGGTGCCTCAGCCTGAGTAGGCTCGTTGATGAGACTAATTGATTGATTACCTAGTGACATAATAGTTTCGGAATCGGCTGCTGGTCTGGTTGGTACCAAGCCACCTAAAAAATACTCCAGTGATTCTAGAGAAAGTCTGATATTGCGGTACCGACTTTCAATCGCCCTGAATAAATCCGGCGATTCGGGTTTTCTCTCTTCGCTTGGTCCGTTGGTGCTTAATAAGTTTTGCATAAACTATATCTTAAATAAGTTTCTAGCATTAGACGTGGTTATTTTAGCTAAATCGTCTAAGTTTTCTCCTCTTAAATCCGCCATAAAGGCCGCGACTGTTGCCACCCTACTGGGTTCATTTATAGTACCACGATATGGCACAGGTGTCAAGAAGGGTGAATCTGTTTCTAAAAGCAACCGATCCAGTGGAATTTGCTTATACATATTAAGCTGATTTTGCTCTTTAGTAAAGGTCGATATGCCATTAACCCCTATATAAAGTCCCCTAGCTAAGGCTTTATCTAAATTGGCTTGATCGTCAGTATAGCTATGCAACACCCCTTTTATACCTTTAAACTGGTCTAGTATCGGCCAGAAAGCCGTAAAAGCTTGTCGAACATGAAAGATAACCGGTAAGTTGTGCTTTGATGCCAGATCAAGCTGCAACTTCAAAATATCTAGCTGATCGTTACTACTAGAGTGATTATAGAAAAAATCTAAGCCACACTCACCGATAGCAATTACCTTTGGTTGATTAACCAGTGCCTTAAAGGCTTCGACTAAGTCTGGTTTATCGACATAGTTTTTGGCCTCATGTGGATGAAGGCCGATCGAGGCCCAAACATTCTGACGGTCTGATACAAAATTAATCGCTAGCTGACTATCTTCTAGATCACAACCAACACAAATCAGCTTAGATACCCCTTGTTTTTTGGCTCTATCTATTACCCCGTCTACCGTAAAACCAGACTTTGCCCAATGTTTTTTAGTGTTGGCTTCTCCGGTTTTAGACCCAATTGACTGAATATGACAATGACTATCGACTAAATTCATAAGGCTTTTATGCTTTAGTGTTGCTGCTTTGCTTGGGAAATAAAGTTGTTGCTGGCGGTTCCAGCTTAGGCGCACTCAGTAATTGTTGGATGCGTTCGGCCGTGTCTGGTAGAAATGGTTCAAGTAAACATGCGATCATGTTTAGACTAGAAATCGTATGCCCTACAACCTCTTCAAGATGTTCTTTGTCGTTATTAGCAAACAACACCCAAGGTTTTTCTTCGTCTATAAACTGATTAAGCCCCCTAATATGGGCCCAAACTTCATCAAGTGCTCGATCAAACCGGCAGGCTTCAAGGGCTTCAGTGTAAAGACTAATGTCATGATCGGAACCTGGCAGTGTCCTAATCTTGCCATCAAAATACTTGCTCGCCATGTTTAAGCTACGCTGCAGTGCATTACCAAGCTCATTAGCCAGTTCGTTATTATAGGCTGCTTCTAGTCTCTGCCAGCTAAAATCACCGTCTTCATTAGACGGGATATGACGTAAGAAATAATAACGGAAAGTATCTACACCATATTTGTCGACTATATCTTGAGGATGCACGGTATTGCCCAAACTTTTACTAATTTTTTGATCGTTGATGGTTATAAAGCCATGTACATAAAGTTTTTTAGGTAAGCTTAAGCCCAGACTCAAAAGCATAGCTGGCCATATAGCCGCATGAAACCTAATAATATCCTTGCCAATAACCTGAATGTCAGCTGGCCAGAAATTTTTAAAGTCGTCTTTTTCAGGATAGCCTAAAACGGTAATGTAGTTCATTAGAGCCTCAAACCAAACATACATAACCTGTTCCTGATCATCAGGCACAGGAATACCCCAAGAAATCTTGTCTTTAGGCCGCGATACACTGATATCTTCTAGCCCGCCTCGAATTAAACTTAAAACTTCATTTCTCTTTGATTCGGGCAAGATGATAAACTGTCCACTTTCAATGGCTTTGAGTATTTGATCTTCGTAAGCCGACAATTTGAAGAAGTAGTTCTCTTCTTCGACCTTTTCGAATGGACGCTCATGATTGGGGCAAATACCGTTTAGTTCTTTAACTTCGGTTTCGGTAAAGAAAGCTTCATCGCCGACGCAGTACCACCCAATATAGCTACTTTTATAAATATCTTTCTTGAGCTTTTGCCAAATTAAGCTTGCCCTACGTTCATGATCTTTGTCGGTCGTTCTAATGAAGCGGTTGTTTGAGATATTGAGTAAAGAGCTTAAGGAACGAAAACGCTCACTCATCTCATCGGTAAAATCTTTGGTTGTCATGCCAACTTCTTGAGCTTTTTCGGCTATTTTGCCGCCATGCTCATCGGTACCGGTACTAAAAATAACCTCATGGCCCTTAGCTCTTGCTTGGCGAGCTAGAACATCGGCAACGGTTAACTCCATGGCAAAACCAATATGCGGCTCGGCATTAGCATAGGGAATAGAGGTGGTAACGAAATATTTACTCATGTCTTAAGTTATAGCTTAGCAAGTTTAGCCAGTCTCGTCACTATTCCAGACGATCGACATAGTCCTGGCAGAATCTTTCAAACACCGCATTAGTCCAGCCAAAACCGGTCTGAGAAGGATAAAGTCCTTTCACAGGAGGTTTTTCTGGATCAACTACGTTATATTTTTCTAGGAATAAATGCTGTTTATTAAACCAAATTAAATTGGTTTTTAGCCACTTGTTGGCAATCCGTCTGGCTTCTTTATGGTAGCCATAGCGCTCTAGCCCCTTAACTACGATGAAGTGTAGTGGAGCCCAACCGTTAGGATAGGCCCATTGTGTCGGTACGCTGCCCATGACAAATTGTTTAAGCGGCAAACTATCGGTGGTAGCAAGACCACCCTTATGCTCAAATCTTTTCAGTGATTTGACAAGGCTGGCTGCTCGTTGATCATCAACTAAGCCGGCCCACAGCGGGAAAAAGCTAGCCAGGCTAGCAACATCGCCTCTTTTTTGCTTGACGTAATTATAGTCAAAGTAAAGGTTTTTGAGTTTATCCCACATTAATTTTTCAATCATTTCGGCTCTTATTCTAGCCTGGTCCTCCCAGTAAGCCGTTTTTCTTTTATCGCCCAAGATCTTAGACGATCTGGCGAAATCCATTTCGTATTTATATAAAAGACAGTTTAAATCGATCGGTAAATAATTTAGGGCCCGACGGTTGAACCGTGGTGTCATATCCCAGCCACTTTCGGCTTCGGCCAAATCGTGCAGATAGTTAATGTCATAGTAACGGCTTAAGCCCTTATACACCTGTCTTTCGTTAGGTTTTTTAACACCTAACCAAACGGTGCGATACTCCTCCTCGGCCACTGCCATATGCTCCTTCAGCCATTGATCGCTTTTTTTGTACGCCTGATAAACGTCAAAAATAAACGAGGTGAGTAGAGGAGGCTGGCTTCTGCCGGTTAAATAAGTTCTGGAGGCATTGGGGATGACTTTAAACCGTTTGAAGAGGGAGATAAGGTCCTCTAGGATACCGGTTACCAACTCTTCGTGATCTTTGTCAAGTAAGCCTTGAACCATGAAATAACTATCCCAATAGTAGAGCTCGTTGTAGTCAAAGCCTGTCTTGAGTTTAAACGAGGGCACAAGATATCTATTGGGTACACCAAGTAGACTATCATCATCTTTCGGATGATATCTTTCTACTTTTGGCCAATAGTCTTTAATGTAGTCGCGGGCTAACTTGACGTCCTGAGCGGTTAATTCAATGTCTGGACGAAAAGACAGCGGACTAAAAAGACGCTTGGCTAGTTTTTGAGTGCGTATAAGTTTAGCCATCACCTACTAGCCTAGGCTTGGTTATGCCCGGGGTCAAGACAATTAATGTTGTGTAAAATTATCTATTTATCTTTAGCGATCTTCGCGAGGCTTGGCTTCATTGACGACAATCGAACGTCCGTCAAGCTCTTTTCCGTCTAGTTTAGCAATCGCTTCTTTGGCCTCTTCGTCTGTTGACATTTCAACAAAACCGAAACCTTTACTGCGACCGCTGTCTCGATCTTTAATAACGTTGGCTGAGACGACGGTGCCAACACTTGCAAAAAAGTCACGAAGACTGT
>DAHWAT010000030.1 GCA_027327085.1 Candidatus Saccharimonadota bacterium
TTCTTGCTCAAAATCAAGAGAGAAGACGGCAGCAGAGCTGACATCGATGCCTAAGTTATGACCGGGTATATCCGGATCCCACACTGGACTGACCGTATAATAATCCTCGGCATCAACTCTCTTTGAATCCTCTGGCACAAAATATCTGCTTGCTATACTAGACATAAAACCTATTTTAACATTTTTTATAAACTTAACAAGGTAGATATAAAATAGCTGGGTGAATCAATTAACTCTCTACCTTTTTATTGGCTACCCAGGCGCAGGTAAGACCTCTATAGCTAAAGTTATAGCTGAGCACACAAACGCTTTTCATATCTGGGCAGACGTTGAAAGACACAAGCTGTTTAAAAATCCAACTCATTCACAAAAGGAAAGTGAAGAACTGTATCAAAAATTAAATGACGCTACTGAGTACCTACTGGCTCACCGTAGAAGCGTTATCTTTGACACGACCTTCAATCATAAATTTGACCGCGATAAGCTTAAGGCAATCGCCAAGAAATATCACGCAAAAGTTGTACTTATTTGGGTTACCACACCACTAAATATAGCCAGGCAAAGAGCCGTCAATAGCCAGACTAAACGCAATAACTATGATTATCACATGAGTTTAGAGCAGTTTAGCCAACTAGCGAGCAAGCTAGAACCACCGACCGAGGATGAACCCTATGTGGCAATTGATGGTACCAATTTAAACGAACAGGCTATTCTTAAACAACTCGGCATCAAGCCACAAAAATAGTTGGGTCGACTCGTTGAGCAGATTGACTGACTAAAAATAATCGACTTAAGCTAAATCTTTGAGTTATAGGATTATAGCCCTTATATAAGATATAGCCAGGTAGATAAAAGACTGCACAAACAAAGACCACAGGATACATCTGTTTTTTAACACCAATATTGTGTTGGCTGTAAGTTTTAGGGCTCATCATCACATAATGCATGTAGTCAATGAAGCTCATGCCTATGCGACGTGATGACACCATAGCTTGCAGACCCTCATGAAATATAATATTGAAACCTTGTTTCTGTAGATGAATCGCCAAATCAAAATCTTCGTGTTGGTGCGAACGATGGCATAAATAAGCTTTAGTTGCTTGCCAAGCTTCGCGTCTCATCGCCATATTGGCTCCCCATAAATACATCTTATTTTGCTTTTTTAGAGACGCACTAACTTTACGACGTAAAAACAAATCGACTTGACTGGCAAGCTTTGCCGCTGCCACACCATAATATAAGGCCAGCCCGCTAACAGCATCAATATTTTCATCTTGAAAGATTGACTCAACTACACTCAACCAATTAGCCGGCAGAATGGTATCGGCATCTATCCGAGCAATAATATCGCCATGCGCCCGATTAAAGCCTGAGGTTCTGGCATGCACAACCCCTTGTCTTGGTTCTTCAATCAAAGTTACAAACGAAAATTGGCGAGCAATGTCTTGGGTACAATCAGTCGAGTTGTTGTCTACAACTATAACTTCATAAGCTTTTTTTGTTTGCTTGGCGATAGACTCTAAACAAGCCTTTAAGCTATCGGCTTCATTATAAACTGGAACAACTATGCTTATTTTCATTTATACTAGTAATAGATTATATGCTAAAACTCATTAAAAAATACCTGAAAAAGCTGATTAATTGCTTAAAAGCCTATTGGCGCTACAATCTATGGCATAAAATAGTCTGCGTAGTCCTAGCCATTTTTATTCTATCAACTGCTATTATGTATGGTCTAGGCCAATACTATATTTATAGTCAGCGAAACATTCCTCTGCAATTGGGCGTTAGCTTTATCCCCGATCAAGCTGAGGCGTTAGGCTTAAACCCCAAACAAACCATGGACGCCTTACTGAGTATTGGCGTAAAACACTTCCGTCTGACTAGCTACTGGAGTGATATGGAGCCAACCCCCGGACATTATGACTTTTCAACACTAGATTGGGAGTTTGCCAAAGCCGAAGCTCACCACGCCAAGATTATTCTTACAGTCGGACTAAGACAGCCTGATTGGCCAGAGTGTCACATGCCTACTTGGGTAGGTAATCAGCCGATGAGCTGGTGGCAGCCAAAACTGGAAAAGTTTATGACAGCAGTAATAGAGCGATATAAAAACTCGCCAGCTCTTGAAAGTTATCAGCTGGAAAACGAATACTTCTTAAAAGGTTTCGGTGATTGCACTAATTTTAGCCGTCAAAGATTAATTGACGAATATAACCTAGTCAAAAAACTTGACCCACACCACCCTATCATCATTGGCCGAAGCAATAACGCTATTGGCATTCCTATAGGCCAACCGCAAGCTAATCTTTTCAGTATTTCGGTTTACCGAAGAGTTTGGGACGCTAATATAACTCATCGCTATCTAGAATACCCCTGGCCAGCTTGGTATTATGCCTTTTTAGCAGAACTGCAAAAAATAGTCGATAATAACCGTAATATGATCATAGGCGAGCTACAAGCTGATACCTGGACTCCTCATGGGCTACCGATCACCCAAACCACTCTAGCGCAGCAAAATCAGTCTATGAACGCCACACGTATGGCACAGAATATACGTTTTGCCGAAGCTACGGGTATGAAACAAATCTACCTATGGGGAGCTGAGTATTGGTACTATAGAATGGAAAAGCTACATGATCCTAGTTTATGGAATGTGGCTAAGCAGTTTTTCGCTAAAACAAACTAATTCTATTGTTTAAGCTGCAAGCCTTGGGCGAAAATCGGCTGTTTCGGCAATTTCTGGTGTTTGAGCTGCAGGACTGTTAGCTCCAGCGATATTCTGCAGACTGACCAGTAGACCAGCCGTTCTTATTGGGGTAGCGTGCCATGGTTCATACTCTACTTCTACACCTAAATAAGGCGTAGCCTTTGGCGTCATTAGCTTTGGCACCTCAACATAGCTAAAGCCTAGTTCAGGCGCTATAGACCTGATTACGTCAATATAATGCGGATTATACCTCTCGCGATAGTTTAGCCATAACCGCTTCTTTTCCGATAAATACAGATCTAACCGCGTATCGCCTTTTGGATTTGGTCCAATAAAAAATAGTTGGCCACCACTGTTCATAGTTTCACTGATATCACCGACAGTCTGCCTCAGCCTGCGCTCACTTAGCTTATGCAGTACCATATTAGCCACTACTACATCAAAAGTTTGAGGTTCATAGTCTAGCTTAAACCTTGGGCTAGCAATATAGCGAAGAAAGTCTGCTTTGGGTACTTCTATCGCTTCAGCTTTAACACCTTGTTGAAGCAAGTATTGATGAGACAAGCTATCGCCGCCTAGATTTAAAGCTCTAACTTTTTCCCAATGCCATCTTTTCAGATGCTGAAGAGCTGGTTTAATGATTTTCTCATCATGTAACTCACCTCTTGAAAGAGGCTGCTTGATTAACCTAGCACTTCTTGACCTTGTTTCAACTCCTGACATATCAATCCAATTAACCCACATCTTTAATTTAAAGGCAAGCTTAAGCTTAATATTTAAGCATCAACTTGGCTTCTCAAGTATTTATGCGTCATACTATTTAGGTATGGCTAAGAAAAAACAACGTAGTCAAAAAACTATCAGTAATCGCCGGGCTGCCTATGACTATGCCTTGGGTGAAAGCTTGGTAGTGGGCATTGAACTTACCGGAGCAGAAACCAAGAGCTTAAGACTTGGTCATGGCCAACTAAGAGGGGCGTACGTAACCATAAAAGACAATGAGCTTTATCTAATCAACGCTACAATCAACGGCTCAGATGGCATTAAGATAGACGAAGCCACCCAAACACGCGCCAGAAAACTATTGGCAAAAAGAAGAGAAATAGATGCTCTGATTAAAGCCAAACAATTAGGTAAAACTATTGTGCCACTTAACATACTAAGCGGATCACGCTACATAAAACTAAAAATAGCCATAGGAACTGGCAAGAAAAAGTACGACAAAAGAGAAAGTCTAAAACGTAAGACCGAGGAAAGAGAAGCAAGAAGAATATTTAACTAAAATTGACAAAAATATTTACAATAGTTCTCTTACCAGATAGAATAAACAAGTTATTTAACAATCCGGGGTAGCTCAGCGGTAGAGCGGGTGGCTGTGAAAACGCAGCCTGATTAAGTAATTAATCTGCGAAAATAGGGTGAATTGACGGGGAGCCTAAGTTTAAAAGATAAGGTAATCCGCAGCCAAGCCGAGGATAGGATAAAGGTCTTCGGAAGGTTCAGAGACTAGAAGGTGAGCCTAACAATAATCCTTCAATAGCGCCCTACATCCTGAAAACAGGATGATGATATAGTCCACACTGTTACGAAAGTACAGATAAAGTGTAACCACTAGGTCGCTGGTTCGAATCCAGTCCCCGGAGCCAGATAGTTCTGAGCTTCAAAAGAAGCTCTTTTTTGTTATTTTTACCCCTGTTATTTTTATTATTTTGTAAAGTTTGGTCACCCATTTTCTATCCTCCTATTATTTCCTTAGTTTTTAACGTATTATTCGCCACTACTTCAGCAAATTTAGTGTATTTAACAGATACAACGCCACCTGTTGAAGTAATGCTAGAGAAAAGTTTGGTCATTATTACTCGCTTTTGCTCAGTATTGCGAGTATCAAATAATTCAGCGGCTCGTTGGGACAATTCTAAGAGCACTACAGCTTGTTCTGTAATGTCTGCATAACCACTGCTTACTTTGTTCAATTGATCGCTAAGTTCGGCTATCTCCTCCTGGAAAGTACTGTGTTTTTGAGCATATACCTCTCTGCTTATTTCGCCAGCTAACTTATCATCATACATCTCACTATCCATGCGATTAATACGATCTAGCTTGAGCTGTAAACCCTTTATTTGCTGCTCTTTAAGGGCGTGGTCATCATAATGGGTGTCCCGTATTGATTTAATAGCCCAGTCTATAAGCTCAGGAGAGGGGCATACGAGCTGTTTCAGCTTCTCTTTGACATATTCAATCAGGCTATCTTCTCTAATGGCTTTATTGCCCCTACATAAGTTATTGCGTCTCTGGCAATATCCGTAGTATCTGCCTTTTTGTAATTGCCATGTAACCGTGCCGTTGCATTCGGTGCAAGTAATCATATTCTTAAACATTGGATCATGTTTAATAGGGTGTATAGGTCTGCCGTTATGCATTTTAGTTTGGACGGCATTAAATAGCTGTCTACTAATTATTGGCTCTTGTTTGCCGGGGTAATCTATCCCATTAAAACGGTTTAGGCCTATATAGAAGGGGTTTGTTAATACATTTTGAATATGGCTTTTCGCATACGGTCTGCCTTTACGACTAACGAGTCCCATACCTTCTAATTCACGAGTAAGGCTTTTTATAGTTACGTCAGGTTTCAGATATTTCTTAAATGCCAACTGCATTATTCCTTTAGTTTCTGGGTTAGGCACATGTATACGCTTGCCGTCTTTGGTAATAGTCATATAGCCAGGAGGAGGGTAGGCAGGCAACCAACCTTGAGCCAGCTTTTCCATTTGGCCTTTCATGGTTTCTTCACGTAAATTATCGGTGTACTTCTTAGCCACTGACATATGTATGTTCCACATAAACTTAACATCTGACTTAGCGTGTTTGTGAAGTAATATGTTTTCTTTCACTGCATGAAGAAAGCGAGTTTCATCAGCTTCTAACCACTCATCTATAGTTACCGCATCTTTGAAGTTTCTAGCGAATCTATCAGTTTTTTCAACTATAAGGTGTTGAACATCTTTTTCTTTGTATAGAAACTGTATCATTTCATGAAAGATACGGCGGCTACGCTCTTTGGAGGCTGTTTCTGCTATCTTGAACGTCTTGACTACATGTAAATTATTCTTCTGACAGTAAGACAGCATTAGTTTTAGCTGTGCATCAAGTGAGTAACCTTCGTCCTCTTGGGCTTTAGACGAGACTCTGGCCAGTACTACGCAGTTGCGCTTATCCTCCGTCATCCGTTTGCTCCATTTCCGAGCTATCTTCTATAAATGCCTCACACAAGTCTATAAGCGATTGTCCT
>DAHWAT010000031.1 GCA_027327085.1 Candidatus Saccharimonadota bacterium
TGCATGGCCTTGGTAATCTGGCGCGTATTTTTAATCGAAGCGATCTGCCGTCTTAAAGTGATTAAACTTGCCATCTAGCTTAGCCCTGTTCATCGGCTACAGCCGCTTTTTTAGTATGAATCCTGTAGGTAGACAAAATCGTTTTAGCCAGTTTCATAATTTGATCATTTTGGGCATCAGTTAGGGCCTTACCGGTATTGATTTCTGCTAGTAATTTTGGTTGTTTAGACTTAAACTCTCGCAGTAAAGCTTCCTGGGCTAACTTTATTTTTTCAACCGGCACTTCATCGAAAGCACCTCTTGTTGCAGTAATCAGACTGACATACATCTCCCAAATAGAGTAGGGACTGTACTGCGGTTGTTTAAGTAGTTCGGTTAATCTTTGACCTCGTTCAATGGTGTGACGAGTTTCTGGGTCAAGATCGGTTGAGAACTGCGAAAAAGCAGCTAACTCTCTAAATTGTGCAAGCGACAACTTAAGACCGCCACTGGCACTTTTAATAGCTTTAGTCTGGGCATTACCGCCAACACGAGAAACCGATAAACCAACTGAGATAGCCGGTCTAATACCTTGGTAAAACAAATTGTTTTCTAGGAAAATCTGGCCATCAGTAATCGAAATAACATTAGTTGGTATGTAAGCGCTGATATCACCGGCTTGCGTCTCAATAATCGGCAAAGCCGTCAGTGAACCAGCGCCTAGTTCATCAGACAATTTAGCTGAACGCTCGAGTAGTCTAGAGTGAAGATAAAAAACATCGCCTGGGTAAGCTTCTCGACCTGGTGGCCGACGTAGTAGCAGACTCATCTGCCTATAAGCAGCAGCGTGCTTAGATAAATCGTCATAAATAATTAAAGCGTGTTGCTTATTGTCCCTAAAATACTCGCCTATAGCACAACCGGCATATGGCGCTAAATAAAGCATGGCGGCCGGATCAGCAGGGCTTGTTGCCACAATTATCGACTGGTCCATCACCCCTTCACGCTTTAAACGGTCTTGTAAGGCAGCAACCTTAGACAACTTTTGACCAATAGCCACATAAACATTAATGATGCCAGTTTTTTGTCGACTCTGGTTAATCATGGCATCAACAACAATGGCGGTTTTACCAGTTTGACGATCACCAATAATTAGTTCTCTTTGGCCTCGCCCAATCGGCACCATGGCATCAATGGCGGTAATACCGGTCATTAATGGCTCATGGACACTTTTACGAGCTAACACGCCCGGTGCTGGTCTTTCTAGCGGGCTGGTTAGCTTAGTTTTAATTGGGCCAGCACCATCTAATGGTCGGCCCAGTGGATCAACTACTCGACCAATCAGCTCAGGGCCTACCGGTACCTCTAGGACTTTGCCGGACAATCTAACTTTAGCGCCGGCTTCCACCAGGGTATCCTCGCCCAAGATAACTGAGCCAATTTCGTCCTGACCCAGATTTAG
Source organism: Candidatus Saccharimonadota bacterium (assembly GCA_027327085.1). Taxonomy (GTDB): domain Bacteria; phylum Patescibacteriota; class Saccharimonadia; order Saccharimonadales; family UBA4665; genus DAHWAT01. Next base: position 1,442 of record DAHWAT010000031.1, read on the forward strand.
AGCAAAGGCGGTCACACTACCGCCATCGCTTGACTCGATTTCAAGCATTTCGTTATAACCGGCACTGGACAACCCGTAAATCCAGGCAATACCGTCGCCAACTCGCGTTACAATACCGACGTTCTCTATTTCTGGACGACTTTTTAATTGATTTATCGCTTGTTTAATATCGTTTGAAAGCTCTGTTATAGATAATTCTGCCACTTTATTCCTTCCTACTTTTGGACTAACTGTTTAAACTTATTTAATTTGGCTTCAATACTTAAGTCTAGTTGACGACCAGGTAGATTAATACGCAGACCGGCAATCGCACTAGGATCATTAATTTCATTGATAACTATAGTTTTAGCCGACGGCTCAACTTGTTTAACTTGGTTTTTAATCATACTTCTATTTTCGTTAGTCAAAGGGTGCGCCGACGACACTAGGACTTCAAGCCTGCCTGCCTCGGCCCAAGCAAATTGCACATCTCTCATCAAACTATCAATTTGACTACTCAGGCGGTTATCAAGAATATAGGCGGCAATCTCTTTAACTTGGCGACTAGAAAAGTCCTTGGCTAAAGACATCTTGGCAATAACTCCGGCTAGATCAGTACGTTTACTCATGCCCCCAGCCTTTCTTTAAGAAACTGGCTAATCAAGTTAGCGTCTTTTTTAGCATCAATCTTTTCTTCAATAATCGCTTCAGTAGCTTCGGCTATTAAGCCAACAATTTGTTTTTCTAGTTTAGCTTTAGCCTGAGCCGTTTCTAAATCAATTTTAACTTGGGCATCGGCCACAATGTTATCTACCTTTTGCCTAGCCGCCACTTCAGCTTCATGGATCATTTGGCGAGCTTCTTCTTGAGCTTCCAACACAATAGCATCGGCCTTAGTCCGAGCCTCACCTAGTAGTTGCTCGACCTTTAGGTCTAGTTCTTCTTTCTCTTTCTCCAGTTTCTCGCCTAAATGTACGCCTCGTTCAATAATTTCTCGCCGTTGCTTCATCACCCGAACAATCGGCTTAAAGGCCCAGCGCTTTAAAACCAAAAAGGCCAAAACGAAGGTAATCAGCTGAACTAGGAAAGCACCGCCACTAAAACCAAGTGCTCCTACGCCTGTTGAACTGTCTGCTAAATTTAAAATCAGCACTGCTTAATCTAATAACCTTTCTTGTTTAAGCTACGATAAATATTGAGGCAAAAGCTAGCAGGCCAAATAGCTCAGCTAGAGCGACGAAAATTAAAGCCTGGCCAAGTAAACTACCTGCCGCTTTTGGATTTCGACCGGCAGCTTGTACGTAATTGCCGCCGACTACGCCAATACCAATAGCTGGACCAATAAAACCACCGCCTAAAATTAATCCTTTGGAAATATATTGAGCGTTAAGGGTGCTGGTAGCAGTAGCCAAAAGGTGAGAACCCAAAACCAGCGAATTTAAATCTGCCATTTTATTATTTCAAACTCCTTTTATTAATTATTAAATGCTTGATACACATAGCCGCAAAATCGCCCAAATTAAATATCTCCTTGAACGCTAGCCGCTGTTGCTTTTATTGTTTCAGGAAATGTCTCTTCGGTCAAGCTATCCTGAGTGTTATGATGCGCTGTATTAACTGCAATCGCCAAGTACATGGTACCGAGTAAAGTAAAAATATAGGCCTGGATAAAGCAAACCATTAGCTCAAGCAGCGTAAACGGCAAGGCAGTAACTGGTGCTAAAAAGTGACCTAGCCAAGCAAAAACCACAATTATCATTTCACCAATCGTAATGTTCAAGAATAGTCGGAGACTAAGGCTAATCACTCTAATGGCATCGGAAAACATTTCCAGCACACCTATGAAGAAATAGAGCGGGTTTAGAGGATTACCAACAAAGAAGTGTCTAATATACTTTCTGAAACCACCGCCTAACTTAACCGAATAAAAATAAACAATCGACATCGTGAATATGCCCATGCCTAGGGTAGCGTCTAAATCAGCCGTAAATGGTTTTAACAGCGGTAAACTACCGGCGTGAATACCATCACCAGATATTGGTAAAAGCTCAGATAAGTTATTAAACAAAATAAAGAAGAACAAGGTTAGGAAGAAGGGGACAAATTTAGCACCAATCGCTGGATCGTCAAAAGCATCTTGAACAGTATTAATAATATACTCGGCCACAGCCTCAATATACTGAATCACCCCAGCTTGAGGCTTAACGGTAATGCGTCTGGCAACCCAAATAAAAAAGATAATCGTAAACAGAATGATCAGCCAGCCATAAAGCATAGAATTGGTAATATTAAAGCCATCGAGCCTAAGCACCGGCCCCGGAGCGATGTGCACGTTAGGACCAGTTGATGCCAAAATAGATACTAAACCTATCACTGTGCTTTTCTCCTATCATACTTTTGAAAGGTTTTTAAAGCTCTTAAAACTACCCAGCTACTGAGCCCCATGGCCAAGATTAAACCAACAAGCGTGAATAAAGGTAGAGTTTTAAGGGCCTTATCTAGCTCATATCCACCTATAACCGGCACTAAAACAGCAATCGCTAACTGCCAACTCATACCGAGGGCAGCTGACATAAAAAGCTGTCTGGCTGAGTTTTTACTAGTTAGTTTATTATTCAGACCAGCCGTTTCAACTAATGGCTTCATTTCTTATCTATTATATCAGTTGTAATTAATCTCACGCAAGGCAAGCCTGTTTTTTTGGCTAAACTTAAAGCTAGTTTAGACTATTTAGCAGGACTAATGCTATAATGATAACTATGGCAAATATAACTATCTATGGAGCGGAATGGTGCGCTTTTTGTCATATGGCAAAACGCTATCTCGATGATAAAAAGATTAAATACACCTATTTGGATGTTGAAGAAAACCCCAAGTACGGTCAGGAAGCCGTTACGAAATCTGGGCAACGCGGCATACCAGTCATTGATATTGACGGTGAAATCATTATCGGTTTCGATAAACCTAAAATTGATGCCGCACTTAAAATCTAGCTCCCAACTTTTTTAAACTACAGCATTTATGGCATTTGAGGATTATAAGACCAAACAATCGGTCGTGATTGTCTATACCGGTGAAGGCAAAGGTAAAACTTCAGCTGCTATCGGGCTGATGGCTAGGGCCTTAGGCAGCCGCAAGAAAGTAGCTTTCATCCAGTTTATTAAGTATTGGGGTGTTGGTGAGCACGTTTTCATAAGAGATATTGCTCCCATATTTAAAGACCAGCTCTTTTTCTATAAAGGCGGAAAGGGGTTTTATAAGGCTAAAGATTTGAGCGAAAGCCATATCAGTGATGAGCAGCATCAACAAGCGGCTCAAGCAACCCTTAAAGTCGCACTAAAAGCCGCCAGCAGCGGTCAATACGATATTGTTATCTGCGATGAAATTAATAACGCCTGTCATGATGGCCTAATCTCTAATCAAGAGCTTGAGCAATTGATTAAAACTAGGGCAGCAAGTACCAGCCTTTGCCTAACCGGACGAAACTGGCCAAAGCAGCTTAACCGCTACGTAGATATTGCCACAGATATGACCAAAATTAAGCATCACTTTGACGACAAATATCTAGCTAATCAGGGGATAGACTACTGAGGTTCTACGTAGGCAATTGAAGCCGCATGTAGTACTTTAATAAGCAGTTTATTTTTAGCCATTATGTTCTTAGCGCTATCATTAACATCGCTAGGTTTTAAGTCTTTTTTATCCCTTAAGATTGCGTAAAACTCAGCTGTGGTTTGCCAGTATTTGGGGTCACTAATGAATTTAAAAACTGGGGTATCTGTAAATGTCCCATTTAAAGCAAAGCGGCCATGCTGTTTATGGTATTGCTCAAAAGTTTGTATTTGACAAAAGTTTAAATCTTTAGCAAGGCTTAGCAAAATAGTCGAGTCAGCTATCTCAGGTGCATAATCTAGAGCACTGTCGCAGCGATAGCACGGTTGCAAGGTGAAACTAGGCATGATGTTATCGGCAATTGAACTTTTAAGAAGACCGTCTGGTTGTTTTATTTGGTGGTCATTCGGACCAGCCAAGGCAATGGCGCCAATGTTTGCGTGCTTAATTGACTCTTGGACAGCTAATAGTAAATTAATCTCACTACAGTTGGTGTCTAAATCTTGATCGGGTTTAGTATTACCGAGCGACAAAAAGGCTATTTGTGATTTATCGACGTCATAAGACATAAAGGTTGAAGCAACTTTTTGGCCTCGCCAAGACACTGCGTTATCTAATCTTGCCACCCGGGCAGATAACCCCATTTCTCCCAAATTCCGTAGCAGCCAGAAACGATGATCTTCTTGCTCAAAATCAAGCGAGAAGACGGCAGCAGAGCTGACATCGATACCTAAGTTATGACCGGGTATATCCGGATCCCACACTGGACTGACTGTATAATAATCCTCGGCATCAACTCGCTCTGAATCCTCCGGCACAAAATATCTGTTTGCTATACTAGACATAAAACCTATATTAACATTTTTTATAAACTTAGCAAGGTAGATATAAAATAGCTGGGTGAATCAATTAACTCTCTACCTTT
>DAHWAT010000032.1 GCA_027327085.1 Candidatus Saccharimonadota bacterium
TCTATTTGATCAAAGAATTGCTGTTCACTAAGATAATCTAGAGCATTTTGTTGACCGGTAAGCGATTGAATATATTCCTGAGCTTTGTTCTGAAGCACACCCTTTTCTTTGTCGGTAGCAAATGAGCCTATATGCTTAATAACAGTCAGTTTTTTACCGACTTGAGATACTACCTGGACAGCTTGTTTCCCTGAGCCGGTTGGAACAATTCTAGTGCGTAAACTCATACCATAGTATTATCTGGTATTACTTCTTACACACAAAACTTTAGTGTTTCCAAAAATACTTGATCAATCTGTTGAGGTTGGAATTTTAGTCCGAGTGTCCTAAGTCAAGAGACGAGTCAATTACCACACGTTCAATCCATTCGATGGTATTTGGGTTGATAGAAAGTTTGTAGAGGTATTTGCTTATACCCAAAATCCTAAGATGTGTCTATACCCAGAAGGATCAAATTTAGACGATAGCATTATAGCTGTAGGCGAAGATGCGATCAATCTAACCTTAAATCAAGTCGATAAAATTGCTTATCGGGGACTTAGTTCCCTTTTAAGATTAGTGAACAGCCAGTAACTTATATAACTACTCGCTTTGATCTTAAGATGCGTTTAGGTTTGCCTTGTGGTACCACTAATTTTTTTAGTTTTTCGGCTACTTGATCGGCTTCTTTTTCTAGTCCGTGAGTTTCATAAGCCCGGTAGAGTAAGCCATAAGTCTCTTTGTTTGGTTCAAGTTCGGCAGCTTTTTCTAGTTCTTGAAACATCAACTTGTCGTTACCTAGTTTTTCCTCAACTTTAGCATAAGCCACATGTCTGGCCGCTAAATTATCTTCAAGCTTTAAGGCTTGCTCAAAGGCTATAGCTGCTTTTTCATAGTGCTCGGTTTCATAATAGATTAGTCCAAGATTATGTAAGCTCGAAGCCGTCGCTTCTATGCTGGAAGCTATTTCAAAACAATCTATAGCGTCTCTATACTCTTTTTGTTTAGCATATAAAATACCTAAACGGTTGTAGGCGGCTGCATTTTTTTCATCAATTTTTAGAATGGTTAAAAGGGCCTTCTCTGCTCTTAGGAACTTATTTTCACGCATGCCTTGATGGGCAATATCCCAGAGTTTGCCAAGACGTTCTCCCATTTTTTTGGTTAGATTGGCAAATTCATCGTCGTGAACCTCGGCGTTTCTATAGGCTAGGTAGCCAAAGGCTATAATAATGAGTAGTTCTAACATAAATTATCTTATCTAATTATACAACTTTGTTTAGATACTTAACATGAATTTTAAAACGATTAATTTAGCTTGCGCATTAGTTAAGCATGCTTGCTTTGTTTCATAACATGCCTTTAGGACTTTTTGCCACTTAATCGTATCGCTGTTTTTAAGTAAAGCAGTATTAGCCATTCTTTCTATAATATCTACCGTGCTGAGAAACTTTAGCATTTCTTTAGACAACGAGTTAACCATTAAAAGTCGATCATATAAGCTACTGGTTAGGATAACTCTAGCTTCTTTATTGGCAATAGCTAAAGGATGGTCTGTTTGGTTTAAAATGGCACTTAAAAGCCCAGGTAAGCCGCTGCTTAAGTTATAAGCATTGTTAAAGCTTTCCTCTGAAACATTTTTAAAATTTTGCCTTAAACTTGTTCGACTAGGCCGAATGATTGGTATAACTCTAGCTCTAGATATGACTGTCGGTAGCAGTAGATTAGAGTAAGTTAGTGTCATAATGATTACTGTATCTAGCGGTGGCTCTTCAAGTGTCTTCAATAGGGCGTTTTGAGACTCTTGTGTCATTGCATGAGCTTCCTCGATTATAACTACTTGGTTAGGCGACGCTTTAATTGGTACTTTTAAACTTAAAAAGTTGATTAATTGACGAATACTCTCTATGCCTATCGACTTATTTTCTGGAAATATTTTTAGAACATGAGCGTAATTATCGAGGCTGTCTATTTTCAGTAACTTTTCTGCGGTATATCTCGCCAATGCTTTTTTGCCGATTCCTGCTGGCCCCGTTAGTATAACTACTTGAGGTGTCGACTCGATCATATTATCGATCGCTTTTTTGGTTTCTGGGTGGATGGCTAAGTGCATGATTATCTATATTTTAAACTGTTTTGGTAGTGCTGACTCAAATACTTGTCTTCTGCCGCTCGGTAAAGTAATTTCTAAGACACGAGCATGCAGATAAAGTCTTTCAGCTTCGACTGTTCCATAAAGTGTATCACCAATTATGGGATGTCCAATTTTCTGCAGATGAACCCTAAGCTGGTGAGTTCTTCCTGTAACTGGCTTTAGCTCGACTAAACTGGTTGAATCGTTATGGCTAATCACTCTATATTCTGTTTGCGCTGTTTTACCATTTGGTCCAACTCTAAAGGTCTGAGGTTTTTTAGGATTGCGCTCAATTGGCATGTCTATAACTGCGTGTTGCTTCTGTGGCACCCCTTCAACTACTGCGACATAGGTTTTTTTAGTTTTACGTTTAGAAAATTGTGTTTGTAAAAATTTAAGCGTAGCTTCATTTTTTGCTAGAATCATAACGCCGCTAGTAGCTCTATCTAATCTATGGACTATGCCTGATCTTTCTCCTGTCATGGTTGGGACCTTAGTGTGTAGCCAAGACGCTACGGTAGCTTCTGGGTTATAAGCACCTTTAGAATGCGTCAATAGACCGACCGGTTTATCAATGACCACGACATCATTATCTTCATAAATTACTTTAAGTTTTGGCGTTTTGAAACTTAGAGATGAGGCTTTTTGATCGATTTCTAATTTGTCGCCAGAAGCTACTAAATGGCTCGGTTTAGTAATAATTTTATTATTAACTTGAACTTTTGATGATTTAATTAAATTGGTAGCAGATTTACGACTAATGGCTGCAGCTTGAGAAATCTTAAAATCTAATCTTGTTTTTTTTAGCTGATCCACGTTTAGCTTCTAAGTCCCAAAGCTTTTTGTAAGCGATAAACAGTTTTATTAGCTTGCTGATTCATTACTATCTCTGAGAGTTTTAATTTGTCGTAAATTTCGGCTTCATCAATCTTGTCAAAGGATGACTGAAACTTCATTAAAAAGTCTCTAACCTCGGCCGCTACGATTTTCTTAAACTCTCCGTAACTAGTCTGTCCTTGATACGAACTAATAATTTGATCCAGCGGCTCTTTAGAGACTAGCGATAATATTTCGAGCAAGTTACTGATCCCGGGTTGACTCGCTTTATCATAATTGATTACGCCTAAGCTATCGGTGGTTGATGCCATTATTTTAGTATAGGCATCTTCGGGTTTATCGTTTAGAAAGATCGTCCCTTTATCTGACTCGGATGACTTACTCATTTTTTTTGAAGGATCGACTAAATCTTTAATTCTTAAGCCTTGATCTTTCATGAATAATGCGTGTTGTTGCTTAACGGGACGAGGCACAACAAATATATCGCCAAATAGGTTATTAATTCTAATGGCAACATCTCTAGTAAATTCTAGGTGTTGGGTCTGATCGTCTCCTACTGGTATGTAACTAGCGCCATAAGCTAAAATATCGGCAGCCATTAGCACCGGATAACTAAATAAGCTTACCGGTATTCTATCCTCATGAAATTTAGCTGATTTCTCTTTGTATTGGGTCATTCTACTCAATTCGCCCATGCCGATAAATGAGTTTAAAAGAATTGTGAGTTCACTGTGGGCCGGTATAAAACTTTGTCGATAAATATAGACGTCGGCTTTATTAAGCGGTAAACCGGCCGATACATACATTTTTAAATTATTTAAAATGACTGATTGAAAATTAGCATAATCTAAGTCTGCAGTTAAACTATGTAAATCAGGTATAAATAGGTTTATCTGGTATTCGTCGGCTTTATTTTGAGCCATATCAACCATCGGTAGAAGTGCGCCAAAATAGTTGCCTATATGTAAGCTATTATTAGCTCTGATGCCTGTTAAAATAACTGGTTTACTCATGCTTATATTAATTATAACCGATTAACTAACCTAAACGTAAAGTCCTGTTAATTTAATGGCTTGGTTAACAAAAGTTAAAGCTAAACTTTTAGCGTTTAGTAAATTGGCGTTGTTTCCTTGCACCTTTAAAGCCGAATTTCTTACGTTCTTTTTCTCTAGAGTCTCGACTAAGTAAATCAGCTCTTTTTAGAGTACTTTTATAGTCTAGATTGACTTCAACGAGAGCTTTAGCTATAGCTAAACGAATTGCTTCAATTTGACCTTGATGACCACCGCCATTTACCTTAGCTGTCACATCAAATTTGTTATTTAGATCCAGTACTAAAAATGGCTGTCTGAGCTTATTTAAGATATACTTGCTGCCGGCAAAATAGTCTTCAGCTGCTTTATCATTAATAACAAACTGGCCTTTGCCACTGACTAGACGGACTCTAGCAGTTGAGCTTTTTCGTCTACCTAAGGCGTAGAAATAGCTATCTTTAGCCATCTTAATTACCTTCCTTTAATGTAATAGTTATCGGTTTTTGCGGCTCATGGTTATGTGTAGCCTCGTCATAAATCTTGAGTCTTTTTAACCTATCATCTCTTAGCTTATTGACCGGCAGCATACCTCTGACAGAGTGCACTATAACTGAGGCTGCATTTTTGCTAATCTGATCCTTTAGTAGAGTTTCTTTTAGCCCACCAGGGTAGTTACTGTGTCTATAATAAATCTTTTTGTTTAATTTATCGCCTGTAACCTTTAGTTGTTTAGCATTTATGATGATGACATAATCACCTACGTCAATATGAGATGTAAATTGGGGCTTGTTTTTGCCCATGAGTAGTTTGGCTACCTCTACCGATAGTCTGCCTAGGGGTACTGCTGAAGCGTCTAAAATGTACCATTTACGCTCAACGTCTTTAGGCTTTGCGCTATAAGTTTTCATTTACTTGCCTCTTCTTTAGTTGATTGATTATCGAGCTTAGAAGGCTTAGCCTCAGACGTCTTGGTTGTTTTTTGACTAGTTGCCGGTACTGTGTCAGATAAATTATCGACAAAACTGATTCTTGCCATTTGCGAATTATCTCCTCTTCTAGTACTGGTTTTTTCGATTCTTAAGTGTCCCGATGATCGATTAGTTAGTTTAGGCGCGATTTGATCAACTAACTTATGGGCACTACTAATTGTTTGTAAACCAGCGATAACTTGTCGACGATTATGCAGGTCGCCCTTTTTAGCTTTGGTAATTAATTTTTCAACATATGGAACAACTTCCTTACTCTTTGGCAGAGTCGTCTCTATCGTTTCATATTTAATCAGCGAATCAGCTAAGCCGCTTATAAGGGCTTGGCGTTGGTCGCGTTCGCGGTTAAATTTCTTACCTTTGTATCCGTGACGATGCATGTTAGAGCTCCAACTCCGCTAATTTGTCTTTAACTTCATCAAGTGCTTTGCTGCCAAAACCTTTTAGATCTTTAAGCTCAGCATCATTTAAAGCAAATAAATCTCTTATGGTGTGAATATCGTTATTAATTAAAGCGTTAGTAGTTCGGGCGGTTAAGTTTAAATCTTCAATCGAGGTGTCTAGAGCTGTTTGTTCGTTAGCATTGCTATCGTTACCATCACCACCCAATTTATCGCTGTAACCATCGTCACTTAGGTCTGTCAATTCATTAGTCTGAACCCTGGTTTTACCGGCAAGTGCAGTGTATTGGTTGATGAGAATTGCGGCAGCTTCTTCAAAAGCATCTTGAGGGGTTATAGAACCATCGGTATCAATAGTAATCAGTAATTTATCTAAGT
>DAHWAT010000033.1 GCA_027327085.1 Candidatus Saccharimonadota bacterium
GCTCCGGCTTTATCTATTGGCCAATTAATATTAATATTTGGATCAAACAAATTAACGGCTGCGTACTTAGCTGCTGGTGACCAATGAGCATTTACCAGGTAAGTATAAGTAATATTATCTTCCAGAGTCTGATAACCATTAGCTACACCTCTAGGAACAAAAACCGCCTTCCCTGGGTTTAGCTCAATTGTTAGGGTTTGACCAAAGCTTTCGCCTTTTCTGAGATCTACCCAGGCCCCAAAAACTTTACCATTAGCAACAGAAATAAACTTTTCCCAAGGTTCGGCATGAAGGCCACGAGTTACACCCGCTTGGGCGTTAAAAGAAAAGTTGTTTTGAACAACCTCAAAACTCGGTAAACCTAAAGCTTCCAGCTTTTCTTTCTGATAGTTCTCTTTAAACCAACCTCGGTTATCGCCATTGACTACTAAGTCGATTTCATAAAAACCTGGAATTACCGTCTCTGTAACTTTTAATTCTTTATAGTTGCTAGGATCAAAGCTCATAAATTTATCGATTTAGCTCCTTATATTTTTCTTCAGTCGATGCTTTTAACGGTTTCCACCAGTCCTGATTATCTTTATACCAGTCTATTGTGTTGCTAAGGCCTTTTCTAAAGTCAGTGTATTTAGGCTGCCAACCTAAATCGTCGATGATTTTACTTGAATCTATGGCATATCTTAGATCATGACCGGGGCGGTCATTAACTTGATCATAATCGTTTTTATCTTTGCCCATTATTTGCAGGATTAATTCAACCACTTCTTTATTCTGCATCTCACCATTAGCTCCAATCAGGTAGGTTTCACCAATTTTACCCTTTTCTAATATGGTAAGAACTCCGGAACTGTGATCTTCAGTATGTATCCAATCTCTTACGTTTGCTCCAGAGCCATACAGTTTTGGTTTTCGACCTTCTAAAATCTCAGTAATTTGACGGGGTATAAATTTTTCAACATGCTGATAGGGCCCATAGTTATTTGAACAGTTACTGATAGTAGCCTTTACATTAAAACTACGAACCCAGGCTCTAACCAGTAAATCTGACCCAGCTTTGGTAGAAGAGTAGGGGCTAGAGGGGTTATAAGGTGTTTCGGGTGTAAATTTAGATGGATCATCTAACTTTAAATCACCGTAGACTTCATCAGTAGAAATATGATGCAGTCTCTTTTGATGGTGTCTTACCGCTTCTAGGACATGATACGTTCCGACTAAGTTGGTGTTGACAAATGGCCATGGGTTGAACAGGGAATTATCGTTATGAGATTCAGCTGCAAAGTGGACCACAGCATCATTTCTAGCAACTGCCGCATCAATAGCTGATTCGTCACATATGTCGGCAACAGTTAAGGTTACTCTATCTTCTAGCCCTTTAAGATTAGCCTTGTTGCCTGCATAAGTTAGTGAGTCATAAACTTCAACCAGCCAATCCGGTCGTTCTCGGTAAACATGTCGTACGAAATTAGACCCAATAAAACCAGCACCTCCTGTTACAAGAATTTTCTGCATCTTGTCTATATTATAGCTTTTTTAAATTAGTTTAAAAATAGACTAGACGTTTTGCTATACTAAGCCCAATGATTAAATCCTGGGGTGCTCCAATCATCTCTTTTGAGGAGTTTAACAGTCTTAGGCCTGGACTAGGCAAGATTGTGGCAACAAGTGGCGGTTTTGACCCAATACATCCTGGACATATTAGTTGCATTGCAAGCAGTAAGCAGTATGGCGACACCCTGGTAGTTATAGTTAACGGGGATGCCTTCTTAACCGCTAAAAAAGGCAAACCTTTTCAGAATCTCAAGACCAGGTGCGAAATTGTTAGTGGCATAATTAACGTCGATTACGTTGTGCCTTTTGAAATAAAAAATGATCAAACGGTCTCTAGGGCCTTAGAGGCTTTAAGGCCAGATGTTTTTACTAAAGGAGGCGATCGTATCGATGAGTCAACCATACCCGAATGGGCAATTTGCAAGAAACTTGGAATCAAGATTATTACCGGGGTAGGCGAAGATAAAATTTGGTCAAGTAGTCAATTCTTAGATGATTGGCATGATTTTAAAAAGAGCCAAACTTAAGCTTCGATTAAGCTTCTAGCTTGCTTAAGTATTTGGTCAATTTCTTGTTTTGTTTTGAGACGTCTATAGGAGGAATATAACTATTAGATTACATTTTTCAGCATAATTATTATACTTGGTTGGCTAGCAGCTACTGAATAGTAAATGACTGAAGTATCAATAGACCATCCTTGGCTTCTGGCGATGTAAACCAATTCTTGGCTGCATCCAACGTATTGTTGCCGTTACTTAAACCATCTATAGCAACAAGTTGATAAGGTTCATTAGTAGTATCGGTAGTAAGACCAAATCGTGGCGTATTAATAAATTGTGAGGTATGACCTACTGCTAGTCCGTCTTGTGATACAAGTGAAGCGTCCACGATTGCATACAGAGAAAAATTATTATTATCAATGTATATACCTCCAACTATTTTAAGATTAGGATAATTGTGTATGTTATCAATACTCATAGTAAGAAAACTGGTAATAGCAGCATCTCTCACGTAGGGGTAGGCATAGCTAATATTAACTGCCTGGTCGGGACTTTGAACTGTTGAGCTTACATTATTAACAGTACTACTAACTACTTCCTTATTTTCGTTCAAAGTCCAATTAGGAGGATACTTAAAGCAAGCTTTACCTTCGGTATCACAGTATTGATTCCATCGAGCATAATAGCCTTCAGGCTGTGTAGGAGTAGAGGGTCTATTTAAACTAGTTGAAACAGACGATAAGCTAGAAGCCCTAGGAGGACTCTTGTACACAAGCCAGCCTACTAAACCTATTAAAGCTGCTACAACAACCACTAATATGACTTCTATTGTGCTAAATCCAAACTGATTATTTTTTAGTCTATCCATTTATTTTTCTCTTTATAAGTTGTTAAAATCAACTATTATAAAGATAATGTTAATATGTTGGAAAAGCAAGGTAATAATTTGTAACACCAGACCAAATTTAAAAATATGAATTAACCCTGATGCCAAATTGCCCTGATACCAAATCCTAAACAAACCCTGCTATAAACCTATAATGTTGCTTTTTTAAATTTGGGTTAACAAAACTTGTAATAGAAATTATTACCGTAGTAGGCGAAGATAAAATTTGGTCAAGTAGTCAATTCTTAGATGATTGGCATGATTTTAAAAAGAGCCAGATTTAATTTTCGATTAAGCTTCTAGCTTTTTTAATGATTTGGTCAAGATCAGCTTTAGTTTTAGCTTCAGCATTAAGCCGTAGTAGAGGTTCTGTGTTACTGGGTCTAACATTAAACCAGCCACTCGCTGTTGACACGGTTAACCCATCTAAATGACTGATGCTACCCGGATCAAAGGCTTTCTCTGTTTTTTGTAAAATTTTATTTTTATCTTTTACCTCAAAATTAATTTCATTAGTTGCAACGTAAGCGTCCCGGTATGGTTTAACTAGTTCAGACAACTTTTTATGACTTAAGCTTAAAACATATAAACCGAGCAGTGCAGCTATCATACCGCTATCGGCCATAAAGTTTTTCTTAAAATAATAGTGTCCGCTATGTTCTCCGGCGAATTCAGCCTGACTTTTTCGCATCTCGTTTTTAATGAAGGAATGACCAACTCTTGAACGGACTAACTTTCCCCCATGCTTATTAATAACATCTACGGCCGCCTGTCCGCAAATAGCGTTAAGGATGATAGTTGAGCCAGGTTTCTGCTTTAAAATATATTCAGCTAGCATAGCGCTCATAATCGTGCCACTTAGGGCCATGCCATTTTCATCAATCAAAACAGCTCTATCACCGTCACCATCAAATGCAATACCTAAATCGGCCGAAACATCTTTAATCTTTCTTTTTATATCAACTAGATTTTTTTCTTCAAGAGGATTGGCAATATGGTTAGGGAAGGTGCCATCAAGCTCAAAGTACATTTCGCTAACCTCAAATGGAACGTAAGGCTCAAGTTCGGCAAAGATTTTACCAGCCATACCATTGCCGGCATCAACCACAATCTTAAAAGGTTTTAATTTAGAGTCATCGACAAAACTTAATACATGCTTAATCCAAGCTTCGGTAACGTCTTTATAAATAACCTGCCCAGCTTTGGTAGACGGCTTAAATTGATTATTGCTAGCCCGATCCCTTATATCGATTAAACCGGTATCCTCGGCAATACCTTGAGCTTCGTCCTTACAAAATTTTATGCCATTATATTCACCCGGATTATGACTGGCTGTAACGACCGCCCCTCCGGCTAGTTGGTTAGCACCAACCGCAAAGTAGATCATATCGCTAGTTATTTCTCCAATGTCCCAAACGTCTCTGCCTTGAGTTAGGATACCTTTAATCAGGGCATCAGCTAATTCTTTTGAATCTGGGCGCATATCACGGCCTACGGCTACGGGTCCTGTTTTTGGTAGCCAATCTGCAAAAGACCGCCCAATTGTCTCAGCTACCTCGGCATTCAGTTCGCTACCTACCTTGCCCCTTACATCGTAAGCTTTAAAAATTTCATTTAAAGACATGGCTTTCCCCCTTATCTTATTACTTGTTACTATAATCTGCGTAAGCTTGACTCACAAAAGCTTTAATATTTTTACGGAACTCTTCGTCAGAAAACTTGGTGGCTTGCTGGGCAATCAGATCAGAGTTAAAGCTTTTATTAAGAACCGTTTCAATAGCTCGAGCTAAGCTTTTGCTGGTTTGTCTGTCAAACAAAACACCGGTCTTACCTGGCAACATATAATCTTGAGACCCACCCTTCGAGTAGGCTATCACCGGTGTACCGGCAGCCATGGCTTCAACTGCTACTATGCCAAAATCGTCTGCATTGGGCATAATAAAAGCGATTGACGATTGAAAATGTAGAGCCAGGTCGTGGTCATTCACATTACTTAAGAAGGTAGTTCGTCTGCCACCCAGCTTTTCTAAACGTTTATGATCCGGGCCATCACCAATCACAATTAACGGAATTTTAAGTTCATTGCAAGCTTCAATCGCCAGGTCAAACCGTTTATAGGGAGTTTGGCGGCCAGCCACAATTAAGCCATGGCGTTGTGGTGGTGTACCTTTAATTTTAAATCGATCGATTTCAACCGGAGGGAAGATAACTTGAGCGTCTCGTTTGTAAACTCTTTTAATGTTTTCTTTGGAGTAACTAGAATTAGTGATGATGTAATCAGGCCGTTTAGCGGCTTGCTTATCCCATCTTTTCATTGGGCCTATCAGCAACTTTAAACCGATTCTAGCTAGCCAGTTAAAGCCTTTTGGAAAGCCCGGTTTATCTAAATAATCTTTAGACCTGATCCAGTAATATTGGGTAGGTGAATGAATATAACTAATGTGCAGAGTTTTAGGTCCTGTCTTAATGCCTTTGGCCTCAGCTCCACTGGACGAAATAACCAGATCATACTGGCTTAAGTCTAAACGACTAAAAGTCCAGGCTCTTAAAACCGGTAGGAACTTTTTAAGACTAGCTGGCAGGGTTTGTAACCAAGTTGTTCTAACGTCAGCTTCGCTAAACCAGTCTATGGCCTCAGGGTTATACTGAGAAGTGTAAATAGGCGCCTTAGGGTAGAGTTTATGCAGTTCATAAACTACTCGTTCAGCCCCACCTATGCCGGTTAGCCAATCACAGACTATTGCAACTTTCATGCCCTAGTACC
>DAHWAT010000034.1 GCA_027327085.1 Candidatus Saccharimonadota bacterium
GGTGGAATTGGTAGACACGCTAGCCTTAGGAGCTAGTGCCTTAGGGCGTGAAGGTTCAAGTCCTTTCATCCGCACCAGCAGAGTTTTCAATAGCAGTGACTAAGCTTCTAAACGGTTCACGCCAGAGGTAGTTAGTCACTTTTCATTGTCTACCCGTAGGTTCAAAAACAATATTCGGAGCATAGCGTCTTTTTCTACTGCTGACCCTGCTCGTATCTTATCGGTGCTAATGTTAACGTGTTCAAGAACTCCTTTTCGCTGATTTTAACTAGGATAGAACCTACAATTTTATTGTTAAGTGACTTAAACCGTACCTGCTTTGTCTTTTAACTTTTGGCTTAGTTTGTCCGGTAGCTCAATTAACTTTGGGGTTGGTATATCGTCTAAGCCTCTGGTTTTAAGCTCTCTTTTGACCATTTCAATCTTTTCAGACCATAGCTCTAGTCTGTGTTGCTGCCCAACTTTGTAATGCTCCTGTAGGGCTTCAAGAGCAATAGTTTGTAGGTTGGCTATATCTAACTCATGTTCTTTTGACCATACAACTAATGTGGTCTTAGACACCTTTAACTTCTTGGCAATCTTGTCGTAGCTCATGCCTTGATCGCGAAGTTCTATAAATTGCTGCTTAGTTTTTTGTGTTATAGCCACTGCTTTACCTCTATATTTCTTATACTAGGTAACATATTTTAAGTATAGTCCAGTAATTGGTGATTTTGTGGTATAGTAGGCTTGCTACTTAGGTAACTGATAGTAACTTATGAAATCACCTAATTTATTCAAACAATTCTCACTTCCTGCTTCAGAGGTAGAAGCTGTTGAGCAAAGCGTTGCTAATATTTTAGGCGTAGAATGTCTAGAGATTGCACCATTTGACTCTATTGGCAAGATTAGTACGGTATATAGCTGCACAGTTGAAAACGAAAAATATATTGTAAAACATAGTTATAGCGGCAATACCTTGCAAAAAGATGAGTATGCTAGCAGGTTTGCTACACCTGAATTACCAGTCCCTGAGGTATTGGGCGTTAAAAAATTGCCAGATGGCTCAATCATTGGCGTTAGTAGATTTATGCCAGGACACGAAATGCTAGACACTGACTTTACGGTTGATAATCCATTCATGAAGAATGTACTTGCTACACTACGCAATATACACACAACTGATATAGGTGATAGCCATGGATATGGCTTTGCCAAGGCTAACGGACAAGGTGCATACCCAAAGCCACTGTTTAGTGGTCGTGCTCGTTATCCGCTTGAAATGGGATATTGGCGATTTTTAGCAAAACGCAGCACTGAACTAAAGCCACCAGTATTCAAAGAGGCTTTAGTTACGCACATTCAACTAGGTAGGTTCTGCATAACGCCACGCATGCTTTATCACGGCGACATCAAGGCAGATAATATCCTGGTACACTCTGGTTCGGTAAGTGCAGTATTAGACTGGGGACGATTTGGGTATGGTGACCCTGCTGTTGATTTAGGCATAATATACTCTCGCTACCCAGGTGCCATTGATAATGAAGCATACTGCAAAACTATTGGATTAACTCCAAAAAATATTAGGCAAAGGGTTTTATATTACGCTATGAGCGAGTGTGTAGTCAGCATAGCCTTTAATGGTAAAAGGCAAGATAATGCAAATCGCCAAGAATCAGAACATCGTTTACTTGAGCTAGCTGAAGAAGCCAAGAAGCTTTGATTTCTGAAAGCCAACAAGACTATAGCTCTATATGGCCGCCATTATTATCCGATATGGTAGTTTCATTTAGCTTGGCTTACCTCCCATTTCATCTATTTTTTGTAATAGCTTTATTAACTCCACCAATAGTCAATCACAGTCAGCCTCAATTTGGTTTTACCCATAACATTCTCACAGCCAAAGTACCTGTCACCATTGGCCATTAGTAATATTATGGGCGATCAAGCTAGTTGCTTACTGGTCCCTACATCACACCATGATGTAATCGTTCTTAGATATTATTAGAGTTCTGTAGCTTTCTAAATTCTAAGGCTAAACCGATCCTGACTTAAGACTAGCTGTTTGTTAGCTTACAAACTCGACCTTTAGGGAATATGTAACAGCGAAATCGCCTAGTTATTTTAACGGGCTCATTTGATGTTCTAGCTAAGTTATCTACTAATTTAAGAATATAATTTGGCATTGGTTCTAAATGCTTTTTTATGTCACTTCATCTTTCTTGGCTATTTGGGCTATAACGTTTAGCTTAATGTTTACGCCAAGTTTACATTTTTCCACTGTTTTTATGATAATGAATGACTATGCAGTAAATTTAGCTATAAAAAATATTACGGAATTTTATTTTCTCGTGTTTAAATGGCGATATGGGTCTTGTGTATGAAGCCGAAGATCTCATAATGGGAAAAATAAAAACTACTCCCCAGCATCACGAAGCTGGCCGTTTCGCTCTCGCCCAAACTTTCCCTGAAGACACACCACACTTAGACTCGAGCGGCAACCCAATTTTCTTATCAGCAGCTGTTTACGGTTCTTCAATTGATAATAACGGTCAAAGTCCTAGTCTTAATATGCGTAGCGACCTAGATTATATAGTCGTAAATTCTCCGGGGGAAGAACCAGAAAACTATACTAGACGTTTCTTAGAAAAGCTTGGGCAGCAAATAAAATCTACTTATGGTGTTGTTCTTGAAGCCCAACCACATACCTACGGCGAGCCACCGCATGATCAATCGCATGCCTCACATATAGTAGATATCGATGCACGGTTGCCACAGTGGTGTGTTAATAATCCAGGCAGGGTGTTTCAGGATTATTTAATTAGGGATGGCGATGTAGGGGGCTATGCACTGTCTAGCTGTCTATTTTTAATAGTCAAAACAAACTATTTTGATGATACCGAGAGAATGAAAGGCTTGCCAAATAACAAGACTTTTCAGCGTTGTTTAGAGTTAAGCAACTCGATCGGCAGAAAGGTTTTACCGGCAATTTGCAGCCCGGATGAGATAATCCCAAGAGTTAGTGACAAGGCTGGCATCAGAGCTCTTTTAGAGGATAAGGTGGTTAGCCTATTCGGAAGTCAGGCTGACGACATACTAAAAGATCAACGAAAATTAGCCCAAATGGATGCAGACTATACGATGTTTCTGATGGATTGTTTAAGTGACTACGACACTATTAGTACTGCTAGTCTGCCCGAACCCCAGAAGCGTATAGCGCTGAGTAACCTTAAATATCGATATAATTTCTGGATCGATAGTCGTTACGATGAAGCCGTAAGCAGAGCTGCCAGGCTATCCCGGTCTTGGCAGGGTTTTATGGAAAAGTCGTTAGAGCAATGGTTCAGTGACGAAGTAATAAGGGACGCACTAGATGGCTCTGAAAATAGTCAAATATATGATTTAAGTAGCTATACTTAAACGTCTTAAGTATTTTGGTTTTTAAAACTAACAAACAGGCAGAGTTCCATAATTAGGCATTAAATAATTTTTAAGATTAACTGGGGGGACTGCCTTTAGTTAAGTTCAATGCCTCATGTCTAGTTTGTTTGCTATAATGCTTTTTAGATAATTATGAGTCTATCAACTAAACCGTATAAGGGTGCCCGCGATTTTTACCCGGAAGATAAACGTTTACAAAAATTCATTTTTAAGGTGTGGCGGCAGGTTGCTGAAAGCTATGGCTACGAGGAGTATGATGCTCCTATCATAGAACCTTTGGAAATATATCTTGCTAAAACTGGCAGCGAAATCGTTGACGAACAAACCTATAATTTTATCGATCGCGGCAAAAGGCAAGTAGTGATTAGGCCAGAGATGACGCCGAGTGTTAGTCGCATGGTAGCGGCTAAACGTCAAGAGCTAGCTTACCCGTTAAGACTTTATAGCATTCCCAATTTATGGCGCTACGAGAGACCGCAACGTGGTAGACTACGTGAACACTGGCAGCTTAACGTCGATATTTTTGGTGTTAAAAGTATCTATGCCGAAGTCGAGTTAATTAACTTAACTGATGCTATTTTTAAGGCTTTTGGCGCCAACTCAACCATGTACGAAATAAAGGTCAATCACAGAGGTTTAATTAATGAAATACTTAAAAACTACCTTCAGCTTAGCCAAAATTCTGCTTATAACGTCGCTAAACTAATTGACCGCAAAGCTAAACTAGATAAAGCTGATTTCTTAGATCAACTCGACCAAAGCTTACTTGATAGCGAAAAAGCCAATAAAGTACCCGAAAAATTATTATCGATTCTCGATAGTAAATCGCTGAGCGACTTACCGCCAGCTTTGACTAAAAGCGACAACTTTAAACAGCTAAAAGATTTACTAAGTAATCTAGAATTAGATAATGTAAAATATGATCCCTCCATCATGCGCGGCTTTGACTACTATAGCGGTATAGTTTTTGAAGTTTTCGATAAAAGTGAGAATAATAATCGTTCGATGATGGGCGGAGGACGCTATGACGGCCTAGTTGGTTTATTTGGCGTTGAGCCAATCTCGACTGTTGGTTTTGGCTGGGGCGATGTTACCTTAGTAAATTTTTTAAAGGAACATGCTTTATTACCGCAATTAAAGCCAGAAACCGATATCTATGTTTGCTTAGCTGGAGACATTTATACTAAGGCCAAAGACATGATTAGTGCACTTAGGCGTGAAGGCTTGAACTTGGCGATTGACTTAACTAATCGTAAACTTGGCGACCAAATTAAAAGTGCTGACAAAAAAGGCCTGAACTACGTTATAATAATTGGTGAAGACGAATTAAAGTCAGCTCATTTTAAGCTTAAAACTTTAAAAAATAAACAAGAATTAAATGTTAATCTTAAGGAATTAGTCAACATCGTTAAACATGACAGCCACTAATCACGCATTAACCGGAGCTAGTATTGGCCTTATTATGGGTGACGCTGCTATGGCTGTAGCAATAGCCTTTTTATCGCATTATGTACTCGATGCTCTACCGCATTTTGGCTCTAATAGTAATGATCAAGATTGGATTAAATCAAAAAAATTCAAAACGATGTTAATTGCTGATGCGCTGCTTTGTCTAGTTTTGGTAGCGGTTATGGTTATACTTCAGCCGCATAATTGGTTTTTGGCTTGCCTTTGTGCTTTTATGGCTGCTTCGCCAGATTTGTTTTGGCTAAATCGTTTTATTAGGGTTCATTTAAAAAAACCTTGGCAGCCAAGCTTGCTGTCTCGATTTGCCAGCTTTATCCAATGGTTTCAGCGACCAATTGGCGTAGTCGTGGAGATAACCTGGGCCGCTGCCGCTATCATTGTCATCAGTAATGTTATTAAATAGTCTGGTTTTTTCTGCCTAAATTTAAATTAATTAGGCTCATTTATTTAAGATTAAGCTTGCCTAATGGACATATTATTAGGGTCCCTAGATAGAATAATATCTTTTAGTAATTTGGTATGATCTGACATCACACCATCAACCCCTATGTTTAAAGAGTTATTCTTGAC
>DAHWAT010000035.1 GCA_027327085.1 Candidatus Saccharimonadota bacterium
AAGGGGCAAATCATATAGGGCGAAAGACAATGAATTGATACAGTTTAATAAAAACTGGTTAAAAATAACCGCTACTCTTGATGACGGGACAAAAAGGGTTACAAAAATCGATAACGTTAAAAACTTTACCATAAACGACAAGCAATATAAGCGTTTACCCCCAGACAAAACCCTCCCCTTAGTTTTATTTGAACCAAACCACCTGCTTTTATTAACCGGTAGCCCCGACAAAAGAAGAGACTACCTTGATGATTTAATAGAGCAAACAAACCCTCAATACGCAAAGATAAGGAACCAATATCAAAGAACGCTTGATCAAAGAAACCGTTTATTAAAACAGCTTAATCTAAAAAATAACCATCTTTTTCCTTGGGACATAAAACTTAGTCAACTGGCAGGTCAGGTTATACTAGCTAGATTAAAAACAACCGAACTTATTAATGAGCAAATCAGCCAAATATATAAGAGTCTATCTGGAGACAACAAAAACATTAAGCTAAAATATCTTAATAGTTGGCCACTAGAAACATATGAAACCAACCTGTTGAAATCGCTCGAAACCAACTTAATAATAGACAACCAAAAGGGATATACCTCGGTTGGTCCACATCGAGAAGACTTTGAGACTACTCTTAACAATAAAAACTCTATTAAAGTAGCCTCAAGGGGTGAATTAAGAACGCTTATTTTAACACTTAAAATAATAGAACTTCAAATAATTGAATCAGTTAGAGGGCAAAAACCCCTCTTGCTTTTAGACGACGTTTTTAGTGAATTAGATAAACAAAGAACCAACCACCTACTCAAAATACTTGATCACAACCAAGTTTTTATAACCACAACAAATAATAACTACCAGATCAATAAAAGCAAACAAGTACGTAAAATAAAACTAGACAACACCCGCACTACCAGGGCTTAGGCGATTATTTAAATCTATTGTACCCTGTTCCAACGGTTGATTATTTTGCAAACTATCCGTATTACCAGGGTTGGTTGTTATCAAGCTCGTCTCAGTAGGACTGGCAATTATTTGAAGATGTACGTGGTTTTGACCTGCAAAAAATAAACCTTGTCCAACCGGGAACTGACTCAGTCTCTTGCTTTCCTCAGAAGTTAGCTTAAATACATCTTTTAAAACATCAACCGCTGAAGGAGATTGTTTTAATAGGAACTGCATTGAAGCGTTGGCAACGACAGCTCTTCCTAAGCGGCTACCCATAAAATCTTCAACATCTTGGGTTATGGTGGTTATACCCAAGTTATATTTACGAGCTCTTTTAGCTAGAGAAAACAAAAAGTTGGCAGAGTCTTCGTAACGCATAAGTTGCCAAGCTTCGTCTACAATTAAAATACGGCGTTTATTATCCACCTTTGTCTTATTCCATATATAATTTAAAACAATATACATAGCTACCGGCCTTAATTCATCTTCAAGATCTCTAACATTAAAAACCACCAAAGGGTTATTTATGTCAATATTGCTTTGCTGGCTAAAAATTCCAGCAAATGTGCCGGTAGTATATTTTCTCAATCTTTGAGCTAGTTGAGGACCAGTTCCTCCCATATGCAAAAGTGTGTCATAAAGATCTGCTATAGTGGGCGGTTGAGCAGCATGGGTAAGTGGATCGTTAGTAATACCAGCCTTAGCATAAGTATTAATTAGAGCAGCATCAAGATCAGCCTCTTCGGATGGCGCTAAGGCTGGTAACATAAATTGGGCTCCATTCTGAACCTGAGCTTGGGCTCCACCCATCATAAGACGAAGCAATCCATGAAGAGTGATAAGATTAGACCTTAAAGCATTATCAGCCTCTTCGTTATCTATAACTTTCGGAAGGTCAAAAGGATTAATCCTAGTAGTAGAATCAAGACTTAATTTTATGTAAGCCCCTCCTACAGCTTCACACATGCGTTGATATTCATTTTCTGGATCAATAATAAATATCTCGGTTCCAAACATCATACTGCGAAGTGCCTCCAGTTTGACTAGAAAACTTTTACCTGCGCCCGATTTTGCAAACACCACCGAATTACTGTTTTCTAGCGAAAAGCGGTCAAATATAACCAGCCCAGAATTATGCATATTTATACCGTAAAGTATGCCATTGTCTTGAGTTAAATCGGCACTCGTAAACGGAAAACTAGTACTTAATGCACCGGTGCTCATATTGCGTCTTATTTGAAGCTGATCAACCATTTGGGGGATTGTAGAGTTGAACCCTTGTTCTTGTTGAGAAGTAGCCGGTTTACTATAAACAAGCTGCTGTCCCAACATAGATTCTACCTTATGACTAACAAACTCAAGTTCATCTTCACTGGTTCCATAAATTGTAAAATATAAACCAAACCTGAAAAAACGTTCTTCTCCAACTTGGAGTTTGTCTCTCATTTCCTCAGCGTCTAAAATTGCTGCTTGTTTGCCTGGGTCACGCACCCTACCCTTTTCAGAGTCTATTTGTATACCCGCCTCTAGCTGAGTAACCTTTTTGCGTAAATTTTCAAGAACAATCTGGCTCTCCACAGGGTAGATATATATACTCATATCCATAATTTCGTCTAGATTTACCATGCTACTCAACCACCCGGTATAGACCTGTCTTGGATAGCCGTAAACGTAATAAGTTCTTGCCAAGCGAGTTCCAATTTGAAAGCGTGTACTACTAAACTCTAACGAACTGGGAGCAATAAAATCCCTTAGAGCAGTAATCCCTTTTTGAAAGGCTGTTTGTACGTCCTGTTCCTCCTTTGCCCTTTGTGCCTGAGCTAAGGAGACCGGATCCTGAGGTGGTTGTTTGCTTTTTCCTAAAGCCAACATTACTCTAACTCCCTTTGCAGATGAGCCTGAAAAGCAGAGCCCTGACCTTTAGTTATTACATCTGCAGTTAAATTATCAAAGTTTTTAAGCTGTTGTCTTGTCGCTGTATCTGGATTATAGGTATCATAATACAACTCTATAAGCTCCTGGGTGTCTAGGGGTATTCCTTTTATGCCACACTGTAAAAGTCCGCTTAGTACGGCCTGTACTCGGTTCCTAAGCTCTGTCTTAGCTTTTTCTAAATCTGCCTCGTTGATGGTAACATGCTGCTCGCTCTTATTGAATAAATCAAAAAAACCAGTTAAAAAATTTTTACTTTGCTCAACAGCCTTATTAGCGGTATCTATAACTGGGAAGTATGGCACAACAACGTAAAACTTTTTATCCATAATGTTAGTCTGTAAACTTAAATTGTAAATGTAATCAATATAGTCATCCATAAGTAAAGCCAGCAACATATTGTCATGCTCAACCCTAATTTTATCCAATTTATCAATGTATGGTTGAAGATCTATTTTCTGGGAACGCTCAAAAATTTGTATTGGAAAATAAAGTGAATTTAAAAAACCTTGATAACTATATTCAACCGCTTCCTGTTCTTGTGAACTCATAAGATCAAAATTAATACTATTAACCATGATAATTGATCTAAACGAACCATCGTTCATAATAACTATTCCGTCCCTAACCTCAGCAATCAAAAGCGAATTTTGCGTGCTATTAGGATTACTAAGAGATTTTTTTACTCCCTGGGGGTTTGAAGGTTGATTCGGGGTAGTAACTACGTTTGTTACCGAACTGGCGCTAGCTGTTGGCGCTATAATACCTCCATTTAAACCGGTAGTAGATTGACTATTTTGATTTGTGTCAACATTTTGAGGATTCATTAGAAATAATTACCACCCAATGATCTTACATACTTAAGTTAATGCAGCGAGATGACGACTTCTTCTTGGTTTGAAACACCCCTGGTTCTTTTTGCTTCATTTGCAATTGCTTGCACCGATAAATCGTCACTATTTGCTAGAGACAGTATAGCAGGGTCAGGAGAATTTGTCAGACTACTTGTACTCGTATCATCGACATTAGAAATTAATTGACTATTTGTTTGGTTGTTTGCAGATAAAGCACCATTTAACGGATTGAGTGTTCTTAAGTTATTAGACCCAACTTTTTGTGCCAACAGATTATCTTTAATTTGCGAAGACAAAACTTTTTCCACATCAGTTTCGTTACTGGCTTTTACGTCTGGTGCAAAAACTTCTTTAACTTGATAATTGTCATCCGTATTCGAGGTTGTGGGCATGAACCATTGACTTGAAGAACCATTGTTCGTATTGACGCTAGTTGTCTGAGAATTCATTTGATCCAACAGTTGCTGATGATGTGATTTAGATGTTTCGTTAATCATTTGAGCAAAATGTCTGGCTGTTTGACTGTTGGTTTCGTCCATAACGTCATCTTCGTCAACTATATTATCAAGTGGCTGAGAGAAAGAGCTTATGTCAATTAATCTATCCGAATCATTGTTGTTAGACAAATAAGCTTGAGGAATAGAACTGTTCTTAATAGCCCAGCCTCTAGTGTCTAAAGTATCGGCTAGAACCTTAAGACGGCTTTTTACTTCATACTGAGACAAACCATCAGTTAACTGTCTTTCTATTTTCCTTGGAACAGTAATAGTTACTAATTGTTTAATGCCGCTTTGATCCCAAATCCTACGCCTAGGTTTTAAAAAAAACCTTAATTTAGCTAGAGCCCAAACTTCTGTAGGTTGATCCCTCCCAAAAGGTAGTGCAAAAAATCCAAAAAATAGCCCAGGAGGAAAAAACAGTATGTCTAAAAAAATTACACCCTTTGAGGCTAACAAAAAAGATATATAGAAGAAAAAAACCGCTATTAAAGCAAATATAAATTGCCTGAGTGTGAGCGGCCCAAGTATATGGTCTTCGGCTTCAATATCCTGTAT
>DAHWAT010000036.1 GCA_027327085.1 Candidatus Saccharimonadota bacterium
TCTATTATCAGTGTTGGTTCTAGTTTGCCATTAAAACAAAATTCAACCTGCTCTCCGCTAAAAACATTCAAAGCATCTAGTAAGTAACGAGAGTTGAGCGAAACACTGCCACTGCCTTTTATTTTAGCTTCAGCTGAAGCTGTGTTTTCACCAAGTTGAGAAGCAACCGATTTTATGCTTAAGGTTTGGCTAAGTTCATCGACTACAATATTTACGCTTCCGGCACTTTCCCTAGCGAATAAACTAGACACTTTTGTAACGTTTATAAAATCGGTTTTATTAATCAGGGCTTTGATTGTAAAGTCCTTGGGAATCAGTTTTTCATAGTCCGGATATTTACCGTCGACTTGCCTGGTTACTAGCTCGATATCGCTTAGCTTAAACATTACTTGCTGCCCGTCGTATTTAATTTCTAACTCTTCGTCTTCATCACTTATTACTCTTAAAAGATCCTGAAGGGCAGAAGCAGGCACTAGTAACTCTAACTCTTCGTTAACTTTAGATAGTTTTTTTTCTGCTAACCTGTAGCTATCTGTGGCAGCCATAAACAATTGGCCCTCTATGGTCTTTAATAGAACTCCGGTGAGTATTGGTCTGGTTTCGTCATTTGAGGCTGCGAAAACCACTTGTTGCAAGGCTTTTTTAATTTGACTAGCTGAAACCTTGAAAGATTTAGCGTTTTTTATTGAGGGCATAACTGGAAAGTCATCAGATAAAACACCGTTAACAATGGATTGATATTTTGTGGTGCTAACTTTTAGTTTGTTGTTATCTAACTCTAGGTTGATTATATCCTCAGGTAAACTACTTACAAACTCTTGCATTAATTTTGCAGGAACAGTAATAGACCCCTCGTCGGTTATTTTAGCACCAATGAAGTGGGTTATTGCTATGTCTAGGTTAGTTGCAGATAGACTAAGCCTGTTTTTAGAAGTTTTTATTAAAACATTAGCTAGTATCGGTAGTGTCGATCGGCTATTTGCCACCCTTGATACAGAAGACAATGCTCGGTTAAGGTTTTGCTGAGTAACTTGAAGTTTCATTTATTGGACCTTTCTATAACTACTATAATAAATAGTATTTAATAAATAGTTGTTGTTATTGGTAAGACTGGTTTTTGTGTAAAAACCACCACTAGACAGATTAAATGTTTCAAAATCTAGTGTGTAAAAACCAGTTAAAAGCACCCGGGCTTTACTTGTAAAAACCATGGTATTTGTCCACTTCAAAAATTTTTGACACCAAAGGCCTGTGTAAAAATTCTTACAATTAACACAGGTTTTAGTGGTTGTTTCCACAAAACTAGCACAGGTTTTAAGCATAAAGTTGCTCCTTAATCTCAGTGATAGCCGCTCTTAAACCGGCATCAATTTGTGATTCCTGAGATATTTTTCTAACCGAATGCATTGCCGTGGTGTGGTCTTTTCGACCCAACTCATGAGCAATCTTTGGGTAACTGAGTCTTAGCTCCTCGTGTAGTATATACATTGCAACCTGCCTAGGAACAACAATGTCTTTATCGCGTTTTGGACCAACCATATCCTCTAAAGGAATCTGGAAATGTTTGGCAGTTCTTTCAATGATTTGCCTAGCGCTCAAGTGTTTTGGGCGTCCCTTATTAATACTCAGTAAACTAGAAGCAATAGCCACCGTTGGAGTGATGCTTCTTACGTCGCACCAAGCCAGCAGCTGGTTAAGCGCACCCTCAAGCTCCCTAACATTGGAAGTAATTAAGCTAGCCAAATATTCTACCACCTCTGGGTCTAAATTAACCTGGTTAGACTCGGCCTTGGTTTGAATAATGGCACAGCGTGTTTCAAAATCCGGTGCCTGCATATCAATACTCATGCCTCCAGCAAAGCGAGACTTTAATCTATTCTCCAGCATAGCAATATCTTTAGGCGGCTTATCGGAGCTTATAATAATCTGTTTGTTGGCTTGGTGGAGAGTGTTAAAAGTGTGAAAAAACTCTTCCTGAATCTTGTCTTTACCAGCTAAGAACTGTACATCATCAACAATTAAAACATCAGCTGACCGATAATGATTAGCAAAAGTTGCTGTTGTTCTAGCTCTTAGGGCCATTACAAACTCTCTTACAAATTGCTCTGTAGCAATATAAAGAACCTTAGCATCAGGGTTACGTTTTTGAATGGCGTTACCAACCGCTTGAATCAAGTGAGTTTTGCCAATGCCAACACCACCGTATAAATAAAGCGGGTTGTACTTTATGCCTGGCTGAGAGGCCACTGCCTGACAGGCTGCAAAAGCTAATTCGTTGCCGTCGCCAACCACGAAGTTATCAAAAGTATATCGACTATTTAAACTTGAACCAGCTACACTTGGCTGTTCCTCAGACAGGCTAGAGTTAGCCGTTTGGTTTTTAATTTGCTCAGTAGTATCAACATCGTTAATAACTGCCTGGCTTTTTTGAGGAGTCATCTTATAAAAGACTTCTTGGGCGTTGATGCCTTGCTTTTTTAGGGTGTTTAAAACCAGATCATTAAACTTCTTTTCAATAGTTTCTTTAACAAAAACATTATTTACACCTATAACAACTTGACCACCCTCGGCTTTTAAAAGCGAGGTATTTTTAAAATACGTCAAATAAGCAGGTCTTGTTACGGAAAGCTCTAATTCTCCTAATACTGCCTGCCAGACATCGTCTTGAACCACTTTGTTACCTCTTCTTTGTATAAACTACTATAACTAAAATACCAGAAGTTTTCCACATATTAATAGTACAAAGTGTAAGTTTTTTAACTTTGTCTTAAAATTTGACAGACAAAGAGTTAATTTTTACACATACCCGTGCCACATCTGTTATATTTGTGGATAATAAGGCTTTATTAGTGGAAAAACCAGGTTTTTAAGCGATAAACTATTGTCAAATCTACTTTAAAATCCGGTTTATTTATTAAATTTTAATTAAAGAATTTATGACTTTTTGACCTTCTTTGTCTAACTATCTCAATATAGGCGGGGAGGTAGGAATCAATGAAACATATAAAAACATACATAGCTATTAGCGCAGGACTGCCGCTAAGTTTAGTTAGTCCGGTATATGCGGCCACCGCCGGTATAAGCCAGGTTCAAACTTTTTTACAAAATACTATTACGGCTGTTGCCGGCCTTGCAGGACTGGTCGCTACGGGCTTTTTTGTAGTGGGCGGCCTAAGATACATTACTAGTTCTGGTAATCCTCAAAACTTAGAAAAAGCCAAGCGAACAATTTTCTTTTCAGCTGCCGGGTTAGCTATTACAATTGCAGCTTTTGTTTTAAGCAACATTGTTTCCGGTTTAGCCACCAATGCCTTCGGGGGTTAAAAGTGATAGGTAGTTTTACGACTCAAGTGGCCTCAGTTGCCGCATCATCCTTAAATAGTTATATAAAACCAACGATTTACGGGATTTCAATTCTAGCCAGTTTAGTATTTGTAGTTTTAATAATAAATGCCGGCATTCAATATATGACTAGTGCCGGTAATCCAGCCAAACTATCTCACGCCAAAACAATCATTAAAGACGCCTTAATCGGACTAGTTTTAGTTATAGGAGCGGTTACCCTAACAACCATACTATCTAATTCATATGGTAATCCGGCTCAAAATTTTAGCCAACACATACCCGACTTGGGCAATATTAAACCTAACTCCGCCTCGTTTAGCCTTGTTGGTGTCATAGTTAAGGCTATTACCGGACTTCTTAATTACCTAGTTGAGTCCATCGGTAATCCAATTATTAATGCCCTACGTTACTTTACTAGCGGCACCCCACTAATGGTTAGTAGTCCTGGGGTTTTTAGGTTATGGCTTGGTATTCTTGGTATGACTGACGCCCTATTTGTCTTAGCAGTCAGCCTAATCGGCTTTCATGTTATGAGTGCGTCAACTTTCGGACTAGACGAAATAAGCGTTAAGCATTTATTGCCAAGATTGGGTCTAGCCTTTGCGTTAATCAATAGCTCAATTTTTGCCATTGACAGTTTAATTGAATTATCAAACGCCATGATCAGCGCTATTTACGCCTCTTTCGGCAATCTCAATATCTGGTCAGTTTTAACAGCAATAGCTAATCAGTCTGGCGCTATGGGTCTTGCCGCTCTACTAATTATGATGGTTTTTATAATTCTAGCCTTTATATTACTTGTCTATTATGTTGGGCGGATTGTCACGCTTTATCTAGGCGCGGTGCTTGCTCCATTAATCGTTCTTTTATGGTTGCTACCAAGTTTTTCCGACTTTGCTACTTCGGCTATAAAAACCTACATAACCACCATCTTTGTCTTGTTTGTGCACGTGGTAATTTTGATCCTTGCCGGCTCACTCCTCTCGAGTTTAGTAGTAGGCTCCAGTAATGCCAACCCAATAATGTCACTAGTGATAGGTATCTCTACGCTTTCGGCACTGTTAAAAACCCAAGGTGTTATGTCTCAACTAAACTACGCTAGCATTGGCCAAAAAAGCTTAAAACGCTTAAGCAGCCAACTTA
>DAHWAT010000037.1 GCA_027327085.1 Candidatus Saccharimonadota bacterium
TTAAAGACTGGCTTGCCATAAAATAATCTATCCGCCAGCCAACGTTCCTAGCCCTTGCATTGGCAAAATGAGACCACCATGTGTAATAACCATTGCCTTTTTTAAATAATCTAAGGCTATCGATAAAGCCGTTATCTAAATAAGCACTTAAACCTTGTCTCTCCTGTTCGGTAAAACCCTTTTTACCTTTATTGGCGGCAGGGTTAGCCAGATCATCTTCGGTATGAGCTACATTTAGGTCTCCACAGAAAATAACTGGCTTTAAAGTGTTAAGTTGCTTGACATAGTCTAAAAAGGCTGGGTCCCAATGACTGTATCTTAAGTCTAACCGGCTAAGATCTTCCTTAGCGTTCGGTGTATAAACGGTTACTAACCAGAAGCTATCAAACTCTGCTGCCATCACTCTTCCCTCTTTATTAGGGTCGCCGTAAATATCTCCCTCAACTTTAAAGCGTTTAATTATGTCGTCCGGTAAACCGTTAACGACTTTTAGCGGTTTGATTTTGGATAATATTGCTGTGCCGCTATAGCCGGGTTTTTCGGCCGAATACCAATAGGCATTGTAGCCTTCACTATCGACATCTATTTGATGTTCTTGGGCTTTAATTTCCTGCAGACATAATATGTCAGGATTATGCTTCAAGATGAAGGGTCTCCACAAACCTTTTTTATTGACAGCACGAACACCGTTAACATTCCACGAGTAGAGCTTAATCACATCTAGGAGTATAGCCTTATCCTTAAAAATTTGCTAGACTTGAGCTTTAGATGGAAGAAACTGGTTATAAAAGGATTTTACTGAAATTATCCGGAGAGCAGTTGGCTGGCAAATATGATTTTGGCATTGATCCAGACATAGCTTCATTTTTAGCCGATGAAATTAAAAAGATTGTAGCAATTGGCTGTCAGGTGGTCATTGTGGTTGGTGGTGGCAATATGGTCAGAGGCGCTAAAGTTGCTGGGAGAGGTATCAAAAGAGTAACTGCCGACCAAATGGGCATGCTGTCGGGTTTAATGAACTCAATGGCTTTGACTGACATTTTTGAAAGCAGTGGTATTAACACCAGGTGCCTTAGCAACATATTTGCCGAACAGGTCGCCGAGTCATATTCATATCGACGGGCCGAAAAACACTTACAAAACGGACGAGTCGTGATCTTAGCTGGAGGTATTGCCAGGCCTTATGTAACTCACGATACAGCTGGTGTCAGTTTTGCCTTAGAGCTGGACTGTGATGTCGTAGCCAAAGCTACCAAATATGATGGTGTGTACGAAAAAGACCCCGCCGAATTTAATGAAGCAGCTAAACTAACTAGGATCAGTTTACAAGAAGCGGTAGAAAATAACTCAATTAAAGTCATGGATAAGGCGGCAATCGGTCTGGCCAATGAACAAAATAAACCGATTGTTGTGTTTGACGTGATGAAGCCAGATAATCTGCTCAATTTGGTAAAAGGCCAACTAGTCGGTACTTTAATTAGCTAAGACTAAGGTCTTTAGCCTCTAAGATGACATGATCGCCTGGTTGAGCTTCGCCCTTAAGTATTTTATTCGCTAAAGTATTTTCAACAGTTTTTTGTAACACCCGGCGCATCGGTCTAGCGCCAAAGGTTGGATCATAGCCCATGTCAACGATTTTAGTAATTGCTTCATCATTCAGGCTAACGACAATATTTTGATTACTTAAAGTTGTGTTGACCTCAGCTAGCATGAGATTGACCACTTTAGCTAGTTCGCTAGGCTTAAGGGGAGTAAAAATAACTACTTCGTCAAAACGGTTAATTAACTCTGGCCTAAACTGATTAGACTTAATTAATTCCTCAATCAAGTCATCATGAAAATCGGCGATCTGTTTATTGAGCTCAATATTTTTACGAACTGATTGAGCTCCCGCGTTTGACGTAGCTATAATAATACAGTCCTTAAAAGACACACTGCGGCCTTGGCTGTCAGTCAAATGGCCTTCGTCTAAAATTTGCAATAAAATATCTAAAACTCCGGCATGGGCCTTTTCTAACTCGTCAAGCAGCAGCACACTAAAAGGCTTTTGTCGAATACTCAGTATCAAGCTTTTAGTTTCATTACTGCCATCAGATAGTAGCCTATTAACGTCGGTTTGATTCTGGTATTCACTCATGTCTAACCTAATCAGGTTGTCTTCCGATTTGAAGTAGCTATAGGCTAAAGCTTTGGCAAGTTCGGTTTTACCGACACCAGTCGGTCCTAGAAACAGAAAACTACCAACTGGACGATTTGGGTTAGTTACACCAGCTCTCGATCGTCTAAGAGCGTTAGCTACAGCACTAACCGCCTGATCCTGATTAATCATCCTTTGATGGATAATTGATTCTAGCTCTAGTAACTCCTCGGCTTCAATGGGGTGGGTGGCGCCAACTTTAACACCAAACATATCCTCTACCGCGGCTTCGACACTAGACCTAGTAATTAAGTGGCTGAAAGCGTAAGGCAAACTCGCTTTAAGCAGATTTATAGCTTTACCCGGGTAGGCCTGATCATCCAGGTAACGGCCGCTCAAACTATAGCAAGCTAACAGCGCATCATAGGCAATCATGACGTTATGCTGATTTTCTAAGCCAACAGCAGTGTCTTCCAGAACATGTAAGGTATTAGTTTCGTCAAGTTCACTAACAATGATTGGCGTAAATAAGCTAGATAGAGTTTGGTATTTAGACTTAATCCGCTCAAAGCCACTAGGCGACAGGGCCATAATGATAGGGACAGTTGAGGCGTTAATAATACTTTGGATGATTTGATTGCCATCGAATGATCCCGTACCTTCGCTAAAGAAAGCTTCGGCGTCATCAAAGAAAAGGATGATGTGTCCGGCATGGGATGCCTCATTGGCTAAACTGAGCATGATGTAGGCGATGTCACCTGGCCGCCTGGCGCTGGATATAACATCAGTTGCGCTAATCAGAATTATTTGATGGTAAGCTAGACGGTTAGATGATTTACCCTCCATTAATCGCTGAGCTAGAGCATAGACACTACTGCTTTTGCCGGAACCAACTTGTCCGACTAGAGCTATTGCCCTAGCCTGATTATTTAAAGCGGCTTCGATTGATAAAACAGTCTTACTATTCGTCAGCCAGCCAAAGTGAAAATGTTCCTTAATAATGCCAAGACTAATATTCAGGCCAAATTTAGATAAAAGTGGGGTGTAGCCAAAAGCCCAATCACGGCCAATACCGCCAAAATTTTGTTTATGAAGGTCGCTAAACTCAACCAAATTGCGACCTAACCACTGGGCGACTAGACGAATATCCTCCGGTTTTGCTTTATGGCTCAACATTAATTTGCTAATTGGCTCTGCGCTCATCATTAAGCCAGCTGCAATAAAGCCTGGTTCAATGGAGCGACTAGAGACACTGTCGGCTATTTTAGTGGCTATAGTTAGGGCGTTAGCTAACTCCTCCTCAGACTCGCTTTCTATGAAGACGGCCACATTTTCCTGACCGATAAGAAGATGATTTATAATGAACATAGTTTGCCAGTGATTATGAATAGCCGCCCAAAGCGTAGAAGCACTGATTGACTGATTTGGTTTTAAGTTGGCAAGTAAGTCTTGATTGATGCGCGAGGTTAAATCACCTGCTTTAATAGGCAGTTTGGATAAGTACATTTGCCACCATATAGCCAGCGATAAACAAGCTAGACTTGGCGAAATTAAGATGAAGCCATATCTCGTTTTCTGATTAATAAACAGCGCTATACTTGCGATAGCAAAAAATACCCCTAGACTTGCTAGTAATCGAAAGCCTGTTTTACCGATAGTTTTAGCTAGCCTAGCTTTATAGGCACGATCACTATTTAAATCAATTAGGCTCTTTACCATACAATTCCTATAACTACTCCAGCAATAATGCCTATTGGTATAATTGGCCAGACGACTATTTCGATCAAGCTAATTAGGCTGAAAAATAAGCTGGTTAATAAGGCTGCTAGCAGGACAACCAGACGGATTACGAAGCCTATTGTTCGGCTGAAAACGTTATCCGACCATGCCCTAAACTTATCTTCTAGTGAAGCCCCAGGATAAGTAATGATGCGTCGCCAAGGAGCAAACAAGGTACTCAGCAGTTGATTGACCGAAAAAGCATTCGCTACGCTCTTATTTCTGGAGTTAAGACTGGCCATAATTTGTAGCCAGCCATCTTTATACCACCAGCTAAGAAATAGCTTAATAAACATAAGTAGTATTGTAGCACTTTAGGGGGTTTAAGCGGTTGGCTTAGCCCACTTAAAAATGTACAATTAGCAAAAATAATGACACTGCTTCTAAAACTTTACGGCTTACTTGGACGATTAATTTGGCCGTTGCAATTACCTCTAATGCGACGGCTAATTTGCTACACGCATAGAGCTTATGTGGTGATTATCTATGATCATCAAGTTTTGATGACTAAGAACTGGCTAA
>DAHWAT010000038.1 GCA_027327085.1 Candidatus Saccharimonadota bacterium
GGTGGAATTGGTAGACACGCTAGCCTTAGGAGCTAGTGCCTTAGGGCGTGAAGGTTCAAGTCCTTTCATCCGCACCACGTACTGCTGATACCGCTAACATACTTTATTAGCCACATAAGCCAGTCATAACTGGACCGTTAAGAGTCCAATTACTTATATTCTCAAAAGATTCAAGTAGGCTGGCTTCTGCTACGTCTAACTAGTTAAAATATTTTAAAGTTTCGAGTTTCTTGTCAGCTAAGTTGGCTATGTGTTTGAGGCTCGACCTATGTTTAATAGATTATAAATTCCAAAAGCCACAAGACCGTAAACTGCCATAGCAATGAGGGTTGAAACCTCCACTCTCGATACTCCGTATTTAATGCTATAGCCAAATAGGCCAAAGAAAGGGGCTGCAAACGGGTAACTAGTGGTATAGATAAAGTTAGCAAAGCCATTAGCCGGGTTTGCCCCCATTAATAATAATACGAATCTAAAAGCAAGGAGTACTAATAATACTCCCGCTAAAAACCACACTAATCTTGCCGCTATTAATGATTGACGACCTTGCGTGGGGGTAACAGTATTATCAACATCCCGTGTGGGCTTATTAGGCATTTCATTGTTTGTTGGGACTCCAGCTTCTTCTATTTGTTCACTCATAATAATCCTCCTTTAAGTTAGTTTCTTATTTCCAGTCAAAAATACGCCTGGCGTAATAATTCTATTTTGTAAGATAGTAAACCCTATTGCTATAGATGCTCCCAGAAATGTAAGACTGTCAATCGGTAGTATTTGACTCATGCGAACTGCGATCATAGCCCAAACTGTAACCGATAAGGCTATTGATCCAGATATAATATCAATCCAAGCAGCATGCCTAGGGGATCGTAAGAAAAGCTGAAGTATTAAGGCTAAGAGCATAAGTTCTCTAACGTATTGATAGATAGAGCTATTTGATGCAAATAAAAAGATGGAGCTTTGAGGAAATAGAACAGTAGCGACAGATAAAAATATCAAAATTGTTATATACATAAACAATAGCAATTTACCCATTAAAGCCTCCAATTAATTTAAGTCTGTTCTTAATACTGTAGAAGAATCTATTGCTTTAGTCTGTGCGCATAGTCACGACTTTTGTTTTTTCATAGCATTATGATAGATGGATGTATAGCTTAAGTACTGTCAAAACCACTCTCTCTAGTTATGTATATAAAATCTTGAACGGTTTAGTTAACCGACCGACCGAGATATTTATATTTATAGCTTTAGTGTTTGGTGTTTTATTTATCTTTCAGCTACCTCCACTTAATGGTACGGATGAATTTACCCACTTTCCAAGAGTCTATCAGATAAGTCAGGGAACATTTTGGGAACAAAAACTGCCAAATAATCAGTATGGTGGCTACTTGCCCAGCAATATTAATAAGTTGATAAATGCTTACCGTAATTTATCGCGTAGCAGTAGTGAGCAACAGTATAGAGTCCAAGCAAAGCAGCTAAATCATATTTATAGTTCAACTAATCAGGTCGGCGCCTATACTACTGAAGCAATTTTTACGTCTGCGGTTACCTACCCGCCATGGGCCTATATTCCAAGCGTTATTGGTGTATTAATAGCTAAAACGTTGACTATGCCGTTAATTTGGTACGTTTATATGGGACGAATATTTGCTTTAATGATTTATGTTGTCCTAGCAGGTTGGGCAATCAAAATATTACCTAGCGGTAAATGGTTCTTGGTAGTAGTGGCTCTACTGCCCACCTCTTTAACACAAGCTTCTATTGTTGGTACAGACGGTTTAGTTAACGGGTTAAGTTGGTTGATAATAGCTATTACTTTAGCGGTCTTTGCTAATAAGGTGTCTCTAGACTTTCGAAAACTTATCCTTATTTCTGCTGCATGTTTATGGCTATGTCTAATAAAGGACGGATATTGGTTAATCGCCGCACTGCCTTTAATAATACCAATCAAATATTTTAAAAAACCAATAATTGGCTGGCTGTGGCGTGTAGCAGATGTTGCCGTAATTGGGGCGGCTAGTATAATTTTTGCTATTCGTACGCGTCGCGTAGCCGCAACAACCGTCCTTACCCCTGTACTTAATACATACATAAATAGTAAAGCTCAGTTTCATTACGTAGAACACCATATATTACTTTTTTCTGCTCGAGCTTTAGCTCAACCATTTACGAAAAATTATGACACTGTTTATGAAAGTTTAGTTGGCGTTGTAACCAATAGACTTATCTACTTATCTTTACCAATCATGGGGCTACTTTATCTGATGCTGTTTTTATCGGCATACGATATACGGACATTACCAAGCTTAATTAAGTACAAAAAAAGGCTATGGAGCGCAGCAATAATCGTGACGCTTGGGACTTATCTTTTAGTAAGCTTAGCTTTATATGTTGGTATTACTCAAGTTGGCGCTAGTGATGTATTTGGAATTTACGGTAGATATTTCTTGCCGCTGCTTCCTCTTATAATTGTATTCCCAATGCTAAGCAGAAGTAGGCTAAGGCTACAGCCTACAACAGTCGTAGGCAGCATTATGATAGTAGTTTTTTTAAGTCTTACTAGTACACTGCTAAGTATAGGATAAAACTGGCAAATTAATTGAATAAAGTTTACCAAAATAAAAAGCCTTCAGTTATGAAGACCTTTCATTTTCAATTAGCGTGTTCTCAGTCTTTGAGCATGTTGCCTGATTTTACGCCTCATAATCAAGTAGTTTTTGTTAGATTGCTGTCTAAGCATATCTTCGCGCCCTTCTGTTGCACTATTGGACATATCTTCTTCGGGCTCTCTTGAATTATATAAATATTGATTAAAATGTACTTTTGAACGTTTATTTTTGCTTGTTCGATAGCCTTGAGACATAAACAACCCCTTTCAATTAATTAATTTAGTGGAAAAAACTACGTTTATCTATTTAAACTGTAGCTAAATGCAATCAATGTCACTAAAGCAGCCTATATTAGCCATAGTCTAAATGAACTAGCATAGGGATAGCCATATTCTGGGGCTTATTAATAGCATTGCTTCGCCTTGGCCTCTTTGATTTTACTTGTCTGAATTAATCCCCTAAAGTCCCTTTTTGCTTGCTCGGATATCCGATGCAAATGTTTGAGCTGTTCCAGATATTCTTCGTTTAGCTCACAAAGACGAAAGTTCAAATTTTCTGATCTATTGTCATTGAATGGATATCGGTTCGACGACCGAATAAGAGCCTGGTCAATAATAGTTTTTCTTACATCTATATAAGACATAAAGTACCCCCTCATAGCGTTATTTTGATTAGCAAAACGCATATTTGGGAGTATTAATTTATAAATAATACTTCGGTTCGTGTGTCCTTACTACCATCATCATAGTGCCCATTCGAATAGTTTGCTGTGCTCTCTATCACAAACATTTACTAAAAACAAGTATATAATTCAATTTATGAATCAAACGCTGACCACCACACCATTTGCAAGAATTAACGAAGAGAGCATAGCTGCTCACTTTAGTGATGGTTTGCTAATGCAGTTTAAGAATAATGAAACAATCGTCAATGGCATAGATGAACCAGATGGAGTACACCTAATTAAAAAGGGTTTTGTTAAAGCATTTTCTGTGTCAGACGCCGGCTTAGGTAATCTCCTTATAATACACCAAGCAGGTGAGTTTATACCGCTCCCTTGGGCTTTAGACGGGCCTCATACAACAGGTCTATATTACGAAGCCGTGTCCAAGTTACCACTTTACGTGCCCCTAAAAATAGGCTCCGTAGTGCGATGGGTAAAAATACTTGGTTATCTCAAGAGGTAATGCGACAGGCGGTCAATATTATAGATGTTTATACTCAAAGAATTCAAACTTTAGAGTTTCGCTCGGCTCGAGGAAGAATGATATCAGAGCTACTATATTTAGCTGAAAGATTCGGCGAAAGACACGGTAAAGAAGTGATTATCAATGCGCCAATAACCCATCAAGATATCGCAGACTCAATTAATATGACAAGAGAGACAGCCAGTAGAGCCTTGGAACAACTTTTCGAAGAA
Organism: Candidatus Saccharimonadota bacterium; assembly: GCA_027327085.1. GTDB lineage: Bacteria > Patescibacteriota > Saccharimonadia > Saccharimonadales > UBA4665 > DAHWAT01. The sequence goes on from DAHWAT010000038.1 coordinate 4,033, forward strand.
GGCCTAATGGGCCAAAAAGACCATCTTTTAATTGTGCGTGACTTACTGAGGCTAAAAGAAGTGCTTAGTTAACATTAGCTTAACTGAATCTAAATTCTAAGATTAAACGCATCCTGACTTAAGACTAGCTGTTTGTAGCTTACAAACTCGACCTTTAGGGAATATGTAATAGCGTAAAACGCCTAGTTATTTTAACGGGCTCCTTTGATGTTTTAGCTAAGTTATCTACTAATTTAAAAATAAAATTCGACATTGGTTCTAAATGCTTTTTTATGTCACTCTATCTTTCTTGGCTATTCGGGCTATAACTTCTAGCTTAATGTTTACGCCAAGTCTACATTTTTCCACTGTTTTAATAGTAATGAATGACTATGCAGTAAATTTAGCAATAAAAAATATTAC
>DAHWAT010000039.1 GCA_027327085.1 Candidatus Saccharimonadota bacterium
ATCGCGGGGTGGAGCAGCGGCAGCTCGCGTGGCTCATAACCACGAGGTCGCAGGTTCGAGTCCTGCCCCCGCAACCAAATCATGCACCCAAAATACGAGACCGTGTTCCTTGACCGGTCTCTATTTATTTACCCCTGTAAAATGAGATGTTTAGGCGTTGTTTTTAGGGATTGACTAAAATCAACAACTTTAGGCACTAACGACCAGAATACTATCACTTATCACATTTAACTTCTTGGGGAGGTTCCAGATTTGACTGTTTTTCTATATGAGGGCTGGACACCTGGGATCTAGACCGTGTTTCATAACCTTAGTGGCTTATGGTGTTTAAGAGTAGATAAGGCAAACCTATTAAATAAGAATATTTACAAATTACCAGCTGAGAGGGTTGGGGCTGTGCTCACCTCACCAAAGTTCCTAGCAGAGTACTTGCATCTACCTGGCCCTAAGTTAGTCATAAATTTATGACGTTTCCAAACAGAACATGCTGGCTGGATAATTATAGCAAAGTTAGCCCTATGTCATGATTACTAATGTAGGTGTTCCATAACCCACATACGGACTAGGGTAGTAGGACCGATACCTTTTTCTCTGGCAATTGACCGTATTTTAGACAAACTATCAGGATCAAAGCGAACATTTAAGCCGACAGAAAGGTTTTTTGCAAAATGGGCATCAACTGGCCTTGCCTCGTCCCAATATTCAGCCATATGTGCCTCAAACCAAGCTGCCTCTTCATCGCGGCTTTTGAAGTTAGGCACCTTGCTTTTTGTAGTTGTCATAGTTTTTACTCCTTTCCTTTTTCTTGATAATATATGCGGCGCAATTTACCGCTAGCAGCATAAGCAGTGATAGGGTAGTATTCATCTTTACCTTTTGGCGCTAGGACCATGGCCAGTAGTTTCTTATCCTTTGTACAGCCAATAATCATTAGACGACCACCATAAGCCTCACGCGTAACATGCTCACCGTGGCAGACTTCTTCTACTTGTTTGGGTACTACACCGTGACGTGCTATATGGTCAACATTCCACTTATCCCAAACTAAACGGTTTACGTTGACCATGATTCCATTGTAGCACAATGTGATACAAATACAAGATTTTATTATAATGGATTTTGATTGAACCAAAATGTAAGTTAGGATGTATTGAGTCTAAAACTTAGACGTTAATATGAGGTGGTTCGAGTCCTGCCCCTGCAACCAGATCGCGCACCCAAAATACGAGACCGTGTTCCATGACCGTCTTTATTTATTTACCCCCGTTAAACCACGATGGTTTGCAGACTTTTTAAATTTATCAAAAGCTTAGTTAGCTAGGCTCGATCCGCCAATAGCCTCTATAAGGTTCATTTAACTTCTTAAAAACGTTCCATAATTGACCGGCTAACACTATGAGGACTGGACACCTCCAAAGGTGATCGTGTTCCATGACCGATACCATTCAACCTACAAAGCCTTTTCAGATAGTTAAGAAGAGTAAACTAGTTAAAGATATGGTTTTGGATAATGAAACAATTTTAGCTTGTAGTCGATCTGCTAGCTTTCAGCGAGGCCAGAAGTATTATCGAGATGGGCGAGTGAAGAAACTAAAAAGTGATGGAGTAGCTTGTGAGGCTACTGTCATCGGCACTGCTAGGTACAACGTTAATCTCAATCTGACGACGCTTGAAGGGACATGTGACTGCTATGCTTTTGATGTTTCAACATGGTGTAAACATATGGTAGCGGTAGGCTTAGCCGTAAGCCAAACCAATGTGGATGATGATAAAGCAACTGCTAAGGGTGAGGTGAAGAATAATTTTCAAAGTAGTGCTAATACACTCCAAGACATGATTGAGCACGCTGAAACAAGTAAGGTACGCATTGCATTAAAACTGATTGCTGATCGTTTTCCAGAATCTTATGACTTTATTGAAGGCATATTAAATCCGGATACATTTAATAATGAACAAGATATTCTCCAAGCTGCTAAAAGTTATCTGCGACCAATACGGTATGCCAGAGACTGGCACCGTCTCATGGAGGCTGAATTATTAGCCCAGGAACAATTAAATGGTCTGACTCAAGTAGTCGCAGCCACGGAAACTTGTGCCAAGGGATTACTAGCTGCAGCACAGTATGTTTATAAGCAACTTGAAAATATCGATGATAGTGACGGTATTCTTCAAGATGCTTGCTATGAGCTATGTCGTCAAGCAATTGAAATAGTAAACAAGCACCATGATTTTGAGCCGGTTCTTTATGAGGCAATGTCTAAAAGCAGCGATTTGCCGCTAGAAGCATACTTACTAGAAGCGGGAGATGAATTGTTGACGGAGCATATCATTAGCCGCTTGGATAAACATATTCTGAAACGCGACCAAGAGCTGGCTAATATATCGCAGGATAGCGCGCTTTATTTACTAATGAATCATTTTGCTGCCAAAGGCGATAAACGATTACTCGATCTGCTGTCAGAAAACCCTGTCAATAAAAATATAAAAAACTCAGCTATGGTTGAATATTATGAATCACTGGGCGAGTGGGATAAGGTTGTAAAAAGACTATGGCCGTTAAAAGATGAATACATCACGCCAAAGTCATTATTAAAACGAGCCCTAAGTGAAACCAAACAATTTGATAAACTGATCGAATTACAGTTAGACGAGGCCGTGCATACAAGAGACATTAAAAGCGAGCTGATTAAGCTAGAGCATTTGCTTAAACAATCTAATAAAACTAGCAAATTACCCGAGATTACAGAACGTCTCATAAATGAGCCTAGATTACAATTGGACCAACGTGTTTGGATTTTAATGGAACAAAAACGATTTAAAGAAATTAGTAAGCTCCTACTACAAGCGCTTAACTGGCAAAAAGATCAAATTACATGGAGTTCGTGGTCAGACATAGCTAATCTAGTTTCTTATCTAAACCGCCAACTTCAAGCAGTTGCACCGGAAATGTCCGTAAATGTATGGCGAGTACTTTTTAAACAAGAGGCAGAGAAAGTAGCTAAAACAACAAATTATTTAAACTTTCAGGAGCAAGGTAACACACTCATGAAATTAGGTGCAAGTAAATTCGTCCGTGATATAGCAAGCCGTATTATTAAAGAACACCCTACTCGTAAGAAGTTGGTCTCTATTTGTCAATCGTGGTTGGACACCGAAACCAAAACAAAGCATTTTTAATTGTAATTGAGCTTAATAAAAGTCATGCTTGAGACCAAGCCTTAATTTGCTACGCTGGATAATTATAAGCAAGATAGTGCGGCAGCACTTGTTATATATGATCTTATTGGTCAAATGAATGATGAAGATTTTGACATTAACTTTTATGATGATAGTAAAACAAAGCAGTACAAAACCTGTTTAAAGAATCTATATTATTGTAGGCGTTGTTGTAATGATTCGTCAAAGCTAGCAACGCCAGCTACCTTATTATTTTGTTTAAGCGTCAGTAACCAAGCGTCTTCTATTGAAAGTGGTGTTTCATTAGCATAATTTTCAACCATTTGCTCCACCAAGACTCTATCTATAATTGAAAAACAACTTGTGCTAAGAAGAATACGTAAGTTCAACACAATTTCAGGCTTAGTCATTTTATATACTGATTTGAGAACGTATGAAAACTCTGCAAGTATGAGTCTGTCTAGTAGTAAAGAACTAGCCTTAGCCTTATAAATTATCGCATCGGCTTTATCAGCCAGAAGTCGATCATCCCTAACCAGCCAACGCACTAATATATTTGTATCAACTGCTACCATTGTTTGTCATTTTGAAGGTATTTATCACGGGCATTTTTAATGTCTTCGTCAGAAGCTGGTTTTATACGTCTCTGCCTTAGCAGACGCTTATTCATATGCTGTACGTCACTAACACTCAAGGCTTTTTCTAGGTATACCCTTTTGCCATCTGATTCAAATTTCAATTGATCTTTAGCTTGAACGCCTAACAAATTACGGACCTCCTTGGGCAGAGTAACCTGATATTTAGAAGTTATACTATATGCATTAGCCATACTATACATTATAGCCATACCACAAGTGAGTGTCAAGTGTATGTGTTTTAGCTAATTCATAATATAAGCCAAGATGAATCGAGCCTAAATTTAAGCATTAATAGTACTTGGTTCGAGTTCTGCCCCCGCAACCAGATCATGCCCCTAAAAGACGAGACCGTATTCTTGCTCTAAAATCTAGATATAGCTATTATCTATTAATGACTAAATTACTAGCTTTGATACTGGTG
>DAHWAT010000003.1 GCA_027327085.1 Candidatus Saccharimonadota bacterium
GGTCGAGCTAGAAGATTACTACCTAGACATCATCAAAGAAGAATTAAATGTCAAGCAGGTCATTGTAGATAAAACGTTATCAAGCGTAGTCCAGCTTGACTGTAAATTGAGTGAAGCTTTAATCCAGGAGGGCTATGCAAGAGAGATTATCAGGCATATTCAACAACTGCGTAAACAAAACGGACTACAAGTTGATGATCGTATTCATTTGTATCTGAGTTCAAACAATAAGCAGCTAAAGACTGTCATAAGTAATCAGGATTTAACTAAAATTATTATGCACGAAACGCTAGCGGTATCTTTAAGTAAGCAACCATCTGATCAGACACCTATTGAAATAAAGCTTGATAAAGATAAAGCCTTAAGTGTAGCTTTAGCCAAAGCCTAATCTTAGATAACTCACGATATAGCTTATAAGCCTTTACAGATTGATTACTTTTTGGTATGCTCTATCGGTAACTTTAGTCAAATTAACAGATTTTGAGACAAATTGATATTATGAAAAAAGCAGTCATTGAAACAGGTAGTAAACAATATTTAGTAGCTGAAGGCGACGAAATAAAAGTCGAACTTTTAAAAACAGACTCTAAAACAGCTAAATTTGAACCATTACTAGTAATTGATGGTGATTCAGTCCTAGTCGGTACGCCGAAGCTTGATAAGATAGCCGTATCTGCAGATATTTTAGAAGCCAATATTCAGTCCGACAAAGTGACATCCATTCGCTATAAGGCCAAAAAAAGAGTTCATAAAACTCGTGGCCACAGACAACACAGTAGTCTTATAAAAATTAAAAAAATTAGTTAGTTAATTTTAAGGCTGAAATTTTTATAAAACTTGGTGTGGATAACTACAGCAGCTAAATTTATAAGTTGTGATTAACTCAACAGTATATTAAGATGTAAATTGCTTTATATCCTGATGTAGCAGCGGTGTTTATACTTAAAAAATAATATCTTTTGTATCAAATACAACAAAAATAGTTAAAAATATATAAAAAAGCAACATTTTAAATGGATATTTATTTTATTCAAAAAACCCTTGAAAGGCCTTTCAAAAACATAGATACTAGTAGATACGGGGTTGGAGTTCTGAGGTGCAGATCTTAGCCCTAACCAACAAACAGAGGGTAAAATTAAACAAACAAACAAATGGGCTTCCCTCAACTAGGGAAGCCCTCAAAATAAATAAAACCATGTTTTACTTAAATAAGATTAAATTTTAGACACTCAAAGCAACCTTTGGGTGTTTTTTATTTAAGAACGAAGGAATTAAAGTGAAACAAAACAAAAAAAAGAAACAACCAGAAGATAGACTTCTCAAAAAATTATCGCTTAAAGAGAGAAGTCAGCAACAAAAAATTAGACGTTTGATAGCTAAAGATGACTCTTTTAAGTTGATTTAGCCTTGGCGAATCAAAGCTAAATCAATGGTATACTGATGTAGTTAGATAAAATATGTCAAAAGTAATTGCTGTAGTTAATCAAAAGGGAGGGGTTGGAAAAACCACCACTGCTATTAATGTAGCCGCTCAACTGGCTTTGTCTAATAAGTCGGTTTTGCTGGTAGATCTTGATCCACAAGCTAATGCGACTAGTGGTTTAGGTATTGAAAAAGCTAGTCTCAGCACGACTTATGATGTTTTATGTGGAGCAACGACGATAAACCAGGCCACCATTAATACTTATGTTAATAACTTATGGCTTGTACCGGCAAATTCTGATTTAGCGGCTGCTGAAGTCGAACTGGTTGCTAGCGATAAAAGAGAATTTAAACTAGCTGAGGCTATCAAGCAGCTTGATTATGACTATCTAATCATAGACTGTCCACCAGCACTGGGACTATTAACGATTAATGCTCTTACGGCTGCTGACAGCGTATTAATCCCGGTTCAGTCTGAGTACTATGCCCTAGAAGGCTTAGGCCAGCTACTGAGTACCATTCAAATGATTAAACAACGCACCAACCCTAACTTAAATATCATGGGTGTTGTAGTGACGATGTTTGATAAGCGCAACGCCCTGAGTGATCAGGTCTATAAGGAATTAGAAAATTATTTTAAAGAGACATTATTTACATCAATTATTCCAAGAAATGTTAAGCTGGCAGAAGCTCCAAGTTACGGAAAGACCATTTATGATCATGATCGCTGGAGCAAGGGAGCCAGAGCCTACAAAGCTCTTACTAAAGAAATAATCAAGAGAACCTAGTAGAACTTTTTAGTCGAAGTAACTAAGCAATCGGTCCAATTCCTCATCGGAGCTAAAGTTTATCTCTAGTCGACCACCGTATGCCATGCGCTTGATTCTAACTTCTGTGCCTAGTTTCTGACTCACTTTTTTTGTTGCTGGAGTCTCGGTTTCGGTTCTAGCGCTAGCTTTTTCAGTTTCTTTAATGCCTTCTTTAATACTAATCACAAAACGTTCCGCCTGACGTACGTTCCAACCTAGGCTAATAATGGCATTGAGCAAGTAGCTTTGGCGTTCAGGATCGTCTTTTAATGACAAAACTGCCCTAGCATGTCCTTCAGTAATTTTGCCACTTGTAAGAGCTTCTTTGGCTGCTTCAGGTAGTTGAGTTAGGCGGGCAATGTTGTGAACAGTCGATGATGCCTTACCTAGCCGTTGGGCAATGGTATCGTATGGCAAAGAGAATTGATCATGCAGCCGTTCAATACTGAAAGCTTGCTCCAGCGGGTTAAGATCAACCCGTTGAACGTTTTCAATTAAAGCAACTTCTAGTTGCTCAAGCGCCTTTGAAGACCGTACAATCGCTGGAACGGTTTTAAGTTTGGCAATCGAGGCTGCTTTAAACCGTCTTTCTCCGGCTATGATGGTATATACACCATGTTGTCTAGGCGTTACTATCAAGGGCTGAATTACACCATATCGTTTGATTGATGCAGCTAACTCATTGAGAGAGGCGTTGTCAAAATGCTTACGCGGCTGATTAGGGTTTGGTTTTAGGTTTTTAAGGTCAATCGATTCAATACGCTCATTTGACTCAAGTACTAGGTTTTTGTCAAAATTTTCCGGCAATAAACTATCGAAGCCGTGACCTAAAGCTTGTTTTTTTGGTTGATTCATCAATTAAAATATAACATAAAAGTCTAGAAGACTTTAGCATCTCCTAGAGGGAAGACTCTAAGAACTAATCGACCAATAATCTGATTAGCATTGATTGGTCCAAAACTTCTTGAATCCAGTGAATCGGGACGATTATCACCTTCAACAAATAATTGGTTAGGCCCAAGCGTTATATTGATATTGCCTGAGGTATAAGGCAAGTCTTTCTTAGTGAAGTAGCCTAAGGTTTTATCGGGGTCAAAGCCGTGAGGGTGAGCTTTGTTATAGATCATATTAATGCCATTTTTGATTACTAAATGATCACCAGGTAAGCCAATCACTCTTTTAATCAATTGTTTTTCGTTTTGTTGCCCAAAGGCACTTAGACCAGATTCATTGAAGACAATGATGCTGCCTCGACTAGGAATATACGGTGTGCCGGTAATACGAGACCAAGTTCTTGGCAGTTTCCAAATGATAAGCTTATCGCCATTATGCAAGGTGTTTTGCATACTCGGTCCGTCTACCTGATAGGATCTAAAAACAAAAACTATAATAAGGATGGCTACCCCTACTGCAGTCGCTAAAATGCTGATAGTAGACAGAATTTCTCTCCATAAAGGCGGTGCTACTGGAGCCTGCTTATCGGCAGTATCACTAGGAGGTGTCTCGTTTTCCTGAACTTTTAGTGGTTTATCCATAACAAACTTCTACTATAGCATATACAATTTCAAACATAAGACCGTAAACTTTATAAACAGCGGTTATATACAAAAAATACAACAAAGAGTAATAAAACTTTGACAGGTTAAACACTTATTAATATAATGCTTATGTAATTAAGTTATGGGTAGGTTTCGCTTTAAGCGGCCTGGAACACAAATACCAAGCCAAACACAAAACACTAACACCTTTGAGAATCTGCAACCTGTGCAAAGGGATAGTTTTGATAGTCTTCAAAATGCTCAGCCCAGCTCTAGTGCGCTGGCCAGACTGGTTATTAGAGGCATCAAAAGAGATATAAATCGACAAATGGGACTGCGTAAGGCTCAATCTAGTCCTGTTATTAATACAGCACTCATGGCACGACGTGTACCTATAGACATGTCCTTACCCGGAGAAGAAAGTCCAGCCCACTGGAATGAATTTATTAAAAAGAATAAATGGCATCGGTTGCGTCTGGTAACTACATCCGGCATAGCCATTGTCTTAATAATTGGACTAACCCTAGGCGGCTTATTATTTTCGGAAAATTACTCTAAGCTTCACAAGGTACTTCGAGGTACCGCAACGGCCGATCCGTTATCGAATCTTCATCTTCTGCAAGGACAATCAAGCGGCAGAATTAACCTATTACTGATGGGACGTGCTGGAGGGAATAATAACCAGAAGGCTAATTTAACTAACACCATGATATTCGCTAGCATCGATGTCATTAATCACGACGTAAAGTTTATTAGTCTGCCAAATAATCTGTGGGTAGCCAATGATGAAGGTGCTATGACTATCAATCAAGCTTTTGCAAGAGGGGAGCAAAGTATATCTGGTAGTCTCAATCCAGTTAACCCAGATAACCAGACGCTAGAGGCTGGTTTTAAGTTAGCCGATCAAACGGTCTCAAACGTCTTGGGCCAGCCAATTAACTACAATATCATTATTAATTTTGCGGGCCTACAACAACTGGTTAACGTCTTAGGGGGTATCAATCTAAATGTACCCTCAGCCTTAGTTGATCCGACTATGGCCTGGCAAAATAATAATCAGCCAACATTGGTGCCTGCAGGCAGTCAAACCTTAAACGGTAAGCAGACCATGCTCTATGTTACGTCTGTTCAAAGCACGAGTGAGTCAAGTCGACAACAAAGGCAAAGACAAGTTCTATCGGCTATATTTTCAAAGGTGACTAGTTCAACTACCTTATCAAACCCGTTGACAGTCAGCCGCATAATCAACACTTTAGGTAATAACGTGGCTAGCGATCTATCTATGACCGATGCCGCTAAATTGTATCAATTATTAGCTCCGGTTAGCGTAAATGGCTTTAGCTCAATCCATTTATTAACAGCTAATAATCAATATCTAACAGCTAGTAGTATGAATAGCTTACCCATAACCCAACCAGTAGCTGGACTATTTAATTACTCTAGCATTCATAGTTATATAGCTAGCCAGCTGCCCAATCCTTACCTGTCAAAAGAAGATGCTAGCATCTTTATTATGAACGGCACGAATACGCCTGATTTAGCCACTCATTTAGGGCATCAATTAAGCCAAGCCGGCTATAATGTGATAGGGGTTGCTAATGCACCAACTGCAAACTGGACTAAAACGACTTTATATAATGTTAACGGCGGTAATCCTTACACGGCTCAATTCTTAAGCGACAAGCTTAAAATTAAAGTTTCTAAAAAGCCAATTAACAAATCGATACCGACAGACGGAGCAGATTTTGTTATCATAATAGGTAACAATGAAACCAATCCTACTTAAGTTAAAGCCAACTAGCGGTTTTTCATACATATTACACTTAAGCTTTTTACTGATTCTGCCTATAGCAGCTTATCTATTAGTGACAATTCATTTTGTTCAGCTGGCACTCAGTCTAATTGTTTTAAGTAAATGGCGTATGTTCGCTGTAAGACCTAGATTTTGGGCCGCTAACATAAGGGCCAACTCGATAGACCTAATCGTAGGTTTGTCTTTAGTGTTATTTATGGATCATTCCACTAGCCTATTGATTAGGCTGCTATGGGTAGTTCTATATGCGGTATGGCTAGTATATCTAAAGCCGGCTAGCTCTACCTTCATGGTTTCGGTACAAGCCTTTATCGGCCAATTAGTGGCTCTAATGGCGCTATATTTAATTTGGTCAAATGGGCCTATCTATGGACTGACGGCTTTAACTGGCCTATTTTGCTTCCTGGCTGCCCGTCATTTCCTAGAAGCTTTCGATGAGCCATACGATAAGTTACTAGCCTATATCTGGGGATATTTTGGAGCGTCACTGGCATGGCTATTAAGTCACTGGCTATTATTTTACAGGGGAGTTTCTTTAACAACCTTACTCCTAAGTGCTTTAGGTTATGGTTTGTCGGCACTTTATTATTTGGATCATGAGAATAAATTAAGTAAGCTTTTTAAGCGACAAATTATTATAGCCATGATTGTAATCGTCGGAATTGCAATTATTTTCTCAGGTTGGGGTAATAAAGTTGTTTAATATTGAAAGGAGGTAAATATGACAGACAATAAAACAAATGAACCAAATACTTACAGCGTTTCTAGCCGAGCCAGTAAAAGTAAAAAAGACTCCATAAATCTGACGTTGACTATTCCAGCAATCAGCTTTAAAAAACCTGACTTTAAAAAAATTAAAAATCCTAAAACCTGGGGCCATAAAACTATCATTTTTGCCTACATACTAGTAGCTTTAATTTTTGGTTATGTCGGAGCGGTTATTGAATATCAAACCAGTAGTTTGGGCCAAGTTACCTATGCTAACTTAAGCGGGCAAGAAAAGATTGTGACAAGCTCCAGCCAGTTAATTAATCAGATTGCTAAGACGGTTGGTCCAAGCGTAGTTAGCGTAAATGTTAGTATTACCACAACTTCATCAAATAGCTTAAGTGGTTTTGGTTTGTTTGGTTTTGCTCAGCCTGAATCTGAGCAAGCTGCCGGCACTGGCATAATTCTCACTTCTCAAGGTTTAATTGTGACAAATCGTCATGTTGTACCAGTTAGAACAACTAAAGTAAGTGTTACCCTGAGTAATGGCGTACAGTTAAACAACGTTTCAGTTATTGGTAGGACTAGCCCAAATAGCAGTCTCGATATAGCTTTCTTGAAAGTCAATAATCTTGAAGGCCAGAAATTGACCCCTGCGGTTATCGGTAATTCTTCACAAGTTCAAGTCGGTGATTCAGTAGTGGCTATTGGCAACGCCTTAGGCCAGTTTCAAAACACCGTCACTAGCGGCATCATCTCTGGCTATGGTAGAAGTGTGGTAGCTACTAGCAGTACCGGTAATAGCCAGGAAGGTCTAGATGACCTATTCCAGACTGATGCAGCCATTAACGAAGGTAACTCAGGCGGACCATTAGTAAATATGAACGGTCAGGTAATAGGCATTAATGTTGCCACAGCCAGCGGCGCTCAGAACATTGGCTTTTCGATTCCGATCAATGATGTGAAAGGCTTGATTAATCAAGTTCTCAAAACTGGTAAATTATCTATTCCTTACTTAGGCATCAGATACATTCCTTTAACAGCTGATGTGGCTAGTGAATACAATTTAAGTGTGAATAATGGTGCCTTCATTGCTCCCAGTAGTAATTCAAGCCAACCATCGGTTATACCAGGTAGTCCTGCCGCTCAAGCAGGGCTTCAAACCAACGACATCATAACTGCCGTAAATGGCACTAATATTAATCAGGAGCATAGCCTGACCGCATTACTTGATCAATATATGCCAGGCGATACTATTAACTTGACCGTTTTAAGAGGCAAAAACACTATTAATATTTCGGCTACTTTAGGCAAAGCTCCGGGTAGCTAAAAAGTGTATGCGTCTTTAATTTTAAATCAGAAAACTTTAATAATAGCAAACAAAGCTATTGACCTTAAATGGTTTTAGCTAACTTAAAGGTTTGAATAAAATCATCTTCAAAAACTAGTTTGTAGCCATAATTGGCTGCTAGAGTCATCATAGCCTGGTGTTGAGGCGGTAAAGACTCAGTTAATATATACAACGGTTTAGATTCTAACTGTTTAATCTGCCTAAACAGTTGTCTATATATATCTAAACCGTCTTTGCCCCCAAAGATGGCTAGTTTAGGCTCATGAGTTGCTGATAGATTTATCTTAAAATCATCTGGAACATAAGGTAAATTACATAATAAGACGCCATAGCTGTCTTTCAAATTAGATAACAAGTTACTGTGGATCGTGCTTAAGTTTAGTGTAAATTTTTCGACATTTATTTTAGCCACTTTTAGGGCCTTTTTATCTATATCGATTAAATCAACGGCACTGGTTTGAAGTTCTAAAGCAGCGGTTATGCCTATTGCGCCACAACCGCAACCAATATCAGCGATCCGCAAATTCGGTAGTTTAAGGTCTAAGTTTAAGAGGCGTTCAATCATCGTTTCGGATTCTGGTCTAGGTTCTAAAACGGCTGAGTTGACCATAAATGAGCGACCATAAAAGTAGGACTTTTGGACTATGTAAGATATCGGTTCGTGCTTAATTCTTCGTTTGAGTACATTATTTAATGTTTTTAAATTGCTTGGGCTAATTTCTAAGTCTAAATTGGCTAAAAGTTTCGACCGATCTATTTTTAGGCAATGTTCAAGCAATATTAGGCTGTCGAGCCTAGCGGTAGCAATATTGGCTTTGTTTAATGAAGTCTCAGCTTGTTTAAGCCAAGTAGCTAAAAGCATGTTTAACTTTCTTGAGCAATAAGTTGATATTCTGTCTCTAGTAGTTTATCGATTATGTCGTCTATTTCGCCGTTAAGTGCTGCTGGTATGTTGGACCTTGAATAGCCAATTCGATGGTCGGTTATACGGTCCTGAGGGAAGTTGTAGGTTCTAATTTTTTCTGATCTATCGCCTGAACCGATTAACTTTCGTCTAGCTAAAGATAGTTCTTTTTGCTCTTCTTCAATCTTATTTTGCAGCAAACGGCTTCTTAGGATACTCATAGCCTTTGCTTTATTTTTGATTTGTGACTTTTCGTCTTGGTTGGCTACAACTAAACCACTAGGCAAGTGAGTGATACGAACAGCTGAGTCAGTTGTGTTGACACTCTGGCCGCCATGGCCGCTGCTTCTATAAACATCGATTCTTAGGTCGTTAGGGTTAATTTCTACGTCTGATTCTTCGGCTTCGGGTAACACAGCTACTGTGACTGTTGATGTATGAACTCGTCCTTGACTTTCGGTAATTGGCACGCGTTGAACCCGATGAACACCAGCTTCAAACTTTAGGTTTTTGTAGGCGTCTAATCCATTAACGGCAAAAATAATTTCTTTAAAGCCGCCAACTTCATTTGGTGATTCGCTAAGAAGCTCAATCTTATAGCCATGGCTTTCTGCCCAGCGATTATACATGCGATACAGTTCACCGGCAAAAAGACTGGATTCGTCACCACCAGCAGCAGCTCTGATCTCAATAATAACGTTGCGACTATTATTGGGGTCCTCTGGCGTTAGTTTTTTAAGTAGTAGATTGTCGTTTTCGGCAATTTGTTGATTTAAGTTAGCTAGCTCTTGACTAGCCAGTTCTTGAATTTCAGGATCTGAATTATTGATTAGTTGCTCAGAGGAGGCTTTATCCTGATATAGCTTTTTTCTTTGACTAAATAAATCCAAGATATTACTTAACTCACTTTGACGTTTAGCTAATGAAGGATAATCTGTACTGCTGTAAATATTAGGATCTCGCAGTTTGTTCTCAAGTTCAGTTAGCTCACGGCGTAATTCTTCTTCTTTTTGGTCCATATATGATCTCTGTCCTATTATATAAGTAAAGCCAAGAACTAAAACAAATGATTAAGCTAGGTTTATGACTAACTGGCTTTAGCCAAAGCTTTTGCGTCTTTAGCTACTTTACGGTTGGCTTGTTTTTGAGCTGCAGCAGCCCGTTTTTCTTGAGCAGCTTTACCAGCAGCAGCCCTAGCTTTAAATTTATCGACGCGTCCTTCGATGTCTAGGATTCTTTCTTCACCGGTAAAGAAAGGGTGAGAAGCGCTGGTGATATGTACCTTAACTAGCGGGTAAGATTTGCCGTCTTCCCAGACGACTGTTTCTTCGCTCTTGGCGGTTGAGCGTGTTAGAAAACGAACACCGTTATTAAGGTCTTCGTAGACAACTAAATTATAATCAGTGGGGTGTAATGCTTGCTTCATAAGAATTACTAGTATACAACAGAGTACTAAAGTTGGTCAACAGGGACTCTTGTCCAACGCAAAAAGATGCTGAACTTTTAGGTTGTGTGGCAGCATGAAAAAGTATGGAACTATTTTTGGATACCACACATATACCAACATTAAAACAAATGGCTGATTTTGCCAATGGTGTAGTAGAATCACATTATGAAAACAGCCGGAGAAATAATAAAAGAAGCCAGACTTAAGAACAACCTAACCCAATTAGAGTTAAACAAGAAGACTGGCTTAACACCTAATTCCATCGCTCGGATCGAACGAGACACACAAAAATCAACTTTTTCTTCACTTAAAAAATTATCCAAGGCTTTAGATATAGATATAAATAAGTTTCCGGACTAAATATATGTCTCAGCTACCACAATATTACGAATATTTAGCTCGCAATGGCGAGAGATCTGATACCCACCCATTTAAGTATATTGAAGAAGAAGCTAACTTTAATATTGGCTCGTTAGCCATCCCTGTTTTAGAATTTGATCCTTATACCTTTACCCCATTTGATTTCGGGATAGACTATGAGGGCATCCCAGTAGAAGAAATGCCCGACCATCCTGCTCTTTTAACAAGCATGTCAAGAATTATTGGAGGGCCGAAACTACATGATTGGGTAAAGACAAATCAAGTTGCTGTTAGTGAAACTTATCTCGTTATGGCATCAGTCTATAAAAAGTTTGTACCTAAACTAACCAAAAAGCTAAGCAAGAGATCGACAAGTCTTTGGGGCTTTAATTCTGGCTTAACCAGAGCAGGAGATATCCACCTGCAGGTCATGGGAGATTGTGCATGCTCGGGACCAGACCCAGATGGTGATGTTATAGATGGACTTAATGAGGCTGGATATTCCGCATACTACTTACACAATACTGACACTCAAGCCCAAAGGACAAGTTTATATGCAGGACTAGGGCATTTAGCTAGATTAGCTTCTGATTCACCTTACAGTCCTTAATTAGTCTCCATCCATACATTCTATCTTTCTGTGGTAGTGTTCGGATTTTAGTTTGAACTTAGACCCCGGAAAGTTATTGCCTGATATGGTATATTTGGATTATGGCTAAAAAATCAAAAATTAATAGAAAAGCTTGGTTCTACAAGACCAGGGGCAGCTATTTACCGGCTAATAAATATGGTTGGTTAACCTACATACCTTTTATTGGCTATTTGGTATTTTCGTTCATAGTTGGTCTTAAAGATATTAATATAATTTGGGTAGCAACGCTGTTTATTTTGGCTAATTGGCTGGCTTCTGCCGCTATGATGACTTTACTGGCAATTCATAAAAGCTAAATCCTTATGCTTGATTAATCTTGAAAATCGGTTATATATTATAGTTCATGAGTGCACTTGAGACTAGTCTAATTGATCGGTATGAGTATATGTTGTTTGAAGATGGTCGGCTTCAGGGAGATAAAATTACGGTCAACGGAATTTATATAGCTATGTTTTCTTTGAATAGATTGGTTGAGGGCAAGGGGGCTCTTAAAAGGCCGGCACGAGTTACTGCGCTAAAGGAAGTTAAGCCAAATTCTGAAAAGCCACTACATATAGGTAAAATTGTATTATTAGGGGGCTCAGGTTCAACAGAACAAGCAAGCAGAGAGCTTGACCTTTGTGTGGGTGATGGTTATTGGTTTAATGTTAGAACTTCTGTACAGCTAGAGGATTATGATAATGGTGGTCCATTGTTGGCTATGTCTGCTTATTTAAGAGGTCCCAGAGAAACAAGTAATGATAACTCCATGCAGGCCTTAGAAAGTAAGCGCCTAACCGAACCTCATTTAGCTATTGCCGCTTGAATTAATCAGGCCAATCTGTTAAGCTTGCATTAGTATTAATTAAGCAGATTAGAGATTAATCCTCCTAGGCGTTGGTTCTTAGCCAATACCCAAGGCGTCTAATTGAAGAGAAAGGACTAAGATGGCTACTTCTGAAGTAGATATTAAAGAATTATTAGCGGCTGGAGCACACTTTGGCCACAAAACTGAACGTTGGCATCCCAAGATGGCGCCGTATATTCATTCCAAGCGCAACGACACACATATTATAGATTTAACTAAAACGGTTAATGGTTTAGAAAAAGCGCTTGCTTTTGTCCAAAAAATTGCTGCAGACGATAAACAAATACTTTTAGTCGGTACTAAAAGACAGGCCCAGGATTTGGTTAAACAAACCGCCCAGGCTATGAATATGCCCTATGTTACAGAACGTTGGTTGGGCGGTATGCTAACTAACTGGAACACTATAGGTAAACGAGTTCAGTACTTACAAAATCTTGAGAACAGAATGGCTAGCGGTGAACTAGCCAATAAATATTCAAAGCTCGAAGTTCAGCGTTTTCAAGAAGAAATTGATCAACTTAATAACCTATATGGCGGCATCAAAAGTCTCAATAAAAAACCTGGAGCAATCTTTATAGTAGATATTACCCATGATGCTAATGCCGTTAAAGAAGCACATAAGGTTGGCACGCCAATCATTGCCTTAGTCGATACTAACGCAGATCCTAGCCTGGTTAATTACCCTATACCGTCTAACGATGATGCTATTAAAACGATACAGCTAATGCTGAATTACCTACAACAAGCCTACAACCAGGGTAAAGCTAAAACAAAAAGTTTAGACAAAGAGAAATTAACTAAATAAGGAGTATGTATGGCCGTCAATATTGAAGATGTAAAAAGACTAAAAAATTTAACTGGAGTTGGGCTAACAGACGCAAAAAGGGCCCTAGAAGAAACCAATGGTGATTATGATGCTGCTCTAGAGGCAATGCGCAAAAAAGGCTTAACCAAAGCCGAAAAGCGTGGTGAAAGAGAAGCCAGGGCTGGTGTTATTGGTACCTATAATCATGACAATCGCATCGGTGTTTTAGTTGAAGTTAATTGCGAGACAGATTTTGTGGCTAGAAACGACCTATTTAAAGACTTAGTTAAAGACCTGAGTATGCATATTGCTGCCATGAACCCAGCTTATCTTAATCAAGAATCTATCCCTAAAGAAGATAAACTTAAAATTGAAAAGCAGTTTCTTGAAGCGGCGCAAGACAATAAGAAATCGGCCGAGATTACCTCGAAAATTGTCGAAGGGCAAATTAGTAAATATTTTAGTGAGCGTTGTTTACTTGACCAACCGTTTGTTAAAAATCCCGATCAAACAGTAGCTGATCTGGTGAAGGATCATGCGGCCCGTTTAGGTGAAAATATAGTTGTTAGGCGATTTGAGCGAATGGCGGTTGGTGAAATAAACTAATAAAAAGCTTAAATTACTTTATAATAACAATATGAATTTAGATAACGTCGTCAGCAAAACCATCTTGAAAAACGATCAAGTCATCGATAAACTAAACGAGAGTTTAAACACTTTAAGGACCGGCAGAGCCAGTGCCACTATGCTTGACGGAGTCAAAGTTGAAGCTTACGGCAGCCTAATGCCGCTTAAACAATTAGCTTCAGTAACTGCGCCTGAGGCTCAATTAATTCAAGTAACTCCTTTTGACCCGACTAATCTGGGGGCTATTGCTGCAGCTATCAGGAATGATGCCAGCTTGGGCTTTAATCCTTCCGACGATGGTCGAGTTGTTAGAATAGTCGTGCCTCCACTGACTGAGGAAAGGCGTAAAGAGCTAGCTAAGCAAATTGGTCAAAAACAAGAGGAGGCAATGATAGTTTTGCGTAATAACCGTCATGAAGCGATAGATTTTATTAACAAATCTAAAAACTCTAAAGCTATAAGTGAAGACGAGGCAAAAAGATTAATCAGCCAAATAGAGGATAATATAGTAAAAGTTAGAGCCAAGCTTGAATCTATGGCTAAAGCTAAAGAAAGCGACATTCTTAAGATATAGTTCTTCAAAAACTAACCTAAACATCTGACTAGCTTTATTAAATGTTGATGTTTGGTTAATAATTTAAGCTTATACCCAGCAATAAACGTTAGCTTTGGTACAATATAAGTAATGCCAGTTGTAATTCTGATCATAGGGATCATCCTATTTATAGGGTTGATAGTTGTCCATGAATTTGGACACTTTATTGTGGCACGCCGTAATGGGGTAGACGTTGAAGAGTTTGGTATATTTTTCCCACCACGCCTGTATCACCGTAAGACTAAAGCCGGTTGGATTTTCTCAATTAACCTTTTGCCGCTGGGCGGTTTTGTAAAGCTTAAAGGCGAACACGATAGTGATACCGCCAAGGGCTCTTACGGAGCAGCCAGTTTATGGGTTAAGGCTAAGATTATGCTAGCTGGTGTGACAATGAATCTAGTCACGGCCTTTATACTATTTACGATCCTAGGGGTTATTGGTATGCCTAGCGTTGTGCCAAACCAGTTTAAGATATCAAGCAATACTAAAACTTTCAGCCAGAAAGTTTTAATTGGTAGCGTCGAGAAAGGTTCGCCAGCAGCTAAGGCAGGGCTTAAATCTAACGATGAAATTACGGCTATCGGTAAAGTCGGTCAAAAACCTACCAAGGTTAGTAGTATTACTAGTGTGCAATCTTTAACTAAACACTTGGCTGGTGATAAAGTTAATGTCTATTTTAAGAGGAGTGGTAAAAACTTGCTGGCAACTACCGTGCTTTTACCTAGCTCGATCGTGACGGCTAGTCAGCAGAGCTATATTAACAAGCTGAATCATACTAAATTGAACTGCGTTAATATAGCTCCTCCGAAAGGTTATTTGGGAGTTGAGCTTAGCCAGTATTCCCTAGAGCGTTCAACTTGGTCGGCACCAGTCAACGCGGCTGGCTTTAGTGTCCAAGCTACGGCCTTAACTTTCCAGGGGCTAGGACATGCTCTTGGTGGATTAGGTAGCTTAATCGCTGGTGCTGTAACTGGCAATGCGGTAGCAACAGCTAATGGACAATGTTCGGCCACTTCTCAAGTCGCTGGGCCAATTGGTATATTTGTGATCCTTAAAGATAGTGCCAGTCTAGGTTTTGATTTCATGCTATTTCTTATAGCAGTAATTTCTTTAACCCTAGCTATTATGAATGTTTTACCGATACCGGCCTTAGATGGCGGCAGATTATGGTTAACGCTTTTTACTAGAGCCATTAAAAAACCGTTAAGTGCTAAAGCTGAAGAAATAATTATTGCTAGCAGCATGGCTGTGTTATTTGGTTTATTAATACTAATATCGATTTCTGATGTCCATAGATTCCTCTAATCCCACTAGACCCAAAGCCAGCTGGATAGACGTGGTCTTAACTGTATTTCTAGGCATCGTCGCTCTTTTTGGTTCACAGCTTATAGCTGGTTTTATCATATCGCTTTATCCGTTAATCAGACATTGGTCAGTAGCGCAGGGTAATAGTTGGTTAACTAATTCTATTTTTGCCCAATTTATATTTGTCTTATTAGCAGAGACTATAGCTGTTGGCGTTATTATCTTCTTCCTGAAGAAAACTAAACGAGGTCTCTCCAGTATCGGTCTTAGAAGACCGGCTTGGACTGATCCTATTTTTGGGTTGATTGGCTTACCGGCTTACTTTGTGATTTATTTTGTGTTAGTCAATATTGTTATTCAACTAGCGCCGCATTTAAATGTAAACGAAAAACAGCAGATCGGGTTTACGGGTGCTAGCGGTGCTGGCAATATAATTTTAACCTTCATTGCTTTAGTGATCCTGCCGCCAATTGCTGAAGAAATAATCTTCAGAGGTTTAATTTATTCAAATTTAAGGAAAAAAATGAAAATGTGGCTAGCTGCGATTATCACCAGTTTGTTATTTGCGGCCGGTCATTTACCGGAAGGTGGTTCTGCCGGTCCACTCTATATCGCGGCTATTGATACCTTTTCATTAAGCTTAGTCCTAGTTTATTTAAGAGAAAAAACCGGGGGGCTATATGCCAGTATGACCTTGCATGCCTTAAAAAATTTAATTGCCTTTATAGCTCTATTTGCGCTGCATCAACTCTAGCTTGTATAATTGTGATCATTCATGAGACTTTCAAAACTTTTTACCAAAACTCTTCATTCAGCCCCTGCTGACGAGCAAGCGCTTAATGCACAGCTTCTAATTCGAGCCGGCTATATATATAAGGAAATGGCCGGAGTCTATGCTTATTTACCTTTAGGGCTTAAAGTTCAAGAAAACATTAAACGGATTGTAAGGGAAGAAATGAACGCCATAGGTGGCCAAGAGCTGATCATGACTAATCTGCAACGTTCAGACTTATGGCAAATAACGGATCGATGGGATGAGGCCAAAGTTGATGTTTGGTTTAAAACTAAGTTACAAAACGGTAGCGAGCTTGGGCTAGCTTGGTCTCACGAAGAACCTATAACCGACATGATGAGAAACTACATCAGCAGTTACCGTGACTTGCCAATAAATGTTTATCAGTTTCAGACTAAGCTAAGAAACGAAGTACGCGCCAAAAGCGGCATAATGAGGGGTCGAGAATTTGTGATGAAGGATCTTTATTCATATTCTCTGGACGAAAAACAACATCAGGCTTTTTACGATTCGGTCATTGAAGCTTATCTCAGAATTTTTGAAAGAATAGGTATTGGTGATAAAACCTTTTTAACTTATGCGTCGGGCGGAGCTTTTACTAAGTTTAGCCATGAATTTCAAACTTTGACGCCGGCTGGGGAGGACGTGATTTATCTAAACCGGGAAAAACGTTTAGCTATCAATCAAGAAGTCTATAACGACGAAGTGATTAAGCATCTTAAACTTAATCGAGCCGATATGGAGCAGCTTAAGGCTTCGGAGGTAGGTAATATATTTAGCTTTGGTACAGTTAAGAGTGAACAACTCGACCTAAGCTACACTTCCAAATCAGGCGACAAGCAATACGTGGTCATTGGCAGTTATGGCATCGGTATAACTAGACTAATTGGGGTTATAACTGAGCTTTTTGCCGATCAAAAAGGTCTAGTTTGGCCTGAAGCCATCGCCCCATATAAAGTTCATTTAATCAGAATCGGGCATAGCGATGAATTAACAAAAAAGGCCGATAAGCTGTATAAACTCTTGACTGACTCAAAAATTGAGGTAATATATGATGACCGTGACCTAAGAGTCGGCGAAATGCTTAAAGACGCTGATCTTCTAGGTATCCCCCACAGAGTAGTCGTAAGCGATAAAGGCCTAGCCAATAATACTCTGGAGTGGAAGAAAAGAACGGATAGCGAAGCTAAAATTATTAATGAAGCAGAGCTGGTTAGTATTCTAGAAAGTTAAAAAATAAATTGCTATAATAAAATCAGATTTTTTAAGTGAAAGTAAGGGTCTAGGACAATTACAAATCACCTAGTGATATAAGGAGTAGATTGCCGTGAAAAAGATGTACAGATTAACCAGGATGGGTGTAACCGAGCTTGAGACCGAACTGAAGACCTTGATCGATAAACGGGCAGCTATAGCTGACGCTATCAAAAGCGCCAGAGAGCAGGGTGATTTAGCCGAGAATGCGGAATATCAGACGGCTCGTGAAGAACAAGAGCGCAATGAGACTAGAATCAGTGAAATAGAAAATATCTTGCAAAGCGTGGAGATTATTAAAAAACCTAAGGGTGATACCAAAGTTCAACTAGGTTCAACCGTTAAGCTAAAAAGCGATGGTAAGACCAAACAGTTTCAGGTAGTAGGTACGGTAGAAGCCGATCCACTGAGTGGTAAAATATCTGATGAATCACCTATCGGTCGAGTTTTACTTGGTAAAAAGGTTGGCGATACGGTTGAAATAAGCACAGTTAGCGATAAAACTACCTTTAAGATAGTTGATATCAGCTAGCGCCCTTAATGATGGCTAAGCCTTAATCTGTTAAAACGGTTGTAAACCGCCGCTTATTCACTTATACTAAGCCCACAGATGGCAACTCTTAAAGAATTAAGGAACGAACGATTACGCAAACTGAGCCAGCTGAAAGAATTAGGTATTGATCCTTATCCAGCTTCAGCTAGTAGGTCTCACAACATCACTGCTGTCGTTGACAACTTTGATGCCCTAGAGGGGCAAACGGTTAGTGTGGTTGGGCGAATCCTTAATATCCGAAAATTTGGTAAGATCGCCTTTATTGTGATCAGAGATCAAACTGGCCAACTGCAGTTATTTTTAAGCCCTGAACATCTAAAACAGCTTGATCCAAAGGCTGGTCGATTAGGCTTTAGCGAACTACCGCTTCTTGATAGAGGTGATTTTTTAGAGGCTAGTGGTAAGGTCATAAAAACGCAGACTGGTGAAATTTCTATTGAGACAAGTAGCCTTAGGCTCTTAACTAAAAGCTTAAGGCCAATGCCGTTAAGTGTTGAGGGTTTTACCAATAAAGAAGAGCGCTTAAGGCGACGTTATATCGACATGAACGTTAATCTTGACGTTAGGCAAAGATTTATCCGCCGATCCAGATTCTGGCAAGCAACCAGGGATTACTTAAACGCCCACGACTTTAGCGAAATCAACATCCCGGTCCTAGAACACACAACTGGAGGGGCTGATGCCAAACCCTTTGTTACGCATATGGATGCGCTTGATCAAGATTTTTACCTTAGAATATCGCATGAGTTGCCGCTTAAAAGATTACTGGGAGCGGGCTTTGAAAAAGTGTACGATATCGGTCCACGCTTTAGAAACGAAAATTATTCTGACGAACATTTACCTGAGCATGTTGCCATGGAGTGGTATTGGGCATATGCCGATTGGCAAGACGGGATGGCTTTCATGACAGATATGTACCGCTATGTGCTTGAGAAGACCTTTAATACTTTAAAATTTAAATTAGCTAATTTTGAAATAGACTTATCTAAAGAATGGCAGCAGTGGGATTATGCCGAAGTTATAAAGGAGCATTATAATTTGGATGTTTATAATTGCAGCATAGATGAGCTTAAGGCCGCTTTAAATAAAAATAATCTCGAAGTCGAAAAAACCGAAAATATAGCTCGTGGCATAGATAAACTTTGGAAAAATATACGAAAAGACGTAGCCGGACCAGTTTGGTTAATCAATACACCTAAATTTATTAGTCCTTTATCTAAAACTAGCCCGGATAATAGTAACGTTGTTCAAAGATTTCAGCCGGTTATTGCCGGCAGCGAGCTAGGCAATGGCTTTAGTGAGCTAAATGACCCAATCGATCAACTAGATCGCTTTAAGCAGCAGCAAAACATGCGCGATAGCGGAGATGAAGAAGCCATGATGTTAGATATAGATTACATAGAAATGCTGGAGTATGGCATGCCACCAGCATGTGGCTGGGGCTATAGTGAACGTGTTTTTTGGACTTTTGAAGGAGTAACAGCTCGTGAAGGCGTGCCATTCCCTCAACTACGCTATGAAGTGGACGAAATTAGTCGCGCTATTTATCCCGAGATTAAATTAGACTAAAGATGCGAGTTAGTAACGCTAAATTCCAAGCTTTAATTAACCAAGCTTTAGAGGATCTGCCGGGAGAACATGTTAAAAATATCAGGAATGTCGCCATATTATTCCAAGATGAACCAGATGCTAAACAGCGTCAATCTTTAAAGCTTGATCAGTACCATACTTTGTTGGGCTTATATGAGGGTACGCCTCTCAGCGAGAGACAAGGACAGACAACGCTGCTACCGGATAGGATAACCCTTTTTAAAAAACCTTTAGAGATGAAGTCTAATTCAGAGACTGAGCTTAAGCGTAATATTAGACATACACTTTGGCATGAAATTGCTCACTATTATGGTTTGAATCATGGTAAAATTAACGATCTAGAAAACCCGTCTAACTAACTTTTGTTTTTCTTGATCTGGCGGTTGTATGATAATAATCTTTGATTGCAAACAGGTAGTAAAGACAGACCAAAGAAACAACTAAGCGTATCAGGAGAGTATCTATGCCGCCGTAGTAACTAAAGAGCATGGCTATACCATAGACAACATTCACCACAAAGGCATAGTAAATTAGATTCCAGCCAGTTAGCAGGTGTCTTTTTACCAAACTGATTGCTCTTATAAAAAGGTAAGCTTCATAAAGCAGAAGTAGTATAGATAACCAAAAAAACAGATTCTTGTGCAGCCCAATCTGAAAAGCAGGCACTCCATAGTAATGACCATTGGTTGTGCTGTAGTTGATCAGACTATTTAACGATTGAGCGGCTCGCCATAAACTATAGGCTCCGATTAAGCATAAAGCTCCAAGAG
This sequence comes from Candidatus Saccharimonadota bacterium, assembly GCA_027327085.1. Lineage (GTDB taxonomy): Bacteria > Patescibacteriota > Saccharimonadia > Saccharimonadales > UBA4665 > DAHWAT01. Next base: position 20,144 of record DAHWAT010000003.1, read on the forward strand.
CAAAACTAATGGATGGTAAAAATTTTACCAACTTTTTCTGATTATCAATAGATAGACTGCCAAAGTTGGTGTAAAGTTTTCTGGTTAAAATTAACTCTAGCTGATCAAGATACTGTTTAAGTTGTTTTACCATATCTTTAAATTAGACCACTTTAGCTTAGTTTACAAGGCAAAAATATGGCATTAACATATCATTGACCAAAATAACTACTTTTGCTAATATTTAAGTAAGACCTTCGGCACCGTAGTCTTTGAACTACACTTGCGGAAGGCCTTTTTCATTTTGTGGGAAATGCCGACATAAAGTCTTTGCGTTTAGATATCTTGTTCTCGCGTATCTGTACAGCAAAAGACATACCTTCTTTAGTTATGGCGTTATAACGATACAATGTTTCATCAGCTTTACTTGGATTCTGCATAGCAACTGGCGCAATAGGACAATTGCGTATTACATCTATAGCGGAACTAAAGAACTTCAAACGTCTCAATCGGTCAGCGGAGTTCTTCTGATTTAGATGTTCAAAGAACTGGTTTATAAATATCTTATCTTTTCTGAAATATTTAGACTTTATGTATGGTTGGCGGCGTGGCGTTCGTTTCTGAATCACATGATACTCACGCCTAACAGCCGCAATTACTTCAGCGTATGATGTACCAGAGACTAAGCCAATCTTTGATTTAAAGACATTCATGTTAAAAGTAATCTTATTGGTAACGTAAGTTTACTCTGTATATGCTATATTTGCCACGAAACATATAGATTTATGCGTCAAATGGCAAAAATATTGGACCGTCAATTTATTTAATGTATAATATGTCCATTATGAAAACAAAACAAAAAAAATTATCGGATCGATTTTGGAAAGATAAAAATAATAAAGTTGTTATTGGCCAAACGCCCAATGCATATTTAATTAGCTGGGCGGTATTAACGCTTGCTTCTTTATTTATAAACGGCAGTCTGTCAACCATATTAGAATGGCTAGGTATCCTAGCTTTAACTATCTGGGCCTTCTTAGAAATAATCAAGGGAGTTAATTTTTTCCGGAAAATTATGGGATCAGCCGTCTTAGTTCTAATTTTGCTTACGGCAATTCATCTAGCTTAAAAAGATAATGGCGGCTATAATTTTTGACTTTGACGGTACTATTGTCGACAATCGAGATTACTTCGTAGAATTTATTGCTAAAGAGGCTAAACGTTGGCCGCTTTCCGATCAGGATAAGCTAGCTATAGCGGGCCAGCCACTATTAGTCATAGCTACAAGACTAGGCATAGATTGGTATAAGCTGCCAAAGCTATATTTTAAGGGTCGTAGCAAAATGGACAGGGCAATCTCCAGCCTTAAAGTCTTTGATGGTATACCCGATTTAGTTAAAAAATTGCATTCTGAAGGGCATGTTTTATTTATATTAAGTAGCAATAGCCTGCGTAACATTCGTTTATTTCTAAAACATTACGAGATGCGCCAGTATTTTATGGAAGTTTATGCAGGCGTTGCTATATTTGGCAAGGCGGGTATGTTACACAAATTATTAAGAGACAATAATTTAAAAGCCGCTCAGGCAACGATGGTAGGTGATGAAGTTAGGGATATTGTGGCCGCCCAAGCTGTTGGCGTCAAAAGCGTGGCAGTCGCTTGGGGGTTGTCTAGCTATGCTGATCTAGTGGCAATGAAGCCGACGGCCGTAGTTAGAAGCGTTAGCGAACTTCTAGCTATTCTGGAAGAGACTTAAACAGGCTATAATTTAATTATATGGAATATGCAGGTAGAAAACGTTCTTTAGCTTATGCTTCAAATCAACAAGCTACTTTTAAGATATCACGCTCAAAAATAGAACTATTTATGCAGTGCCCAAGATGTTTTTGGCTAGATGCTAAGTTTAAAATATCACGGCCGTCTAGCCCTCCGTTTAATATCAACAAAGCCATCGACGAGTTATTTAAAAAAGAGTTTGATTACTACAGGGAACAGGGCAAGCCGCATCCAATTATGAAAGATAATCAAATTAAAGCTGTCCCATTCAGCCATGATGATTTAAACAAATGGCGGCATAATTTTACCGGCATCGGTGTACTGCATGAGCCAACTAACCTTTATGTTTATGGCGCAATAGACGATGTATGGGTTAACCAGCAAAATGAGCTAATCATTGTTGACTATAAAGCTACCGCTAAATCAAGCGAAGTTAGTATTGAATCGGATTGGCAAATTAGCTATAAACGTCAAATTGAAATCTATCAATGGCTATTTAGCCAAAACGGTTTCAAGGTTAGCCCGATTGGCTACTTTGTCTACACTAATGCCAGATTTGATCTTGATAATTTCAATAATACTTTACAGTTTGTTACCAAACTAATACCGTATCAGGGCAAAACAGATTGGATAGAGGGTGTACTATACTCGATTAAAGACTGTTTAGACTCAGACGATATGCCTCCGGTAGGCGAGGCAGCCATGGGCGGCGCTTGCGAGTTTTGTACCTATGCCAAAAATAGGACCGAGCTATCTTTAAAAGCCTTAGGTATAAACATTAACTAGGGGTTTAGGCTATAATTAAAATATTATGTTAGACATCCAATTTATTAGAAACAATAGTCAACTGGTGAGCGAAAGAGCCAAGCAAAAAGGTTATGACGTAGACATAGATCAGCTGTTAGGGTTTGACGAACAAAAGAAAAAAATACTGCAGCAGGTTGAGGCTTTAAGGCAACAGCGCAATGCTTTAGTCGATGCCACAAAAAAAACTAAGCCAAACCCAGATCAGATAAATCAAGGTCGAGACTTGAGAGATAAAATTACTAATCTAGAGCACCAACTGGAATCAATTAGCCGTGAATACGATATTTTACTCATGAAGGTGCCTAACGTGTTTGCCGATGATGTGCCGCTTGGTGGCGAGAAGGATAGCCTTGAGATAACTAAATTTGGCGCCCAGGATACTGGTGCCCAAGACCACTTAGATTACATGATTAGTCGTGACTGGGTAGATTTTGAAAGAGGCGCTAAAGTAGCCGGCAGTAAATTTTATTTTCTGAAAGGGGACGCAGCTTTACTTGAAGAAGCCATCAAACAATACGCCATTAATTTCGTGATAAAAAAAGGCTTTTTATTCATGACTGTACCTCATATGGTTAATACTAAGACAGCCGTCGGAGCAGGCTTTGCACCTAAAACTAGCGACGATAGTAACGAATACTTTCTAGAGAATGAAGATCTGACACTTATTGGTACGGCTGAAGCTCCTTTAACGGGCTATCATGCCGACGAAATAATTCCCGAAAAGTCGTTGCCACTATTTTATGTAGGCTACAGCCCTTGCTACAGGAAAGAAGCTGGTACTTATGGAAAACATACCAGAGGACTATTTAGGGTACACCAGTTTAACAAGGTTGAAATGTATGCTTTTTGTACACCTGAGCAAAGTCAGTCGGTGCACGAAAAAATTCGCGGTATCGAAGAGGAGTTATGGCAATCTATTGGCATACCATATCGGGTTATTAATATTGCCTCCGGTGATTTAGGTGCTCCGGCCTTCAAAAAGTACGATCTAGAGTATTGGTCTAAAGCAGATGGGGTATACCGTGAGCTAACCAGTTGTTCCAATTGTACTGATTTTCAAGCTCGCAATCTTAATATTAGAGTTAGGCGTGATAATGGCCAAATCGAAATGCTGCACACACTTAACGGTACGGCAGTAGCTCTAGCTAGATCATTAATTGCAATTATTGAGCATTATCAAACTGATGACGGTAAAATACGCGTACCGGACGTGCTCGTGCCTTATCTAGGTAATCGTCAAGTATTGTAATAAATATCATTTAAATCAGTCCAAACAGTGCAATATAATGACAATTTGGAGGGTTTATGCTAAAAAAATTTACAGTTAGCGGCGTTAGTGATAAAAAGGTACTCGATTATATAAATCATAAGATTGGCGGATTAGACAAGTTAGTCCCAAGGCATGCTCAAAAAAGCTTACATGGCGAGGTTCGCTTAAGCCATCATAAAGCTGGTGCTAGTAAGTTCATTTGTAAGGTGGTCTTTTATCTACCGCACCAAGTTTTAACGGCTAATGAATCGGCCGATAACTATGAAGGGGCAATTGATCAAGCAGAGGATAAGCTTAAGGTGCAACTGCATAAGTATAAAGAACTACACAGTCGATCCAAGCAACAACGACATCTCTGGGGGCGTTTTCTAAAAGTATCTTAAACAAAAAATAGTCTGTTGGCCTAGTTTTACTGTCTAAAAGTGTCTATAATGTCACTTTAGATTATTATTTATTTTTAGTTCATTCCTTGATACTTGAGGAAGGGTACTGCGAGAGGGGTTCATGCACACTTTATTAAAGAAAGTTTTAGGTGATCCACAAGCTAAGACGATTAAACGTTTGCGAAAACGAGTCAAATTAATTAATGACCTTTCAGATAAATATGCCAAAATGTCTGATGAGACCTTGAAGCAGCAAACTGACGAGTTAAAAAAACGCTTGAAGGATAAACAAACCCTAGATCAAATTTTACCAGATGCTTTTGCGTTGGTCCGTGAGGCAGCCACTAGGACGCTAGGTCAGCGTCACTTTGATGTTCAGTTAATCGGCGGCATGGTCTTACACGAAGGTAGCGTGGCCGAAATGAAGACAGGTGAGGGCAAAACCTTAGTCGCAACTTTGGCAGTATATCTAAACGCTCTAAGCGAAAAAGGCGTTCATGTCGTAACAGTCAATGATTATTTAGCGCAACGTGATGCCGGTTGGATGGGTACAGTCTATAGTTTCTTGGGTATGAGCGTTGCGGTTATTATAGCCGACCAAAGTTTTATTTATGATCCAGACTATATTAACAAAAGTCACGATGATCCTAGACTGCAGCATCTCAAGCCAACTTCCAGACAAGAGGCTTATGCAGCCGATATAACTTATGGCACCAATAATGAGTTTGGCTTCGATTATCTTAGAGACAATATGGTCCGCGAAGAAGATCAATTACGTCAAAGAGATTTAAATTTTGCCATCGTTGACGAAGTTGACTCAATTTTAATTGATGAAGCCAGGACGCCTTTAATCATTAGTGCCCCGAGTGTAACTAGTGGTAGTTCTTATGCGCAATTTGCTAAAGTAGTCAGACAACTCAGTAAGGATAAAGATTACGAAACCGATGAAAAACGTAAAACAGTCATTTTAACCGATCAAGGTACCGAAAAAATTGAAAAGATACTGGGACTGGATAACTTATATGGCGGAGAAAATATAAGGACCATCTATCACTTGCAGCAGGCCTTAAGAGCCCAAGCTCTTTTTCAAAGAGATAAAGACTATGTTGTCACGAAAGAGGGTGAAGTTGTGATTGTTGATGAGTTCACTGGGCGTTTGTTGCCCGGCAGAAGGTATAACGAAGGTTTACACCAGGCTATCGAGGCCAAAGAAGGCGTAGAGGTGCAGCAAGAAAGTATGACTCTAGCTACAATTTCTTTCCAAAACTATTTTCGTTTATATAACAAGTTAGCTGGTATGACAGGAACGGCTATGACCGAGGCTGAGGAGTTTCATCAAATCTATAAGCTTGATGTTGTTGAAGTACCCGCCAATCGTCCACTAAAAAGGCTGGATAAGAGTGATCGAATTTACAGAACGGAGGCGGCCAAGTTTAAAGCGATTATTCAGGAAGTTAAAACTCTTCACACTAAAGGACAACCGGTTTTGATTGGTACAGTCTCTATAGAGAAGAATGAAGTTTTAGGTCGTCTACTTACTAAAGCTGGTGTACCACACCAAGTACTTAATGCTAAAAATAACGAAAAAGAAGCGGCGATTGTTGCTAAAGCCGGCGAAAAAGGAGCTGTGACACTAGCAACCAACATAGCCGGTCGTGGAACTGATATAGTTCTAGGTGATGGCGTTAAAGAACTGGGCGGACTGTTTGTTCTAGGTAGCGAAAGACACGAGTCGAGACGCATAGACAATCAGTTGCGCGGTCGATCCGGACGTCAAGGTGACCCCGGTGTAACCCAGTTCTTTGTTAGCACTGAAGATGATTTAATGCGTATATTTGGCGGTGACCGAATTAAGTCAGTCATGGGTCGATTAAAAGTTGACGACGATATGCCGATTGAAAATCGCATGATCAGTCGTAGTCTAGAAGGTGCCCAAAAGAAGGTTGAGGGTTTTCATTTTGACCAACGTAAAAATGTTGTTCAATATGACGATGTCATGAATCGACATCGTAAGGCTGTTTACGCCATGCGTAAGGAAATTCTAAAATCGGTCGACATTAGTAAGCGTATCAAGATCTTTATTGAGGAAGAGTGTCGAAGATTAGTATTGTCACCTGAGGCTACTACCGAAGCTTTCGAAGATATTGTACGTTCTACTTTTAATTTTGATGAGAAAACTCTAGATAAATTATTTGAGACTGATGCTGATAAATTTGAGACAATCTTAAAAGACGAAGCTTTGTCGCTTTATAAAAACAAAAGCCAAAGTTTTGGGGTAGATATTTTACATAAGATTGAAAGAGACATCTACCTTCAAGTACTAGATGATCTGTGGATGCAACATCTTGAAAACATGGATCATCTAAGAGAAGGCATCCATTGGATGAGTGTTGGCCAGCAAGATCCCTTAGTCGAATACCGTCGTCGCGGTCAACTATTGTTTGACGAGCTGCAAAATGCACTGCGTCACGATGTCTTGGCTAACTTATATCATGCAGAGCCTATTTCTCAGGCTGATCTTGACCGTGTGATTGATACTGAGCTAACTATGGCGGCTAGAGGCTCGGTTAGTAATGCTTCTCAAATCATAGAAGGTGAGGCAGAGTTTAGCGAGACAGACTTTAAGCCTAAAGCTAATTCACTACCTAAAAAGAAACAAACTAAAACCATAAAAGAGGCTCGTAAAAAAGAACGGAAAAGAAAAACTGCTGCTAAAAGGCGCAAGAAATGATGAAGCATACGGTCAGTGAATTGGTTCTTAAAAATGGCGCCAAAGGACTTTTAATAGATATTCCCGATGCTAGTGTGATGACTTTTGATTTTAATTTTAGAGCAGGCGAGTATCTTGTTGATGAAAAAAAATGGGAAGTTCCGCATTTGATGGAGCATGTTTTACTTGGGGCCAATGAATTGATCCCGAAAGCCCGAGATTTTCAAGCGGAGCTGGAGAAAAACGGGGCATACTCTAACGCCACAACCAACGTTTACGACATTTCTTATGAGGCTGAATGTGCTGATTTTGAGTGGGATCGAGTTTTAGGGTTAATGTTAATAGCTATCTCTAAACCACTTTTTCTGGAAGAAGAATTTGAGGCCGAGTTTGGCAATGTCCAAGAGGAGATGGCTGCCAGGAGCAACGATCATTTTAGGCGTCTTAGTCTAGAAATGCGTAGTAACTTTGGCTTAATCTCTAAGTCTGACACGGAGCGACTGACCTTAATGGATAATGTTAAGATTAAAGACTTAAAAGATCACTATAAACGAACCCATCATTTAAAGAATATGAGGTTTGTGATTGCCGGTAATTTAACGAATAAAGCTAAAACCTTAGTTAAATTACTAGAAATGACCGAGCTGCCAACTGGCGAAACACGGTTTGAATTACCTAAGGAACAGCCAAAACGGTTTATAAGACCAGTCTATATAGCCAATGAGACGGTTGAAACCCTTTATTTTTACTTAGATACCTTTTTAAAGCGTCGTTTAACAGACCCGGAAAATGATGCTCTTGATTTAGTTAATACCATGCTAACTGAGACGCTCTATTCTAGAATTTTAGGAACAGCCAGAGAGAAAGGTTTAGTTTATAGTATGAGCTCGGGCCTTAGTTTTACTAGAGATTCAAGTAATTGGTGGTTTGGCGCTCAAGTATCAGACAAGAACGCCAGAGAACTACTTAAGATTATGGTTGATGAATTAAGAATGGTGCTTGAAGGAAAGATTAGTTTAGCTGAGATTAAGGCGACTAAGCAGTATGCTCTAGGTCGGTTTCAGAGAAGTGCCCAAACAGTCAACGGTACAGCTTCTGGGTATGTTGGCCGCTATTTTTTTGACGATGTTGTCGAGGATTATAGTCGGATTCCAGACAGAATTAAAAATGTTACTCGCCAACAAATCATTGATGTTGCTCAAGCAATGTTTAGTGATGGTATTTGGGGACTTGGTGTTTTAGGCAACTGTGGCGAAGACTTTGTTGGTGAACTCAGCAATCAACTGGAGCCGCTATGGATCCAGCCGGCTATTACTCCTTTAAGCTAAGGTGATGATTAATCAGTAGCTGCTATACTTGATTTTAATGGAACTAAAAAAACGAGTTTTAGCATTAAGAGCCGATCTAGATAATATATATAGCCGTTTAGCTTTAGCTAAAGACAGCTCAAAACTATTAGTACTGCAGCAAAAAAGCCAGGCAGATAATTTCTGGCAAGATTCTAACTCAGCTCAAACAGTGATGAAGCAAATAGCTAAACTAGAAGCTAAACTTAAACCATGGCAATCTGTTATGGCTCAGTTAAAAGAAGTCGAGGAGATGTTGTCCCTTAATGATAAGTCTCTAGCTAATGAATTGTCCCATCAGGTTGATTTAATTGAATTAAGCCTAGCCGACTTAAAGTCCACTTTAAAATATAACGGCCCATATGATGACCATAATGCACTAGTTAGTATCTTTGCCGGAGCCGGCGGTACCGATGCCCAGGATTGGGCACAAATGTTACTTAGAATGTATGTCAGGTTCGCCGAAACTAAGGGCTGGCAGACCCAGATGATTGAAGAATCATTAGGTGAAGAAGCTGGGCTTAAAAGTGTGACATTAGCAATCGAAGGCGAGTATGTTTATGGGCAAATGAAAAGCGAGTACGGTGTTCATCGTTTGGTAAGATTAAGTCCATATAATGCCGACAACTTAAGGCAGACAAGTTTTGCTAAAGTTGAAGTAGTGCCAAAAATAGATACAGACGATGAAGTTGACATCGACGACAAGGATTTAAAAATCGATGTCTACAGAAGTGGTGGTCATGGCGGCCAAAGTGTCAATACAACCGATTCTGCAGTCAGGATTACTCATATACCGACAGGTATTACGGTAGCTATACAAAATGAACGCTCCCAACTTCAAAATAAGCAATTGGCTATGACTGTGCTTAGGTCCAAACTAGCAAAGCTACAACTAGACCAACATCAAAAAAAGTTAGGCGAGCTAAAAGGACCTAATTTATCGGCTGAATGGGGCAATCAAATTAGAAGCTATGTACTTCACCCCTATAAGCAGGTTAAAGATCTAAGAACTAAATACGAATCGAGTGACCCTGAGTCTGTCCTAGCCGGTAATTTGAACGGTTTTATTGAGGCTTATTTAGAATTTAGTTTATCTGGCGAGCAAACTCATCGCAGTTAGAAGCTTTAGTGCTTGTGCTATAATAGACAGCGATGATTTTGCTGGATCGGGTAACCAAGAAATATGCACGTGCTGAAAACCAAGTAGCTTTGGATAGAATTAGCATACATGTTGATCCTAAAGAGTTTGTGATAGTGATTGGCCAATCGGGTGCCGGTAAAACAACTTTGCTAAAACTTTTAACTAGAGAAGAGAAACCGACTTCGGGCAAAATTATTGTTGGCGGGATTGATTACGACAAGCTCAAAGACAAAGATATTCCTATGCTGAGACGTAAAATCGGAGTTGTTTTTCAGGATTTTAAACTTTTACCTAACAAAACTGTCTTTGAAAATGTTGCTTATGCGCTTGAGATTGCCGGAGCCAGTAACAAGGAAATTAAAAATACTGTTCCTAGAGTTCTAGACATCGTCAATTTAAAAGGTAAAGAAAAGTCAATGCCACGTCAACTATCAGGCGGTGAAAGACAGCGAGTGGCTATTGCTAGAGCTATTGTGCGTCAACCTAGAATCTTAGTAGCCGACGAGCCGACGGGCAATCTTGACCCTAAATATGCTTGGGATATTATTAAGATTTTAGAAAAAATTAATCGCTATGGCACGACTGTGCTATTAACCACGCATAATCAGGAAATAGTTAATAAATTAAAAAGACGGGTTATAACCATTCGTGACGGTAAAATTGTTAGTGACAAAGCTAATGCTGGGTACAATATAGGACATGAAAAGAAAACTAAGAACACTTAGACGAATTATTCGTACCGGTTTTGTTAATTTCCTACGAAATTTTAGTCTGGCCGTAGCCGCTATGGCTGTAATGGTCGTAACTTTATCAATAGTTTTATTCTCGGTTATAACTAATGCTACATTCAAAAACACCATTTCTCAGATCACCAATAAAATTGACGTGTCAGTTTTTTTAAAAGACTCGGTTAATCAACCTCAAACCAATCAATTACTTACCGAAATAAAGGCTTTACCTGACGTTAAAAGCATTCAATACTTAAATAAGTCGCAAGTCTTAGCTCAGTACGAACAACAGAATGCCGGTAACCAAGAATTAGTGACGGCAATTGGCGAAACAGCCAATCCTTTACCGGCGACTATTTTGATTCGTCCAAAAAACTTAAATAACATAGGCAACATTAAGTCTTTCTTAATCCAACCTACCATTGCTAATATGCAATCGGCACCACCCAGTTATAGCGGTAAGCAAGAAGTTGCCATCAATAGAATTACTCATGCTACTAATGTGCTAAGAGAAGTTGGGGTGGTAGCAATTGTTGTGTTTGTAGTCATATGCGCTTTAATCATTTTTAACACTATCCAGATGGCCATATTTAACCGCCGTGATGAAATTCAAATTATGCGTTTACTAGGAGCCTCGACGCATTATATAAGAGGACCATTCATTATTGAGAGTTCTATCTATGGCGTTGTCTCAGCCGCCTTATCGGTACTAATTATAAATTTGGTTTTTGTGACAACCAGCAGTACGCTCCAAGCTAGTGCGCTTGGGCTGCTCGATATTAATTATGCTAATCAGTATTTTGATAATCATTTCTGGCGACTCTTGGCGATGCAGCTGATTATTGGTATAGTATTAGGTGCGGTTTCTTCAACCATTGCAACCCACCGCTATCTTAAATTTAAAACGAAATAATTATAAACAATAACTAAACTAATAAGACTTTTATTAAAGACTCTTTAAAAAATAGGTTAAATTTAAAGCTTAACCGATTAATTTAACAAGAAAGGGTGGTACAACTTGAACATTAGTGGTATAGTTAAGACTAGACTTCTTCAAAATAAACAAACATCAAAAAACATTATGAAAAAACCTTTTAAGCGAAATAAGCTATATGCTCGAGTCAGAAAGTCACCTACTTTAGTACTGGTTTTGCTTTTAATCGTCATGGCCATCAGTGGTCTGGGGTCTAAATTAGTCCACGCCGTCAGTTGTAGTAGTGTGTCTGACTGTCAGGCTCAAATTAATAATTTAAATAATCAAAATACTCAAGCTCAACAGTATGTTAATAGTTTGTCAAGTCGTATTCAAAGTTATCAAAATACGATTAACTCCTTGGGGGCACAAATTGCCTCTGTTCAACAACAATTAAGCGCTAATCAGGCTAAACAGGCAGCCTTGCAGCAGCAAATTACGGCTAACGAACAAGAAATTGCCAACAAAAAAGCGGTTTTAGCTGACGATATTAAAACTATGTACGTAGACGGTCAGATGACAACACTTGAAGAATTGGCCACCAGTAGTAATTTAAGTTCTTTTGTGGATAAGCAGGAGTATCAGTCAGTTGTCCAAAGCGAGCTTAACGCCATCATTCAGCAGATCAATGGTCTTCAGAAGCAATTACAATCTCAAAAACTCCAAGTGGCCGGTTTAATATCGACTGAGCAAACTCAAAACGTACAGTTAACTAGTGCTGAGAATCAACAACAACAACTGCTCAGCTATAATCAGGCACAACAAGCGGCCTATAACGCCCAAATTGCCACAGATAATTCAAATATTTCCCAGTTAACTGCTCAGCTGACTGCTTTAAATAGCGCCGGTACTACATCAGTTGTGTCTAGCGGTGTTTGCGGCGGCGGCTACCCAGCACAGGCACTCGATCCTTACTATCCAGGAGATGGCTTTAATAAGTATTGGGGCTGTAATTATCCTCAAGATAGTTCAGAAGATAATTGGCATATGGAAAATCGTGAATGTGTTAGCTACACCGCTTATATGGCTTACACAAAATACGGTGTATCGACTAGTAATTGGGGTGATGCTTATCAGTGGATAGCCTCAGCCGAAGCAGCTGGCTACACAGTTAATCAGACGCCAGCAGTTGGGGCAATTGCCATTCGTAATCGTGACTATAACGTTCCTGGCGATGTTGGTCATGCCATGTATGTGGTTGCCGTCAATGGTCCGGACAGCATCACAGTTGATGAGTACAACGAAAACTATAATGGTACTTTTGACCAAAGAACTTTTGCGCCCAGTAGTTACGCTAATCGTGGTGGACTCTATTACATCCATTTTAATTAATTCTTAAGCTTTTTGTCTGCTATAATAGATGTCAATGAGGAAAATCAAGTTATTGCTTTTGCATGTTTTTGTGCCAAAATCTAAAACCATTTATTTGATTAGGAATGCAGTCGTTGTAATTGTGGTGTTTTTACTAGGTATTGCTATAGGAGATGGCCGGATTAATTTTAATGCCAATAACTTAAGTTCTCTAAATAATTCACTACCCAATCAACTCAATTATTCATCAGTCAATGCCGTATATCAGGCTTTAAAAAATAATTACGACGGGCACTTAACCGAGACAGAACTATTAAATGGCATCAAGCATGGTCTGGCTCAAGCACCCGGTGATCCGTATACTGAATACTTTACAGCTAGCGAGGCCAAGGCTTTTAATGACGAGCTTAACAATACCTTTAGTGGCATAGGCGCTGAGTTAACCCAAAACAGTAGCGGTGAAGTAGAAATTATGGCTCCGATTAGCGGTTCTCCAGCGGCTAAAGCAGGGCTAGAACCCAACGACGTGATAGCTACCATTAACGGTACTTCAACTTCCGGAATGACGGCCGAACAAGCCGCAGCTAAAATAAGAGGTCAGGCTGGGACCAAAGTAACCTTGGGTATTATTCGCGGTTCTTCCCAGCTCAGCTTTACTATAACCAGGCAGAATATTAATTTGCCCAGCGTTACCACCAAAATCCTTAGTGGCAATATTGGTTATATGCAGATCTCTACTTTCGCTAGTGATACGGCTTCTCTGGCTCAAAAGGCCGCCAATCAATTTGTCCAAGACCATGTTAAGGGTATTATTTTAGATCTACGAGATAACCCAGGTGGTTTAGTGACCGCTGCTGTACATGTTTCCAGCCTATGGTTAAAACCAGGGCAGGTAATTATGCAAGAAAAACGCGGCAATCAAGTTTTAAATACCGAGACTGCCATAGGTGGTGATATTTTACATGGGATCCCAACTGTAGTCTTAATCAACTCGGGTAGTGCCAGTGCTTCTGAAATTACGGCCGGAGCTCTCCATGATCAAAAAGATGCCTATCTAATTGGCCAAAGAAGTTTTGGTAAAGGCGTAGTCCAAGCTATTATTTGTATAACTGGTAAAACTGAGGCTAATGGTAGTTGTCCGGCCGATGAGCTTAAAGTAACAATTGCTAGCTGGTATCGCCCTGATGGTCAAGACATTAATCATATAGGTATCACCCCGGACCAAACAGTTCCATTAACTCAAGCCGAGGTTAATAGCGGCAACGATACACAATTAAAGGCTGCCGAAAATTACATCAATAGCCATTAATTTAGGGCAAAGGGTTGTCAAAGCTGGCTAACGCTGATAGCATTAGGGTGATAAAGTTAGCTGTTAAGATGGAGTAAAGAGATTGCATGGCGCAGAGTATGACTAAGTATGTGTTTGTAACCGGGGGTGTACTATCTGGACTGGGTAAGGGCATAACTGCTGCTTCGATCGGTAATCTTCTAAAGGCCAGAGGGCTTAGGGTTAACCTGCAAAAATGTGACCCCTATCTCAATGTTGATGCTGGAATTTTGAACCCAAGAGAACATGGCGAATGTTTTGTGACAAAAGATGGCGCTGAGACTGACCTTGATTTAGGTCACTATGAACGTTTTATTGATGAGGAAATGACAGCTGCCAGTAGCCTAATGAGCGGCCGAGTACTCAAGAAGCTGATAGAAGATGAAAGAGCGGGTAAATTTGAAGGTGATGACGTTCAGATAATTCCGCATCTAACTGGAGCCATTCAGGATTGGATCATTAAGGCTGGCGAAGGTTTTGATGTTCATATTGTCGAAATAGGTGGCACAGTAGGTGATTACGAGTCTTTGTCGTTTATTGAAGCCATTAGGGAGCTAGGACTAAAAACCGGTCTAAATAACTGTCTTTATGTCCATGTAGTCTATTTGCCGTACCTGAGTGCTAGTAATGAGCTTAAGACAAAACCAGCCCAAAACTCGGTCAGAGAACTGCGCGGACTGGGCATAACTCCTGACGTGCTGGTCTGTCGCAGTGAACAGTCGTCTAGTCAATCTGTCATTAAAAAACTGAGTTTATTTAGCGGCGTACCAGTTGACTCGATTGCGGCTTTGCCTAATGCCGACAGTATCTATAGGGTGCCTCTAACACTTGAAAAGGCCGGCATTGCCGATGTTATTGCGTTAAAACTAGGTTTTAATGTAAAAAAACCAGATTTAAGTGAATGGCAGTCAGTCGTCGATAAAGCTACTACAGCTTACCCTAAAACCCTTAAAATCGGTTTTGTAGCTAAGTATATGGATAATACCGATACTTATATGTCAGTTTTTGAAGCTTTAAAAGCGGCGGCTTGGCACAATAGCGCTAATATTACTATCGACTGGATCAATGCCGCCAAGTATGATGCGCCCGGTAGCGATATAGGGGCTGTCTTAAAAAGCTATGACGGTATCGTAGTGCCAGGTGGTTTTGGTCAAAGAGGACTAGAGGGCAAGATTAAAGCCGCTCAATATGCTCTTACACAGCAAAAGCCCTATCTGGGCCTATGCCTAGGACTACAAATGGCGGTTATAGCAGCGGCTAGGAACGCCGGTCTTACAGAGGCCAATACTTTTGAGCTTGATCCAGATGGCCAAAATTTGGTGATTATAACCATGGATGGTCAAGCCGATAAGTTGATGACAGGTGGGACGATGCGACTTGGTAATTATAATTGCCGCTTAGAAGAGGGAACACTTGCGCATAAAGTCTATAACCAGCTCGACATTGTCGAGAGGCATCGGCATAGGGGAGAGTGTAATAATAATTATCTAAAGGACTATCAAACTTGGGGGATTAAAGCCAGTGGTTTTAATCCTGACAGTAATCTGGTTGAAGTAATCGAAGGCATTAATCATCCTTTCTTCCTAGCTAGTCAATATCATCCAGAATTTAAGAGTCGGCCTAATCGACCCCATCCCATGTTTAATGGTTTCATTCAAGCCTTACTTGAAAGATAGTTTGTTTTTAAGCTAAGATTAAACCTATGGATCAGACTAACCAGACTCAACATAAACGCATACTCTTAGTTGAAGACGATAATGCCCTGGCTAGTGTTTATGAGGAAAGACTAAAAAATGAAGGTTTTGGCGTTAGACGAGTTAATAATGGCGAAGATGCCTTGTCGGTTGCTTTAAGTTATCATCCGGACCTTGTACTACTTGATGTGATGATGCCAAAAGTTGATGGCTTTGATGTTTTAGATATCCTGAGGAATACTCCGGGAACCGCCAATTTAAAAATTATTATGATTACGGCTTTAAGCCAACAGAGCGATAAAGATAGGGCAATGGCTTTACACGCCGATGACTATTTGGTCAAATCCCAAGTTGTGATTGCCGATGTTATCAATCGAGTACGTTATCACCTGGGCTTACAATAACTAAAAAAGTTTAACTAACGGTTACTTCAGTACGAGTGATTGTTCTGCCGCTAAATGAGCGCACGCGACGCTTTTGGTAGGCAACAATACCATCCTGAGCAGCATGAATCGTAAAATTACGGCTCATAAAGGTGCCCTTACCGGGACGCTTGGTCATACCAACTTGGCGGACAATCACTTGGCCGGTTTTGACTGATTGGCCGCCAAATAATTTAACACCAAGTCTTTGACCTGGGCTGTCGTGAACGTTTTTGGCGGTACCGCCAGCTTTAACATGACTCATTTAGATTATTTCCTTGTTAGTATAAGTAATTGTCTAGCAACTATTTGGTCAGGCCTATAATATACTAAATTGTCTGACCCAGTGTGCTTAAAACTCACTCGATTATAGCCTAAAGCCGGTATCTGGTCAATAAGCGGCAGATAGCGAAATTGATTAGGGGCTATTTGCCAGGCGGGCACGGCCAGGCATAATCGGCTATTGGGCTTTAGCTGAGGCGCCAGATTTTTTAAAAACTTACTAATCATCTGATTTGTCTTTTTTAGCTCATTATCTAGAATGCCTGGTGCAGGAATTTGATTGAAGTTTTGACCAAGGTAGGTTTCACTAGCTATAAAATCAATTGGTTGCTGCCAGACATGGCTTTTAGCATCACCTATCTCGGTTTTTATGTTGGCTTCGATTTCAGGATGTTTAGGCAGTAGCCACTCATACAGATTAAAATTAGTGTAGTCTACCATGCGCTGATTAAGGTCCGTACCGTAAACCTTATAACCCATTAGAAGAGCCTCTTGTAGCAATACGCCAGTACCACAGAAGGGGTCTAGAACGACTTTATCGATTGTTTTAAACGGCACTAATTGATCTGGCGGTATGTCGCAAATGGACTGACTTAAATCTTCGGGTAAACGGCCGGCTGCTAAGTTGATAATCATTTGGGCTAGTTTAGGCGGCAACATACCAACCTGCGAATCTCTTTTAGGTCTGCCGTAGTCACGCTTTGAGTAGGCAGCAATATCTTGGACTTTAATAGTTTGAGCGATTACAATGCTAGACGCGGTTTTAATAATCACCAACTCCCAGCCATTAGTTGATAGCAGTTTGTTATGGATAACTTGTGCTGACGATAGCATTAAACTCTTGTTAGGTATATAGCGTACCGGACGTTTCGTGGCGCTAATAGCCTGCTTCAGCTTGAAGCCTAAGGCATTAATTTCTTTAGGACTCAATTTAAAACCAATTAGACTAAGACCTAAATACATCTTGCCAGCGGGCATATTGACAGATTGTTTTGGGGCAATTTCAATTAAAAATTGCTTAAGCGAGGGCCAGTCTTGGGGTGGAAGCTTAGTTAAAACTTTACAGAAACGGACACTGCCACCTAGACGATCAAAATTAAGCAAACAGGGATCAACATCGACTAAAGCGGCTTGATCTGTTAAGGGTAATAGCTTATTTGCCCCATACAGACTCTCAACCTCCGCGATACCTAATTCTGGTTGCCGGCCAAAGACTAATAAACTTTGCATGACTCTAGTATTTTAGCGAAAAAACAGATTATTTGATATCTGATTGCTATAATAAGTTTTATGAAGTCATGGCTAGTACGCCGCTGGAAGTTAGTAATTAATATTTTAACTCTGTTTATTTTAGTTCTTTTAATATTTTTTACTCGACATCAGATTGTATCTACGCTGAGTGATCTTGGTCATGTTAATGCCGTTTTACTAATACTTCTGATTCCAATTGAAATACTCAATTACCATGCTCAAACCAAAATATACAAGGGTTTATTTAAGATTGTAGGCAATAATTTATCCTATAAGTTTTTATATAGGGCGTCTTTAGAATTAAATTTTGTTAATCATGTTTTCCCAAGTGGTGGGTTAACAGGCATATCTTATTTTAGTCTTAGATTAAGACAGGGTAAAAATTTGGGTAGCGGTAAAGTGACGATGATTCATTTGATAAAAATTATCATGTATGTCCTATCGTTTGAAATAATTCTAATATTTGGCGCCTTTAGTTTGGCGATTATGGGACGAGTTAACGAATTAGTGGTATTGGTAGTCGGGGCTTTGTCGATGCTAATAGTTCTAATGACCTTAGGTTTTATTTTTGTGGCCGGTAACCGTAGCCGTATAGATGTTTTTATGACTTGGTTGGCTAAAACAATTAATCAGCTTATACATTTTTTGCGGCCTTCTTCTTCCAATGAGGTGATTAATATTAGCCAATTAAAAAAACTATTTGAAGATTTTCACGATACATACGAAACTTTAAAATCTAATCTATCAGAAATAAAACAACCCTTTTTATATTCTTTTCTGGCCGATCTCACGGAAGTTGCAGCAGTTTATGTGGTCTATATGGCTTTTGGCCAATACGTCAACGTAGGGGCAATAATTATTGCTTACGGAATAGCTAATTTTGCCGGTCTTGTATCAGTTCTTCCAGGCAATATAGGTATCTATGAAGGTATTATGACGGTAGTTTTAGCCATAACCGGTATTCCTCCTGGTGTAAGCTTGCCTATAACCATAATGTATAGAGTGCTTAATACCTTAATTCAAGTTCCACCGGGCTATTTACTGTACCACCTGGCTTTAAGGAAAGGGCAGGTTAATCAAGAGGATTTAATGCATGGCATTTGATGAGCTGGTTTTTGGTGTAACTGATTTTGTCAATATTTTTAATCAGACCATGGAAACGGCTTATCCGGAAGTTTTGATTGAGGGTGAAGTCAAAAACTTTAAAATAAGCCGCAATAAATGGCTTTATTTCGATTTAGTGGACGAGGAATCTAGTCTAAGATGTTTTGGTAGCGTCTATAGCTTAAACACGCCCCTAGAAGACGGCATGATGTTACGGGTTCGTGGTCAACCTAGACTTCATCATCTTTTTGGTTTTAGCTTCAATGTTACCAGCATGAGACCAATAGGCGAAGGTAGCCTTAAAAAGGCGGCCGAGCTATTAACTCAGAAATTAACAAAAGAAGGTCTGTTTGACCTCTCCCGCAAGCGAAGTCTTGAGTACCCACCCGAAAAGATTGGTCTAATTACTTCATCACAGTCAGCTGCTTACGCTGATTTTATAAAAGTTATTAATGCTCGTTGGTCAGGCCTAATGATTGAGCTAGAAGATGTTCAAGTACAAGGTGAAGCCGCGCCTGCTCAGATTGTAAAGGCTATCAGCCAATTTAATAGTACCGTCAATCCGCCTGACGTTTTAGTAATAATTCGTGGTGGTGGTAGTGCTGATGACCTGATGGCCTTTAGTACAGAAGAAGTGACAAGAGCAGTTGCCAGTAGTCGTATACCCACACTTGTAGCAATAGGTCATGAGATTGATCTTAGTCTAGCTGAGCTAGCCGCCGATAAGAGAGCTAGCACACCTAGTAATGCGGCTGAACTCTTAACCCCAGATAAAAAAGACTACTTAGCCCAACTGGCTTTGTTGCAAGATGACCTAAGCAGGCTTTATTGGCAATATCTTAAAAAAGCTAATCAGGCGTTAAATGCTCAAGCTGTATTAATTAATCAAAACATTAAAAGATTAATAAATTTGCACCAACAGAACTTACAGATTCAGGCTAATTTAGTTGAAGCTCTTAATCCCAATAATATTCTAAAAAGGGGCTATTCTATAATTAGTGATTCTAGGGGCAAGACTATCAAGAGCTCTTCAGAGGTTAGTCTGAATAGCCTTTTACGGGCCAGACTATATCAAGGTGAGCTAACTGCCTTAGTTAAACATATTAAAGGAGAATAATTATGCCAAAAGGTGCGATAAAGCCAAACTTTAATCTGCTGAAGCAGCAACTCGATGAGTTGGTGGCCAAGTTACAATCGGATGATTTAGACGTTGATCAGGCCTTGGCTTACTACAAGCAGGCCGAGCAGCTAATCACTAAATTAAAAGCCTATCTACTTCAGGCCGAGAATTCAGTTAAGGTCATGAAATTAAAATAACCACACATGGCAGCCATAATTCTTATTATCGTCTTATTTTTTCTGATATCTTTTGCCGGGGTTATTTTCTTCGGCGCTCCATATCTACCTACACTGAAACTCCAGATTAAAACGGCACTCGAGCTAGCGGACTTAAGTAAAGGACAAACTTTAATTGAGTTAGGTTGTGGCGATGGCAGAGTGCTGATTGCGGCTGCCCAAGAAGGGATTAACTGTGTCGGCTACGAGTTAAACCCGGTAATGGCTTTAATAGCATGGCTAAGAACCAGGCGCTACTCCAGCCTAGTCAAGATCGTATGGGGGGATTTTTGGCGCAAATCATGGCCTGAAGCCGACGCTATATTTGTCTTTTTATTAGACAAGTATATGGACAGATTGGATAAAAAATGTATTCAATATCCGTATAAGCCGCTTAAGTTAGTTAGTTTTGCCTTCAGTATTAAAGCCAAAAAACCAATTAAAACAGCAAATGGAGTATTTCTGTATCACTATAAATAGTTGCTAGTAGTCTGTTATTTAGGTAAGATAAAAACATGATTAAGCATAATCAGTCTGGTGCGGTAAGTAGCTTGATTATAATAATGACATTATCTGTTATTTTAGTCTTTGCCATCATTTTTGGCGTTAGTGAATATTCCGGTAAACAACATTATAAAAACGATGATCAACAACTTATTAATACAGCCGTAACCAAAGCCGTTAATCAACAAATTACGATACAAGATGCTAAGTTTGCTCAGACAGAGCAATACCCACTAAACACCTATAATGGGCCACAGGAGTATGGCAGTATAGCGCTTAAGTATCCTAAGACTTGGAGTGGCTATATAGATACCAGCGGCGATAATAATAGTCTTTTATCGCTTTATTTTAATCCCGGCCTGGTGCCATCTCTAGCTAACCAGTCGGCGGTTTATGCCTTGACGGTTCAAGTTGTTAATCAGACATATTCTCAAACGATCCAAGCTTTTCAGCAACAAAGCGGGATTACAACTGTTGCTTATGCGTTACCTAAGGTTAGTAAAGTGGTAGGAGTAGAGGTTAGCGGTCCAATCAGTCAGAATCAAACCAATGAAACCATGGTTGTTTTACCTCTTAGAACTAACACATTAGAGATTGCAACAGATGGCACAGCCAATTTAGCTGCTTTCAATAATATAATCTTGCCTAATTTAAGCTTTTCACCCTAATAAGTTTAGGTTACAATGAGTTTAGCAAGTGAGGGGTAATTTAAGGGACAGTATCTTATTTTATGGGTATTCAACAACAAAAAGCAAAACAGATGTCGTATGGTCTATTCTTAAGTGTTGCTGAAGAACTAAAATTACCTTTTTTGCAGATCGCTCGGTTAGCTGAAGCTAGTCAGTCTTTAGCGACAGACCCAGCTTATAAAGATATTGAGTCGACAGCTCAATCGGCTTTAAGACTGGTCGATAATTATATACTAGGCCTTCGTTTAAACCTGATGCCCCAAACAATATCTCTTGAAAACGTATCAGTATCCTCGGTACTATATAACACCCAACAACAACTTGATAGTTTCGCTAAAACTTACGACGTAAGCTTAGATTTAGTGGTGGCTGGTAAATTTGGCCCAGTCGTTGCCAATGAGCAGGCACTACAGGCAGCTTTGGTGAGCCTTGGTGCTGCTTTAATAGAGGCTTTGCCGTCTATTAATAGCGGTCAATTAAAGCTGCAGCTAGCCACTCACCGCAGCCGTTATGGCATAGTCGCCGGTATCTATGCTGATACCAGACAAATTAGTCAGACCACCCTTAAGGCTGGCCACAAGTTAGCCTCGATTAGCAGGCAGCCTTTAGTCGACCTTAGCCATACCAGCGGTGCAGGCGTTTTTGTAGCTAGTTCCATCCTTGAAGCAATGGATCTGAAATTGGGTTTTAGCCGTCATAATAATTGGTATGGTCTGGCAACTATACTGCAGCCCAGCCGACAACTTCAGCTAGTGCCATGAAGATACTACTAGTTGAGCCTGATAGGCTTTTAGCTAAAGTTTATAGACAGGCTTTAGAGTCAAAGGGCCATCATCTAGTTAGCGCATCTACTGCCCAAGAGGGGATTGCTAAGGTCGATGAGTTTAAACCAGATTTAATAATTCTTGAGATACAGCTTGTTGAACATTCTGGCGTAGAGTTCATGCATGAACTTCGGTCTTATGAGGATTGGCTTGATATACCGGTCATCATTAACTCTATTGTTCCGCCTGCGGAATTTAATCATAGCTTTAAAATATTAAAGCATGAACTTAAAGTGTCAGATTATCTTTATAAACCGGATTGTTCACTTAAAACACTGCTAGCTAAAGTTAGTAATTTTGATCCAGTCTTAAAGTGAAAACGATTAACAGCCAAGGTATTATCTTAAGCCGAACGAATTATGCCGAGGCTGATAGAATTTTAACCATTTTGACGCCTAAATATGGCAAGTTACGCCTGATAGCTAAAGGGGTACGTAAGGTAAAGTCAAAACTAGCTGGTGGGATTGAGCTGTTTAGTGTCAGCGAAATTAGCTATATCAATGGTAAGCGGGAAATTGGCACCTTAGTATCGGCAAGACTCAAAACCAATTATGCGACTATAGTTAGGGATATCGAAAGGGTTCAACTTGGTTATGAGTTGATGCGCATGCTTAATCGAGTTACTGAAGATCATCCTGAGGAACTCTATTTTAATATCCTAAACAGTAGCTTTATGGCTCTTAATGACCAGGAGATCAGTCAACAGCTTATCTATTTATGGTTTATGGCGCAGTTACTTAAGGCTAACGGTCATAGCCCAAATTTATTATCTGACAGCAGTGGCCAAAAATTGATCGAAACTGGCTACTATAGCTTTGACTTCGATAGAATGAATTTTAACGCTCAAATAGATGGCATTTATAATGCTAGACACATCAAGTTACTGCGTCTTTTATTTGGCGATTATGATATTCAAAAAATTAATAACATTAACAATGTTGAACAGTATACTGCCGAGCTTAAAGAACTAATGCTAGCAATGAGCCGAGATCACTTGCCTCAACTTAATAATCTTAGATAACTAGCTCCGAAAAGACCAATAATACGCTTAAACAGACTAAATATTGATAGTTTCTAGGTTATAATAAGACCAATGAATCAATCAACCAGTCTAGAAACTATTGTCAGTTTATGTAAACGCCGGGGTTTTATTTATCAGGGGAGTGAAATCTACGGCGGTTTAGCAGGTACTTGGGACTATGGACCCCTAGGAGTGAGTCTTAAACGCAATATTTTAAATTTATGGTGGAGAATGTTTGTTGAAGAGCGAGATGACATTTACGGCGTTGACGCAGCTATTTTAATGAACCAAAAGGTTTGGCAAGCTTCAGGACATGTCGATACCTTCTCTGATCCTTTAGTTGAAGATCTAGTTAATCATAAAAGATATCGAGCCGACCATTTACTCAAAGATCAGGGCATTGATACCAAAGGCTTAACGGCTCAGCAATTAGACGAGCTGATTAAAAACAACAAAATTAAGAGTCCTGACGGTAATGATTTAAGCAGCGTGCGACAGTTCAATATGATGTTTAAGACGCAGGTTGGGCCAACTTGGATGGGATGGCAGGCAGATGGTGACAATTATTTAACTGGAAAAATACAGCCAAAGTCCTCATCCGGTGAAGCATTAGCAGACTTTACGATTGATGAAAATAGAGCTTTTAGTGAGATTATTGCTTTTGATAAAAATGCCCAAAGTTATCTGAGGCCAGAAACTGCTCAAGGTATTTTTACTAACTTTAGTAATATTGTTGACTCGTTTTACCCTGATTTACCGTTTGGTATTGCTCAGCAGGGAAAAGCCTTTCGTAATGAAATCAGCCCACGTGATTTTATTTTTAGGTCAAGAGAGTTTGAACAAATGGAGATTGAATATTTTGTTAGCCCAGATAATTGGCAAGAATCATTTGAAATGTGGCGAGGCTTAGTCTGGCAATGGCTAGAAGCTTTGGGCTTAGATAAAGCTAGTATCCATGAGCTAGAAGTTCCAGAAAGTGATCGAGCCCACTACAGCAAAAGAACTATTGATTTTGAGTACGACTTTCCAATAGGCCGAGAAGAACTGCTTGGACTGGCCTACAGGACTGACTTTGATTTAATGAATCTACAAAGTTTTAGTGGTAAGAAGCAAGAGTATCGACCAAAGAATGGTGATAAAGCCTTTGTTCCACACGTTATTGAACCCTCTTTCGGCGTAGAGAGAACCATCATGGCTGTTTTAAGTGGGGCTTATAGAGAGGATGAAGTTAACGGTGAAAAGAGGGCTTATCTTAAACTACCGATTAATTTAGCGCCTGTTCGTGTAGCCGTTTCGCCTTTACTAAAAAATAAGCCCGAGTTAGTCGATAAAGCTCGAGAAGTTTATGTTTGGCTGAAAAAGAACTACACTGCAGTTATGTGGGACGATAATGGCAACATCGGTAAGCGTTATCGTCGACAGGACGAAATAGGTACACCGTTTTGTGTCACAATTGACTTCGATAGTTTAAAAGACGATACAGTGACAGTTAGGCTGCGCGATACTACTGAGCAGCAAAGAGTTAAAGTGGACAGTCTAGCTAAAATTATTTAATAAGCAACTAAAATGTCATTAAACAAGGAAAAAAATGATTAAAAAAAACAGACCTAATGTCTACGCTTTTATCGATAGCCAAAATTTAAATTTAGGCAGTCAAAAAATGGGTTGGAAAGTAGACTGGAGAAAGTTTAGACATTTTTTAGAAGATCAATACGGTGTCACCAAAGCGTATATGTTTATAGGCTATATGAGTGAAAATGAAGCCTTGTATGAATATATGCATGAGTTAGGCTATTTAGTGGTTTTAAAGCCAACCATTGATGTGGCCGGCCTTGAAGCGAACCGACAAAATATTGCTGAGGTGCACGAAGATAGAGACAAGCCAACGGTAAAAGGTAATGTTGATGCCGAATTGGTACTTTATGCCATGAAGGAGCAGCCTAATTATGATAAAGCTATAATCGTGTCTGGTGATGGCGACTTTTATAGTTTAATAGAATATTTAGATCAAGTCGGTAAACTAGAAAGAGTGATGGCACCTAATTGGCAATATTCCAGCTTGCTCAAGCCATATGAGAATAAAATCGTAAGGTTAGATAAATTACGTCGTAAATTAGCCTATCATGATAAAAAAAGAATAATTAAAAAGGAGAAGTAATTTTATGAAGATAACCAAGTACATTCATGCCTGTTTATTAGTTGAAACCGATGACAGGGTGGCCTTATTTGACCCGGGGTCAATGAGTTATTCAGCTTTTCCGCTGAACAGTCTCAATCAGCTGGACGATATTTTAATAACCCATATCCACCAGGATCATATCCACATGCCCTTCATTAAAGATCTAGTAGCTAAATTTCCAAATGTTAGGATTACTTCTACTCCTCAAGTAGTTGAGCTACTAAAGGGGGAGGGAATTAAAGCCCAAACCAATCCACCGGAGGGTGTTGAATTTTTCGAAGCGCCACATGAGAGCGTTGAACCATTATTCCCAGCTCCGGAAGAGATAGGGATTCATTACCTCGACAAGCTGACCAATCCGGGCGATTCCCATAGCTTTAAGGAGTCTAAGGATATATTAGCATTACCAATTACCGCACCTTGGGGCAGTTCAATTAGGGCCTTAAATCTGGCTTTAGAACTAAAACCTAAATTTGTCATACCTATACACGATTGGCACTGGAATGAAGAAGCTCGCCATCAGATGTATGATGGTTATGCAGCCGTTCTGGCTAAAGCCAATATTGAGCTCTTTAAGATGGAAACTGGACAGGCAATAGAAGTAAACTAGTCTAATATAATACACAGCAGAATCCGATTTAGTACTTACTACTCAAGCGGAATATATTCCAGCTGAAGACAAAAGCTTAGTTCCTGGTTTTGCTGAAGTTGTTAACGGCTGGAAGTTTACCGCAGTAGGACTACCGATAGTAGCACACGAGCCTTCAATGTGTGGCTTATTTATTGCAAAAAATCTAATTGTAGACCATGAAACACGGGTGAAAAAGGTTATAGGTGTAGTTTTCTATGAGTTTTATGAACCACTTGAGCCAACTAACGATGAGAGGGCTCAAGTTGATGGATTAAGGATAGACGATGATGAAACCCTATATAATCATATAGCTATTTTTAGAGCAGCGAGAATTGCTCTTGGCGATAGAACGGTAGGGTAAAATAAAATTTTTCTAATTCCTAAGTCTCTCTGCCCATATTTAAAAGTGTTCAAAATAAAGCCTTTCAAACGAGTCAATTTAGACTTTCAGCCCCGTCTTGGGACTTTTTATCTAGGTCTCTTTAATAATAATAAATCTATTGACAATCAATAGTATATTCAATATATTTAAAGTATGAAAACAGTTAGCTACTCACTAGATGATGAAACTGCAGCAGGCATTAAAGATATCGCCAAGAAGTCCAAAATGTCTAGCAGTGACGTAGTGCGTTCTATGTACACCCGGATG
>DAHWAT010000040.1 GCA_027327085.1 Candidatus Saccharimonadota bacterium
CACGCATCAGCATTTTAGCTTGATCAAATTTACTCACATCTAACTCCTTTTACTTTTTGACTTACTATCGTCTTATATTATATGACTTTTAAAGAGTCTTATCAAAGGCCGAATAGGTATTAGGGTTATGAGGCCAGGCTATAAAGTAAGCTTTTAGGTTGTAGGTTGCACTAATTAAAATAGCCAATACTATCAGGCCCAGGCCTAAGCCTTTGGCGATTGGATTGATTGGAAATACCTTCTTCCAGCTAAAGCTAAAGTAATTTAACCCCATCGCTATAAGAATATAAGCCAGCGGTAGGATCAGGCTGAAGCTAACGCTACCGTTCAAACCGATCAGGATTACGCATAAGACGAGTAGGCTGCTTAGTAGTTTAGTCCTTATGTTGCGACGATGTTTAAAGTAAATATAAGCACCGAGTAGTAGCAGGGCCAAGCTAAAGACGTCAAGTAACGGAGCTTTGCCTAGCCATAGTGTGGCTATTTCGGGCCCTCTTATTAATAAGTGTAGCGGTACTGCTACAAAGTCTTTAAGTTGTTTTAAGACATCAGGAAAGTTTTGCGGTAAGCCTAACCATTGCTTGAGGCTGTGGTTGATTGAGGAGCGGTAAATTATTAAGGGTAACCATAAAATTAGTAAGACAACTGATAACAATCTTTGTCCTAAATTTAGCTCGATTGCCGTGGCTTTTAGTTGTTTTCTTTGCCAAAATAGCATCACTAGACTCAGCCAGATTAGCCCGGGTATCGTGGTCAGTAAACCTAAAATCACTAGGTTGTAATACCAGACTAGTTTATTATCGTATTCTTGCAATAAAACATAGCCTAAAACAGCACTGACCATAGCCCATAAATAAATAACGTCGTAACTAGCTAAACGACTAACATGTAGCACCCAAGCACTACTTGCAAACATAATAGTTGTAAAGTAGGCTGTTTTTTTACCATGCCATAAATAAGCAATAGCGCTGAGGCTTAAGATACTTAACAGACCAAATATCACATTGGGTAGTCTTAAAAGAAAGATAGAGTGGTGATTGTTAAATAAGTAAAAATCGATACTTCTTAAGAAATTAAGCGGCAGATAAAGCGGATTTTTATATAATCCATGCCAACCTAAAGGCAGACTAGAAACCTTTAATTCGCCTGGACTTACTTTTGTGGTTAAGCTGCCCAGCTTAAACAAATAGATTAGGATGATAACGATGAATAAACCTGAAGCCAGAGCTAGTTGTTGCCAGTTTAGCGATTTATGGGTTAATTTAATTTTCACTATACTACCTTAGCCACTAAATGGGTCTTGATGGCGTTTATCGACAGAGTTAAATTTCTGCTTTTCTTTAACAAATCTAAGTTCTATATTGTCGATTGGTCCATTACGATGCTTTTTGATCATAACGTCAGCCAAGTCCTTGCGTTCGGTATCTGGATGATAGTAATCTTCCCTATAAATAAACATGACTACATCGGCATCCTGTTCGATCGAACCTGATTCCCTTAAATCAGCTAGTTGGGGTACTTGAGGACTTCTATTTTCAACTGATCGACTTAATTGAGATAAGGCTAAAATGGGGACATTAAGTTCCCTAGCTAAACCCTTTAAGCCGCGTGAAATCTCAGATATTTCCTGTACTCGGTTACCGTCGCTACTAAATCTTGTACCGCCGCTCATTAATTGTAGATAGTCGATAATAATCAGGCCAAGTTTGTGCAGATGGGCTTCTCGCCTGGCTTTTGTACGCATATCACTAATAGTGATGCCAGGCGTATCGTCTATATAAATTGGTATTTCGCTTAGAACGCCCATAGCTTGACCAATTCTTTCAAAGTCAGAGTCATTAAGGTTACCGGTACGTAACGCCCAGGCATCAACGCCTGATTCCATAGACAGTAATCGGTCGACTAGTTGTTCTTTGCTCATTTCCAAACTAAA
Organism: Candidatus Saccharimonadota bacterium; assembly: GCA_027327085.1. GTDB lineage: Bacteria > Patescibacteriota > Saccharimonadia > Saccharimonadales > UBA4665 > DAHWAT01. The sequence goes on from DAHWAT010000040.1 coordinate 1,934, forward strand.
AATTAAAACCGGTTCATTAGTTTTTAAGGCTATATTGTGCGCGAAGTTTAAGGCTAGGGCACTTTTACCCATGCTAGGTCTGGCCGCAAGTATAATTAAGTCAGACTGTTGAAACCCGGCTAAAATGTTATCTAGATCCTTAAAACCAGTTGGTACACCACGAAGCTTATGTTTATCTTTGTGTAGATCGTCTAAACGATCAAAACTGTCAGTTAGTAAAGATTCTAGGCTGGATACATCTTGTCCGACATGATCTTGGCTGACATTAAAAAGTTTGGTTTCAGCTGCTTCAATCAATTCTGTCAATTGTTTAGATTCATCATAACTTAATCCAGTTATTTCTTGGCTAGCGCTGATTAGACGACGCCTTAAGGCTTTTTGAGACACAATCTCGGCATATTGTTCAACATGTGCCGCTGTCGGGACAAAGTTAGTTAATTCGCTTAGGTATGATGGTCCACCGATACTATCGAGGTAGCCGGTATTTTTTAACTGATCGGCTAGTGTTAAAACATCGACAGGCTTATGGTGCTCATATAGGTAATCGATTGCTTCGTATATTCTCTCGTGCTTTTTATCGTAAAAATCTGATGCTTTAATTTGATCGGCAATCTTGACGATCGCTTCTGAATCAATAATAATCGATCCCAGTAAGCTGGCTTCAGCTTCTAAGTTTTGCGGCTGAATATCGTTGCTTGTCTTAGTCGGCAATTTAAAACTCCTTTTTTTAAGTCTAAGCGTTTTAGTACTATGATTCTAACAGTTCCGCGCCGTTAAAAATACTATTGATTGTGGAGAAATTGTCGGTAAGTCCGTTGGCTTTGGGGATATCTTGAGCATTGTCTGTGTTTTCAGCATCTGCACTAAGTGAACAGCTAAGAGTCATTGGGCGGCCACTCAGTTTAGAAATAATTGCTTCAATGGAGCGTTTATTATTAGACTCTTTAATCTTTTTTACATAAAAAGCGTAAGGCACGTCTAGGTGCAAGGTTGATTCGCTAAAACTAGGTTTGGCCATACGAAGGACACCGTACAGGGTGTTATTACTAGTTTTAACTTGTTTCAGTAAATCTTGCCAAATGGTTTGGTCTGAGTCGTTGACGATTTGCTTTACTGGCGTATTTAACTTAATGTTTTTTGATTGCTTTACTGCATTTTCAGTGGTATTTTCCGCTTCGACTTGAATAGCAGCTTTAGTGTTTGGCTTTTGCTCAATAACTAATTTTTGACTTGACTGTTCTGACCAGGCTTTTAAAAGCTCTATTTCCAGTAGATTTGATGGGTCGATTGAAGCAGGAACGTCGATTAAAGCCTTCATTAATTCCAAATAGCTTTTAGTAATAATGGTTTGGCTGTTGATCATGTCTTGTTTAAGACGTTTAACGATAATACTAGATAAGTCCTTAGCCTGATAACCTGAGTCGTAAAGTGCTCGTAGCTTGGCTATTACTAGCTGAGGACTGGAGCCTGATTGAACTTCATTTATGAGCTGAGTGATAGCTTCATCTGTTGGTAGCCCTAGTACTCTTAAGATAATATCTTGGGTTATCTCGTTGTCCTGGTTTTGTAGTTGATCCAGTAAGCCTATGCTATCTCTTAAACTGCCATCGCTATGACTGGCTAGTAGCTTTAGCGCTGAGGCTTGAATTTTAATTTTCTCTGTCTTAGCAATCAAGCTTAACTGTTGCTCAATGACTTCAGGGATAATTGGCTTAAACGTAAAGTGCTGAGTTCGACTTATGATGGTTGCAGGTAGCTTATGTGCATCGGTAGTAGCTAGAATAAATATAACGTGCGAGGGTGGTTCTTCAAGAGTTTTGAGTAGTGCGTTAAAAGCGGGTGGGGTAAGCATATGTACTTCATCGATGATATAGACTTTAAAGTTTAACTCTGCTGGAGCCGTGTAGACTTTTTCTCTTAAATCTCGTATCTCGTCTATGCCTCGATTGCTAGCCGCGTCTATCTCTATAATGTCGATATGAGGACTATCGTCAGTATAGGCTAAATCATTGACTAAGTGAGCAAAAATCCTTGCTACAGTA
>DAHWAT010000041.1 GCA_027327085.1 Candidatus Saccharimonadota bacterium
ACGAGAATATAAACTGCTGTGTGAATCGGTCAAGGGAAGCTATATTAAACTATCAGCAAAATCTAAACAAAAGATAAACCCTTTTGATTTTGCTTCTACCCAAAGAAGCAAACAAGACTTATCGGAACATGCCCAGGATCTAATCGAAGTGATTTCTTTAATGAGCGACGGTTTATCGCCCAGAGAAAAAGCAGCTCTAGATAAAGCCATAATGAGACTATATAAATCTAAAAAAGTTAGCTCACCTCAGCTAGAAGATCTTTACGAAACACTACATAGCCTAGGTCAATTAAAGCTATGTGAAAGACTAGAAAAATACATAAGCGGTAGTTTAAGCGACGTTTTTAATGCCCAGACCAATATTGATCTTAGTAATAATTTAGTAGTTTTTGACATTAAAGACATGCCCGAAAGTTTAAGACAAATCATGATGCTCATAATCTCTAACTTTGTATCTAATCAAGTTAAACTTAAGCCTCAAAAAAGGCTGTTAATCATTGACGAAGCCTGGATGTTACTAGAACACGAAGAAAGTGCTCGTTTTATCGCTGGACTTGTCAGAAGAGCGCGCAAGTATTATCTTGGCGTGTCTATGATTTCCCAAGCAGCTAATGACTTTCTCAGTAACGATTATGGCCGAGCAATTGCATCTCAGAGCAGCCTACGAATTTTGATGCGCCAGGACACAACTACCATAGACACAATCGAAAAACAATTTGGTCTAAGTGAATACGAAAGAAGCTTTTTACTAACTTGCTCTAGAGGCGAAGCTTTAATTGTTGCCGATCAAAACCATGTAGCCCTTAAAGTAGTAGCTTCACAACAAGAACATCCTCTAATAACTACTAACCCGGCAGAAATCTATAAATGAATCAATGGTTTTTAATTAGCAGACTAAATTTTATACGCAAACAAATTTGGATAGTTGGGTTAACTTTAATATTTTTAATCAGTCTGCCATTTATAACGGTTTTTGCCTACACCGGTGTTAAAACCACTGCAGAAACTGGGCAAGTCTATGATGTTGCTAGTTACCCGGGAGATTATTATGCTTGGGGTAATTGTACTTGGTGGGTGGCAATGAGAAGAAGCCAAATCAACCAACCGATACCTAATAACTGGGGTAATGCGGCCACTTGGGCTTATTATGCTAAAAAAGACGGCTACATCGTCAACCATACACCAAGTTTTGGAGCAATCATGCAGATAGCTGGTGTTGATAATGGGTTGGGGCATGTTGCTTTTGTTGAAAGTGTTTACCCTAATGGCACTTGGCGCATATCGGAAATGAACGTACTAGGCTTAGATATTCTTGATTATAAAACAATGTCTGCTGCTTCAGCTGCCGACTATAATTTCATACATTAGGTATTTGTTTTAAAAACAGAGTTTACTTTTAAGGCTTTAACAGATATAGTACTAGAGAATTAATATTCCAACTAAACTACACTAAGTAAGGACTATAAATGCCTAAGCAAACCTATCAACCAAAGAAACGATCTAGATCTAAAGAACACGGTTTTCTAAAAAGAATGTCGACTAAAAACGGTCGACGAGTGCTTAAGTCTCGCAGGCTAAAAGGTCGAGCCAAGCTGTCAGTTTAAAATAGTTTTAAATTTAAGGTTTAATATGCTTGCAAGACAGCATCGTTTCCACGGCTACAATAGTCTTAAGAAAGTTTACCCCAAAAGCAAAAGTCTCAGGGGTAGTATGATTAGTTTAAGATATACTGATCGCTCGCCTAAGTCATACCGAGTTGCCGTGGTTGTTTCTAAAAAAGTTAGCAAATCAGCAGTTAAACGCAATCGTATTAGACGCCGAGTTTATGAGGCCATAAGACTATCTGGTAGTATTCCGCCGTCAACCGACTTAATATTTAATGTTTATAGCGACCAAGTGGCTGAAATAGATTTTAAAAACCTTCAAGATCAACTAAACGAACTCCTCCTAAAAGTTAATCAAAACTAACAAAAAACACCTTAAGTCGTGCTATAGTATTAACAATATATGTTCACTACTATAATTGTTAAACCAATTTTCAATTTACTAGTGCTGATTTATGCTTTGCTGCCAGGGCATAATTTTGGCTTGGCTTTAATCATCTTTACGGTTGTCGTTAGGCTACTACTTTGGCCACTAGTCAGAAAACAGCTTCATCAAGCTAAGGCTATGAAAGACTTGCAGCCTGAGATTAAGCGGATCAAGAAAGAAGCCAATAAAGACCGGGCCAAAGAGTCACAAATGCTCATGGAACTGTATAAGGAAAGGGGCATTAATCCGTTCTCAACCTTTCCAACACTTATCATTCAGCTAATTGTTCTAATCGGTTTGTATAGCGGCCTTAGGAAGGTTATTAGTAACCCTAATGCCCTAGTCACATTTGCTTATCCAGGCTTACAGCATCTTGGGTGGATGAAGCAGTTATCACACAATATTCACCTTTTTGACGATACGCTTTTTGGGATTGTTAAACTTAATAAATCAGCTCTAACCAACGGTATATATTGGCCAGCTATGATCATAGTACTTGGTAGCGCTGTAGCCCAGTACTTCCAAAGTAAGCAACTGATTCCCCAAGAAAAAGACCAAAGGGGCTTAAGACAGATTCTAAAAGAAGCCGGCAAAGGCGAACAAGCCGATCAAGCGGAAGTTAATGCAGCGGTTGGTCGTAGTACCCGTTTCTTCCTACCGGTTATGATTTTTCTATTCACTGTCAATTTAGCTTCAGCCCTTAGCCTTTATTGGTTAGCGGGAGGTGTGGTTGCCTATATTCAGCAAAGCTTTATCCTTAGAAAAGATGAGACTGAGATGGAAAGCATTGCCGATAAACCAACTAAAGATACGACTAAGATTCCTGAAGCCGAAATAGTAAGTAAGCCAATTAAGAACACTCCTCCTAAAACCAAAAAAGCTAAAAGGAGGAAGAAAAAATGAACGAATCTTTAGAAGAAGCGATTGTTTTTGCCAAAAAATACCTGGAAGATTTATTATCTTTCTTTGGTCTTAATACCGACGTATATGCCACCAGCGATGACGAGGTCATCCAACTAAATGTTCCGAATACCCACATGAACGGTTTCTTAATAGGCCAACATGGCGATAACATGCGATCTTTCCAGTACTTAACCTCTACAGCCTTAAAAAATAATAACTATGCCTATACCAGGGTCAACGTTGACGTAGCTGACTATAAGAAACAAAGGGCGGATAGATTAAAGCAAAAAGCTGAAGAATGGGTCAAGCAAGTTAGAGATACAAAAAAACCGATGGCTTTAGAGCCAATGAATGCTGCCGATAGACGGGTTATTCATAAACTTGCCGCCGATTATGACATTACTTCTGATTCAGAAGGCTTAGGTAGAGATAGGCACATAGTGCTTAAACCCCAGGAGTAATTCATTGCTTATTTATGTTTTTAGCTCAATCTTTATTCATGGATAATTAACCAGTTAGTTTTCCAAATCCGACGGCTTCTTCCGGACCATCTCCTTTTACTAACGTTATAGTTATTACTAATAAACCTTTAGCAAACAGTTTAAGTGGAGCCATCTCTAGCTTAATAGCACACATAAGCGGTTACTACATTTACACTTTGGCGCAAAACGTCATACCCGACTGTTCAGCTAGTAGCACCCTAGTGTCCCAACT
>DAHWAT010000042.1 GCA_027327085.1 Candidatus Saccharimonadota bacterium
TATATGCCGGATGGCAGGAACAACCTGGTGTTAGTAGTGTCTGGAGACAGTACTCCGTTAATGTAAATATTAGCCGGGTTAGGCTGAGACGAGAAAAAAACCAATCCGTTCTGAATCACGTTGCCATTTTTACCAAAGCCAAAGCCATAAGCCTGATAAAGCAATATCAGAGCAGCAAAAGCAATAGCCACAGCCACCAAGACGTAGCCTACTAGAAGAGTTATGCGTTGTTGAAGCGCTTTTTTGGGATCTAAATAATCCATAACAATAGTATGGAGGTACTTGAATCAATTCTCAAGAGGGGTTATGCTTAAACTATAAGCACTATTTAAACAAAAAGCATTTAAGTATGAGACAAACCAACCACCTTAGCCACCGTCAAAGACAAGCCTCCAAAACGCTTATGCGTAAATCTGTAGTTAAACCTGAGCTAAGGCTACAGCCTAACTTAAGAGTTAATTACGCTTTAGACCATAGCCAACTACATTACCAGTTGCAGGCTTCAGGCTTGAGCCAGCCTCACCAAAGGCTGAACCGAGCTAAGACCACTTCGAAAAGTCCGTATATTAATCATTTTAGTCAACCTTTGGGAACGTCATTTCGACCTAATTTTCAACCAATTAAGTCTATTGTCAATAAGCCTCTGATCGATAGTAGCCTATCGATCGATCATCGCTTACAGCAGGCCATTAGCCGAGCTGAGGACCAACTAGTCAATTTTGAGCAGCAGCCAATTAAACGTTTTAATCGTTTTACAAAGGCCTTCATGAGCAATCGCTCTAATATGCCATCACTAAATTAGGAAGTTTAGCCTCTAGTCCAATATAATAGTCTTTAAGTTATGACAACTGTTCGTACGCGTTTTGCGCCTAGTCCTACCGGTTATTTGCATGTTGGCGGTGTTAGAACCGCGTTGTTCGCCTGGTTAATTGCTCGACAAAACCATGGTCAGTTCATTTTGAGGCTAGAAGATACTGATCAGCAAAGAGAATTTAAAGGAGCCAAAGAACATCTGATTAAGTCTTTGCAGGCTTTAGGACTAGATTATGACGAGGGTCCGGACAAGGGCGGACCATTTGCCCCATACATCCAAAGCGAACGGCTAGAAATCTATCAACAGTGGGCACAGAAACTGATTCAAAATGGCCGAGCGTACGTTGACCCATACTCTACCAGCGAAGTCCAGGCCTTTAGACAACAAGCTAGCTTGGCTAAAAAGCCATTTTTATTTAGAGAGCATCGTCCCGATTTAGGGGCAGCATGGGACGGTACAAAACCATTAAGGTTCAAGTCTGATCCAAAAGCCTACAGCTGGCATGATGCTGTCATGGGTGATTTATCTAGCAAACCTGAGGCTATAGATGATTTTATTCTAATCAAGTCCGATGGATTCCCAACTTATAACTTTGCTCATATTGTTGATGACGCCGAAATGCAAATCAGCCATGTCATGCGAGGTCAAGAGTTTTTGCCAAGCACACCTAATTATCTAAACCTCTACGAGGCTCTAGGGCTAGATCGACCAATACTAGCCACTCTTCCGCATATTCTTGGGCCTGATGGTAAAAAAAAGTTATCCAAACGAGATGGTGCAAAAGACGTGTTGGAATACTTGGAGTTAGGCTATTTAGTTGAATCCCTGATCAGTTTTATTGCAACTCTAGGCTGGAATGACGGTACAACCCAAGAAATATTTAGCAGAGAGGAGCTAGTTGAAAAATTTAGTTTAAAGCGCGTGGGTAAGGCTGGTGCCCAATTTGATGAACGTCGTTTAAATTGGATTAATGGCAATCTAATTAGGTCTATGGACATTCATAAACTGTATCAATCAGCCGAGAACTATTGGCCAGAGTCGGCAAGGGGAGCGACAGAATCCTACAAGAAAGCTATCCTTGTCTTAGTCCAAGATAGACTAAAATATTTCAGTGAGTTAAGTGATTTAACTGCCTTTTTCTTTGAAGATTTGCCAGTTAAGCCAGAACTTATAGCTCAGCACAAACAACTGTCTAGTCTTGATCATGTACTACTCAAACAGCTTTTGAGTAGTACTAAAGCTTCTTTGCAAGAAAGTGATTTTTCGGTCGAAGATATTACCAAACGACTTAATGATCTATTAAGCGCAACTAAGCAAAAACCAGTAGTCCTATTTAGTTTGATTAGGATTGCCACAACTCAATCGCCTGCTAGCCCGGGTCTTGCAGAAAGCCTTAGTGTCCTTGGCCGAGCCAAAGTGCTAGATCGTATCCAACAGCAAATCGACAGCCTATAATAGCTTAAGTATTTTGCTATAATGTCTAAATGGATCAGAACAATCTAACTCATCGACCCCAGCCTAAAGCTGAATCTGAGGGAGATAACGTAGATTTTACTATTAATGAAGCAGATATAGATAAACCAGAGCCATCTCAAGAAAGCGCAACCATGAAACATCGAAAAAGGTTCAAAAAACTGCATCTACCTAAAACTAAAAAGGGGCGACTGGGTCTAATCATTGTCCTAGTTATAATTGCTGGACTAGTTTATCATTTTACAAGCTCAACTAAACCTAAAGTTACGATTGCTGATCTTCGAAAAACAACTGTACCCAAATCTGATTTGGTACCCTCGCTCTTGACCGGCCAACCGGTTGCACCCAGCGTTAATAAAATACCTATAACCGGAGTCATGATCGAAAATAGCCGGCAGGCTAGACCGCAATCAGGTTTATCAAGTGCCGGGGTAGTCTTCGAAGCTTTAACCGAAGGTGGAATTACTAGATTCTTAGCCTTGTATCAAAATACAGCCCCAAATAATGTCGGGCCCATCAGGAGTGCTCGACCCTATTTCGTTAGCTGGGATATGGGCTTTGGTGCAGCATATGCTCACGTTGGCGGTAGCCCAGCTGCTTTAAGCGATATTCAAGCTTGGGGCACCGAAGACCTCAATCAGTTCTATAACGGTAATTATTACCACCGCATCAGCTCAAGATTAGCCCCACATAATGTCTATACGGCCATTAGTACCTTAAACCAATTGGAGCAAAATAAAGGCTTCACATCGGTTACCTTTCAGGGGTTCCCTCGACAAAAGGCTCAACCATTAGCTAAACCATCTGTAACAAACATTAATTTGGCTCTATCTCGCTCAGATTATAATGTTAACTACACTTACGATTCTAAAACTAACACTTATAACAGAGACGAGGGTGGTGCTCCAATGATTGACGCCAACAATAACCAACAAATCAGCCCCAGTGTAGTGATTGCCATTGTCGTCCAAGAAACTCAAGGCCCGTTAGACTCCAGCGGAGCATACTATTCAGAATATAACGTTAACTCCAGTGGCACAGCTTATGTTTTTCAAGATGGTGGCTTAACCATCGGCCAGTGGTCAAAAGCCGGCAATAATTCACCAATTATTTTTACTACTAGTAACGGCAACCCTCTGAGATTAATCCCAGGCCAAGCCTGGATCACTGCTATCACTAGTCAGTCTCAGCTAACTTATGGTCTTTAAGCTACTATGGACTATTTAC
>DAHWAT010000043.1 GCA_027327085.1 Candidatus Saccharimonadota bacterium
CATTTTCATTAACAAGATCAAGTAGTTCGTTTTCGTCTTCCATGCATGGATATTATAATCCTAGGCTTCGAGCTACATCAACCCCTAATAAAGAACTTCAGTGGTACAATAATCTCATTCGTTATTGACGTAACGTGAAGACCTCAGCGCTGACTGTTCATACCGGCACTAAACGTTTTGAACAGAGACAGACTGAGGTTTTCTACGTACATAACCTTGTCATAGATTGACCCCACTGACTTAGGTGGAAGCTACAGTCTGTTGGAGAAGAAAACAGTAACTACTGCCTCCTAAGATAAGAATAGTAGACTCCCATGCCAAGCCTTATTGTACCCTTAATCTAAGTAATAGGTACAGGGGTAGGATATATAAGATAGGGTTTGTTAAAACTTATGGCTCAAGAAATTTATAAATAAATTGTATCTGTAACTATTAATTGGTGACCCTAAGGCCCTCGATTTATAAGAGTTTAGCTAATGAAATTATTATACGGAGTAACAACATTAAACAGTCTGGCAATCTAGTTAAAGTGTAGTTAGCCTCTGTATACATCTTTCCTGTGTTTAATGCTTATAACTTGAAGTGTGCTGCCATATATATCTAAAACTATGCGGTAGTGGCCAACACGAAAACGATAACTTCCTATATTGGAATGTACTAGTTGACGAGCATAGGATAGCGGGTCTTCTTGCTCTAAGAAAAATGTAAGCTTCTTGGCAATTCTCTGTCTAGTAGTATGGTCTAGTTTATTTAAATCTTTTTTGCTACTACCAGCAAATACCATGCGGTACTTAGTCACTTAGAGTACGTCTCCAAATACCTCATCAAAAGTATAGACGTCACCTTGCTTTATCTCTTTACGAGCCTGGGCAATTTCTGCAACATAGCCAGAGTCTTGCAGTAGCAGTAAATCCTCTAGTAAGTCGTCGTCAATAATAGCTTTGCCAGTAAGTTTACCTCGACTCTTGATAAAGAGTATGTCATCTTTTCCAACCGTATTTAATGCAGCTGATAAATTATTACGCAGGTCAGTTGTATCAATTGTTTTAGTACTCATAATATAATCCTTTATTACATTACTATTGTACAGTTAAATGTACAATTATGCCAATAAAGATGGTGGTTAAGAAAATCGGGTTAATTAACAGATAAGGTTTAGCTATAAATCTTCAGTCATAAACATTTATAACAAATCTTTATCTGTAACTCTCTCATGGGATTCCCTACACTCGAGTTGGAAGTTTATTTGTTCTGAAATAATGAGATGGTACAAATTATTGCTTAGTATGGATTTGACATTATTTGACAACTTTGATACTATAAGAGTATGAGCAACACAACTGTTAAATTACAAATACCCCTAGATAAATCTCTACGTGATGCTATAGATAAACATGCCCGCCAGTTAGGCTTTAGCTCAGTTCAAGATTTTACACGTGTTATGTATACCACGGTCATTAGTGACAAGCTAAAGTTTAGTCTCAGTAACAACGAAGAATACATAAGCCCAGTAGCTGAGGCTAGGTACGAGAAGATGCTAGCAGAACACGTCGTTGATAAAAAGGCCGGCAGAGTAAAGACCTATACAGATATAGATGACTTCCTAGCTGATTTATAAAAGACATGAAGAACGTTGAGCGACGTCCGCAGTTTCAAAAGCATTTTCGGACACGTATTGTACCAAATAAAAATCTAAAGACACGTTTCGATGAACGTCTAAAACTTTTTGCAGCCGGTGAACGAGGTAAGCCACTTAACGACCATCCTTTGGGTAAAAATATGAAGGGGCTTCGTGCTTTCTCGATTACGGGTGATATTCGTGTGGTCTACTATGAAACTGCTTCTACGTATATCTTTTTAGACGTCGGTTCTCACAACCAAGTATATTAAGGCTACGTGCGGTATTAATGGTGACCTCACGGAGAATCGAACTCCGGTTGCTGGGATGAGAACCCAGTGTCCTAGCCGCTAGACGATGAGGCCTAATTTGCTTAGATATACTATCAAATCTATTAGAGTACGTCTAACTGTGAATAAGCATAAACGAAATTAAATAATTTTGTTAAAATAAACCTAATAACATGAGCTTAAATTTATTCCCCCACCATATTGACGATAAAACTGCTAGTAAAGACAATAAGCCTGATCCAACCCTCCAAGCAAAAGTCATTATAGATAGTATTGAAGATGGCGTAGTTTTAATCGATAACAGCTTGACAATTCAGCTCATAAACCCTAGTGCCAGTAAATTATGCGGCTGGAAAACAGATGAAGCAACCAATATTGCAGTCGATTCGGTCATTCAACTCATTAATAATAAAGGCGAAAAACTGGAAGCTAATCAAAATCCGTTGCATCAAGTTTTCTCCTTAAATCAAAGTATTACAAAAACTGACTTAACTTTACTAACTAGAGATAATCAAAGTATCCCGGTTCGTTTACACATAACTCCTCTTGTTAACAAGGCTAATCAGGTTTACCAGGCTGTTGCAGTCTTAAACAACGTCAGCGAAGAGAGAACTAATGAACAACAAAGAGCCGACTTTATTAGTACAGCCAGTCACGAAATGCGTACTCCGGTAGCTGCCATAGAAGGCTACTTAGCCCTAGCGCTTAACGATAAAGTTTCAACCATAGATAGTCGCGCTAGAAGTTATTTAGAAAAAGCTCATGCTTCTACCCAACACTTAGGCCAACTATTCCAAGATTTACTAACTAGTGCAAAAGCCGAAGACGGACGGCTTACTAGCCACCCATCTGTAGTTGAAATGGGTGAATTTTTGAGCCAATTAATCAGTGACTTAAAGCTTGTAGCCGCTACTAAAAATTTAGCTGTTGATTATGTATCCGGCAGCGAGGCTAACACTAATATCATTAATGCCAAAAGAGAAGATGGTCAGAAAGTT
>DAHWAT010000044.1 GCA_027327085.1 Candidatus Saccharimonadota bacterium
ATGGAGCCGTCTACCGGGATCGAACCGGTGACCTACGCTTTACGAAAGCGCCACTCTACCAACTGAGCTAAGACGGCTTACAATTCATTAATATAGAATTATAGCAGTTAATTCATTAAATAATTCGTACACTAAAAGTCTTAGGGTTGTTGTAAATTAGAACTTGTTTGACCAAGAACTACTACAAAGTCGGTATTATAGCCTGAAGCTACTTGAGCTTCAGCTGATCCATTAGTCGAGTTAACTACCTTGCCAGGAAATAATTTTTGAAGCAGTTGTTCGGTTGCCGGATCTTGGTTATTTGATAAATTAATGATCATGTTAGAGCTATATATGCTAGAGGCGTTGCCAATTGTAACGTTATCGATTTTATTGTCTTTCAAAATTTTTTCACTTCTTAAGGCCAGACCATTAACATTGGTGCCATTCAGGACCATTACACTTGCCGCCTCTTTAACAATTGGATTATTTGATGTTAACTGTTGATAATATTCTTGTAGTTGGCCGTAGTTACCAACTCCGGCTGTCGGAGCTAGAGCTTCTTCGCCAGAAGCTGGGTCGGTATAGTCCGTTAGTAATGCTTGGCTTAATGGTGTACCAGTCATAGTACTAGAATAAGTATACGAACCAACTTTACTGAAATTAACTTGTTTTAATATCCTAGCAAACGCTAAAACATCCTGAAGATTCATATTAGTCCCAACATTATTACCTATAGCTTTCAATAAGTCGGTTATTCTAATTGGATTAGCAAGCACTCCTAAAGATGTAGCCTTCTTAGCAATTGCTAAAGCCATCTGTCTTTGATGTTGAGTCCTGGTAAAATCTGTATAAGGAAAACCATAAGAAACATCACCAGCTGAATTATCGCCTCTTGCTCTGGCTAGATTTAATGCTTCTTCGCCATTTAAAGTATCCCAACCGTTAGGTAGTTTCAAGTGAGTATAAGCGTCATATAAACCTCTTGGGTCAGGGCTCTGAATATCTATAGTAATGCCCCCAACTGCATCAACAGCATCTTTAAATGCCTGATAATTTATAGTTGCGTAATAATCTATAGGGATGCCTAGATCGCTTTCGACTATTTGCTGTAACTCCTGAGTAGAAATATCGTTAGCTGCATTTATTTTTTGATAAGAACTAAATCCGGGTACGTATACCCAAAGATCTCTTGGTATACTCAACATAAAAGCAGTATGATTATTAGTGTTAATACTCAGGACCATTATTGAATCAGACAATTGAGGGCCTTGGTGGCCGGGATCACCTACTGAGTCACCTGCCAAAAGAATATTAACCCTGCCTTGAGCCTGGCCTTTAAGTTCTACGTTACTAAATAAAGCATGTACATCGGAAAAGACATTGCCATGGAAAGTTTTATCTAACGTAGAAATTAAAGTTGATCCATAGTAACTACCAAACGCAAAACCAACTAGCATTACACCGAAAAATGACAGAGCTATTTTTTTTCTTAAAGACCACCCTTGACGATGTCTAATCTTAGGTCTTATTGGCTTACTTGAAGTTGGCTGAGCATTATTAGTTACAGGAATTGGTTGAAAATTATCTGTGATTTCAGTGGAATCACTGGCTTTTGAAGTATTATTTTTTAACAAGGCATCTGCTATGATGGGCTGAGATTCAATAGGTTTATATTGATGAACTTGTCTTGGTCTAGGCCTTATAGAAATAAAGCCCTCAATATTGCCTCCAACCGGTAATTTTGGTTTTTGCTCCATCAGATTACTATTATAACAAACATAAGAAGTATAGCTAGTTCAAACCAATAATTCTAGTTAAATATAGAATAAATAGTTGCTAAACCTGAAGCTGCCATAAGAAAAGTCAGTAGCCAGCCAACACTAGTAACCAAAAATTTATTCTTCCATTCGCCCATAATTTTTTTATTCTTAGCCATTATAACAATTAGGGCAATAATTACAGGTGCTACAATGCCATTTAATACAGCCGAGTAAATTAAAGCTTTAATAGGATTTAAACCAATAAAATTAAGGCTTAGTCCAACAATCATCGATATGATTATGACGCCGTAAAAAAGGTAACCCTGCTTTAGCTTATTATTTAAACCTTGCTTTTTACCCATACTCTCACTAATTGCGTAGGCACTAGAGCCAGCCATAACTGGTATAGCTAGTAACCCCATGCCTAATATGCCGATTGCGAATAGTCCATAGGCGGCTTTACCAGCAAAAGGCTTTAAGGCTTGGGCTG
>DAHWAT010000045.1 GCA_027327085.1 Candidatus Saccharimonadota bacterium
TTCTCCATTAATTGATTAGCATAATCTATATCTTTTGTAAAACCTAAGGTAGCGTCATAAACGGCTTCCTCCAGAATACTGTAATCATAACCACCGTAGTCTTTTTCAACGCGCATTAAGTAGCTTAAGACATTATCAGGCGTACCAATATCTGCAACAACTCGGTTATTTTTGTCTAAGGTTATTCCTCTCGGACTATCCCACATATTTAGTGTAACCCCTAACCTATTTTCAATATCTGGGATAGTATCTTCTAAAACAAGATCAGCGATTGCTAATAATTGTTCCGGTTTAAAACTTTTTGCCACCGGGACAACCGCATCACTTAAGATGACTAGGCTCTGATCCCGCCAGTATTTAAGCGCAACATAGCCGTAAAAAGACTCACTAAAAAACTCAACCGGTATTGGTTCAGGTAGTAATGACTCTTGATGATTACTCATGAACTTATATTTTTAACATAATTATTATATCCAAGCAAGCTTAACGTGCTGACTAGCCATTATGTTCCGTGTTAAACACTTATTAACTATAAATAGCTCAGCTCATTGGGCTAAGTAGCTACTTTTGCCTATTAAAGGCTATGGTTGCTAATGCGGCAAAACCTAGTGCAATCAGTGTTTTTGGTTCTTGTGGTATCGCATGTTCAGTAGCTCTATATATTTGGTTGGAGAGACTCATCAATAATTCACCAGCTGTAAATGCAAGACTGAAAGGTACTATAGCGTCCTCGAAAACATTAAAATCAGATGCATCTAGATGATCGCCAGAATCTGGGATTTCATTATGTGAATTCATTTATATTATTATAACAAGCACTACAAAGCTTGTCAAATGCTTAAGCAATATTTTATAGCTGTTAAAAACTTCATTTAAAGGTTATGCTTATTATTAAAATGGCAGATCAAAGACTAACATTAGCAATAGAAGAGGGAGTCAGTAAAGGTGTCCCAATGGACTTTATTGTCTATAGTCTAACCAAAGCTGGTTGGCCCGGCATGGTAGTTGAAGATGCTGTTAATAAATGGCAAGAAGTTAATGGCAGGAAAACTAAAACCACTGAATTTAGTATTTGGCTTAAGAAATACTATCTTCAAGCTAAACCAGCTGTAATTATCATGGTTATTCTTAACACTATATCTGCTATATTTGAACTTCTTCAGCCTTGGCCTACTGCTATATTAGCCGACTCGGTTTTTGGTAACATTCCTGCTCCAGGCCCCTTAAAGCCATATACTCATACAGCCGGCCTTATTTTAATTATTTCATTGATGACAATGACCCTATTTATAGCTAGCTACATATTTAATAGTTTTAAAGATTATATTTTACTCAAGCTAGGCTATTGGCTTAACCGGTCGATTAAAGAAGAAGCTTTTCGTCATATTCTTCATTTACCACTTTACCATGAAGGCAGGCTACCAAAAGGTGACTATATCTATCGACAAAATGAAGTTACTAATAGTTTATCCGATCTTATACTTGACACTACTAGCTCAATTATTGGTTCAATAATCCTAGTCGTAGGAGTGTTAATTATAATGGTTATTATTAATCCACCGCTAACCTTAGTAACTGTTATAATTTTGCCACTGCTAATTCTTTCGGTTAGGCACTTTACTCCCATTATGGCTAAGTGGGGCCAAGCAATGGTTTTACTGCAAAGTGATACAGCAACACTCATTGCTGAATCAATAGATAATACCGAAACAGTTCAAGCCTTTAGTCTTGAAGAAAGACAGGTTCAGAAGCTAAAAAACCTATGGATGCAAGTATATGACGTAGCTAGACACGGTCTTTTATGGTCTAAAGCCTTTAATTTTACGAATGGTATTCTAGTTACCTTAAGTACAGCGGCAGTTATATATATTGGCGGGAATCA
>DAHWAT010000046.1 GCA_027327085.1 Candidatus Saccharimonadota bacterium
GGTGGAACCAAAACGCTTTTAGCCGTTCTAAATGATGACGGTATTATTACTGAAGAAATTAAGTTTGCTACTCCAGACGATTATCAAGAATACCTAAAACAACTGTCGCAAAAAGCTAAACTTATTAAAGCACAGGACTTTAAGGCTGGCGGACTAGCTATACCAGCCACCATAATTGATAGACAAAGTGGTATAGGCAAAAAATATGGCAATCTAGCCTGGCTGGAAACGCCAATATTAAGAGATGTTGAAAAGATCTTTAACTGCCCATTTGTTCTTGAAAATGATGCCAAATTAGCTGCTTTATCTGAGGCTATGTTACTTAAAGATACTTTTCAAAGAGTCTTATATGTGACAGTCAGTACCGGTATCGGCTATGGATTAGTTGTGAATGGCAAGATTGATCCTAATATTGGTGACGGTGGTGGCAGGACAATGTTACTGGAAAATAATGGACGACTAATGCCTTGGGAAGATTTTGCCAGTGGACGAGCCATAGTCGAAAAATATGGCAAAAAAGCCGAGGATATTCACGATAACACTATTTGGCAGAAAATCAGCGCTGATTTAGCTAAAGGCTTTATTGAACTTATTGCTATATGTGAACCGGAAGTTATTGTTGTTGGTGGTGGTGTCGGTAATTACTTTGAAAGGTTTGAAACCTATCTCACTAAATACATTAAAGATGACTCGATCCCGCTGATTGATATGCCAGTTCTTATGAAAGCCCAACGCCCAGATCAGGCTGTTGTATATGGTTGTTACGATCTAGCAAAGCAAGTTTATGGTAATTAAATGGACGATTTAGTTCTACAACTAACAGCCGACTTCCCGAAACTTAAATTTCAGCCGGGTAATGATTTTTATTGGTCTTCAAAAACTAATGAAATTTTCTATAAAGTTAAAGCCTCTAATAAGCAAGCGGCTTGGTCACTGCTGCATGAAACTGGTCACGCGCTACTGGAACACAAAACCTATCAAGCCGATATTGCTCTCATAAAAATGGAGGTTGAGGCTTGGGCAGAGGCTAAAAAACTTGGGTTAAAATATAACATCAAGATTGGCGAAGATCATATCGATAAATGCCTAGATACCTATAGAGACTGGTTGTATAAGCGTAGTATTTGCCCTAATTGTAACAGTAAATCTATCCAGCAAAACGACTTTATCCATTACAGGTGCTTTAACTGTCATACTGTCTGGAAGGTTTCAACCAGTAGATTTTGTCGATCTTATCGCAGCACTAAAAGCATAAAGCAAAACCAAAGCCTAGCAATATAAATAACCCCCTAAGAAAGAGGGTTATTGACAAGTGTTAAAGTCTAAAGCTTTAAACAGTTTTTTTGGTGCGGCGACTAATTCTACCGCCTCGGGCTCCAGCAGTTTTAGCTAATTCACGATTAGCATAAAATCCACCGGTGTGGCCTTTTTTACCACCCTCAGCACCGATTTTGGCATAAAAATCACTGCCATATTTTTTCTTATTGGTTGCGGCGGCAGCCTTACCGCCTGCTTTTGTTCCGGCCATATTAATTCTCCTTAGCTTAATTAATAACCTCTCTTCGGGAAGTAAAAAGGGATCTACTTTAAATAAGAAGATCCCCTCAAATCCACCTGAATTAGTTACATAATATCACGCTATTGCTTGTACGTCAATAATCTTGCACTTACTCACTACATCGTAGACACTTGCCGACGCAGAATAGTTAAACCTAATGTATCACAAAACTCTGCTGGTG
>DAHWAT010000047.1 GCA_027327085.1 Candidatus Saccharimonadota bacterium
GTTCTCATCCCAGCAACCGGAGTTCGATTCTCCGTGAGGTCACCATTGAAAGCTTACAGTTAAGATTTGATTATAAATTACACGTTTTGAGAGCTTATAGCTAGTATTTATCTGTCAAATAGTTCGATTCTCTTTAGATAATTTGTTAATATATCAAATTAATGGGAGAAACTGGAGAAAAAATTGCAGAGCTCTATTATCGAAGCGGTTCTATTCGGTTCGGGACTTTTAGGTTATCGGCTCATTTAGATAACCCAGACTTACCCTTATCTCCTTACTATTTACATTATCCAGAACTTGGCGAAGATGGTAGCGAATTATTACCAGAACTTTATTCGTTAGTGGGACAAGAATTCTATGACCTGTGCGAATCACAAAACAACCCTATTAAACCAGCTCGGATTGCTGGTGTGCCGAAGGGTGCAATGCCATTAGCGGATGCCCATGCTAGATTGTACGAAAATTACCCCAAAAACTTACTAACTTTTGAAAAAAAACAAGATATGAACGAGACTCAGTTTCTAGGTCCATATGGAGAGTTTATTGAAGGTGAAGAATTAGTTATTGACGAAGACCATACTTCAGGTGGGCGGAACAAGAAACTTATTCGTACAGCCGCACTGTCAGGTGGTCTGCTTGTCTTCAATATGCTTACAGTTGTAGATAGACAGCAGGGTGGTGTAGATAACATGGCTCAAGAAGGTATAAGGTTATTATCGATACTTACCATAGATGAATTACTCAGATTCGGTGCAGAAAATGGCTTTGTCGCCCAACGTCAGGTTGACGTTATTTTAGAATATCGTTCACTAAATCAGTTTTAAGTGAGCCATTCCACCTAATAACATTGCCTATGATTTCTTTATAAACCGAAGGGCGTAGGGTAACCATAGGAGTATTACAGATAAGATTTTGTTATAAAATTTAATTAAGACTTTTTGTAGCCAAATCCTATCTGTTAAAAAAATCAATTCTCCTTTATTATCTAGGTATGGAATTATTGCTAACCATTCATCAAAATGAATTTGAAGTAACTCAAACCGAGACCAACAATTCCGATTATAGAACTCGCGAAGCAGCTAGAGCGGTGTTGTTAAGCGATTCAGGTCAAATCTTCTTAATGAATGTGCGATTACACGGCTATCTTAAACTGCCAGGCGGTGGTATTGATGAGGGCGAGAGTGTTGAGGAGGCGTTAGCTCGTGAGCTTATGGAAGAAGTAGGTTGTAAAGCAGAGTTAGTTAGTGAAGTAGGAAAAATAGTTGAATATCGTGA
Source organism: Candidatus Saccharimonadota bacterium (assembly GCA_027327085.1). Taxonomy (GTDB): domain Bacteria; phylum Patescibacteriota; class Saccharimonadia; order Saccharimonadales; family UBA4665; genus DAHWAT01. Next base: position 1,276 of record DAHWAT010000047.1, read on the forward strand.
TTACGAGAAGCTTAAACAGACATCCTATTGCTTTATCGCAAAGCAAGTTGACGAACAGCGAGAGTCAAGTTTGGAAGAGAGCGAATTATTAGAGGGAATGATTGAGACTAAAGCAGGAAACATAGAAGAAGCTATTGATTTGCTTGCAAACGATAAGCCAGATAATCTTGAGGGCAAGTTTATTCAAAGACGAGACCTTGCGTTTTTGGAAAAAGCGAAGGAGTTAATATCCCATTCCACCTGACAATTTCGCCAACAATTTCCTTATAAATCGAGTGCCTTAGGGCCACAATTAGTACC
>DAHWAT010000048.1 GCA_027327085.1 Candidatus Saccharimonadota bacterium
GTCGAGACTGCCCACATGGGCCACCACCCGGTCGCCGTGCAGGACCTTGAGCATTTCGCGCGCCGGGATGAACAGATCGTCATTGCCATCCTCGCGCGCCAGGAATCCAAAGCCGTCCGCATGGCCGATCACGCGCCCGTGGATGAGATCCATGCGCTGTACCAGACCATAGCGTCCACGACGATTCTTCAAAAGCTGGCCATCCCGCTCCATGGCGCGCAAGCGCCGCCCGAAGGACTCGACGTCGCGTTCGCCGCGCACCCCCAGGTCTTCTAGCAGCTGGCGCAGCGGGACCGGCTCATCCTGCGATCCGAGATAGGCCATGACGGCCTCGCGGCTCGGCACGGGAAACTCATAGTTCTGGGCCTCTCGCTCGGCCTCGGGGTCGTGGAATTGTGGGGGATCGTTTCGCGTTGACATCGTGTCCTGTTCTCGGTAGAGTCGCCGGCCTTGAAGCCATGCCGGGCCGGGGTGGCGGAATTGGTAGACGCGCTAGCTTCAGGTGCTAGTGGGGGTAACCCCGTGGAGGTTCAAGTCCTCTCCTCGGTACCAAGTCCGGCGTGCGCTTGCAAGCTAAACCTCATTATTCCTGAAACGGATCACGTACCACGATAGTCTCCTCGCGGTCCGCACCGGTCGATATGATGTCGATGCGCGTACCGGTCAGCTCCTGGAGCCGATCAAGGTAGCGCCGGGCATTGGCCGGTAATTCCTCGAGGCGGCGAATTCCGACCGTCGATTCGCCCCATCCCGGCATCTCCTCGTACACCGGCTGGCAACGCGCCAGGGCCTCGGCGGCCGCCGG
>DAHWAT010000049.1 GCA_027327085.1 Candidatus Saccharimonadota bacterium
TGTTGTCCGGGAAGCCGGAAAAAGGGTCTTTGGAATGCGCCATTTTGACTCCCAGCTGATTGGTGGCATCGTCCTCCATGAGGGCAAGATCGCAGAAATGAAGACAGGAGAAGGGAAAACGCTTGTTGCGACACTTCCGGTCTATCTGAATGCGCTGGAGGGGAAGGGTGTCCACGTCATTACGGTGAACGATTATCTTGCAAAAAGAGACTCAGAATGGATGGGGCATCTTTATCACTTCCTTGGGCTGACGACTGGAATCGTACAGCATGATCTTGAGGATGAAGCAAGAAAATCTGCCTATGCAGCGGATGTCACATATGGCACCAATAATGAGTTTGGGTTCGATTATCTCCGCGACAATATGAAGTATGATCTTGATGCATTTGTTCAGAGACAGCTTCACTATGCCATTGTGGATGAGGTGGACAGCATCCTGATCGACGAAGCTCGAACTCCTCTCATTATTTCCGGGCAGGCGGAGGAGTCCACCGACATGTATGTGAAGGTTGACCGGATTATGAAACATTTAAAAAGGGACCTTCACTTCAAGGTTGACGAGAAGCTTAAGTCCGCAACATTGACTGATGAAGGAAATAATGCCGTTGAGGAG
>DAHWAT010000004.1 GCA_027327085.1 Candidatus Saccharimonadota bacterium
GAGGATTTCCACCCCCTTGATAACGATTCAGTCAATCTTTACAGTTGTGGCCCAACCGTTTATGCTCAGATTCACTTAGGCAACCTCAGCTCTTTTATATACGCTGACAGCCTGCACCGTTTGTTAGTAGCATCAGGCTATAAAGTAAATCATGTCATGAACATTACCGATGTTGATGACAAAACGATTAAAGCTAGCCAGACAGAATATAAAGATTTAGAGCCTAAACAGGCACTAGCTAAGCTCACCGAACACTATGAAAGTATCTTTAAAAGAGATCTTAGCCTTGTCGGTATTAAACATGATCATTATGAATTTACTAAAGCAACAGCCTATATAGGTCAAATGCAGCAGCTGATAGAGCAACTGCTCAGCGATAAGTTTGCCTATGTAGCCGATGACGGTGTCTACTTCTCCATAAAAAACTATCAGGCTAGCGGTAAGGTTTATGGTCAGTTAAGCGACATACCAAAAAGTTCAAATAGTGAAGCACGGATCAATAATGACGAATACGACAAAGCATCCATCCACGATTTTGCCTTATGGAAAAAAGCTAAAGCAAATGAGCCAAGTTGGCCATTTAAACTTGATAATCAAGACTTAGTTGGTCGACCCGGTTGGCACATTGAGTGTTCGGCTATGAGTACAACAAAACTCGGACAGCCTTTTGATATTCATACCGGTGGCATAGATTTACTTTTTCCGCACCATGAGAACGAGATCGCTCAAAGTACGGCCGGCCATCATAATCCGGTTTTAGCCAATTACTTTTTTCATAACAACTACATGCTGATTAATAATCAAAAAATGAGCAAAAGCTTAGATAACTTTATTAACCTAAAAGATATCATCGCTCAAGGTTTCGATCCCTTAGCGTTTAGGCTACTAGTGCTGCAGTCGCACTATCGGTCACAGGCGCATTTTTCTTGGGAAAATTTAAGTGCAGCCGAAAATCGCTTACTAGATTTAAGGGCTATGGCTGTTTTACGTTGGCAACCTCGCAAAGTTACCCATGATAGTTCAACTTTTGCCCTAGAAGACGCTGGCGATGATCTAATTAAGCTTTTACAAGACGATTTAAATACTCCTGAAGCCTTAGCTTTCTTAAGCAATGTCAGCACTCAGCTACAAACAGTCCATTTAGAAGAAGACATGTTGGATCACTTTAATAAGCTGTTGCAGACCATAGACGACTTACTCGGGCTTCAACTAACCAAGGAGCCTGACATAACCCAGCTCCAAAAACAGCTAATATTTAGGCGAGAGCAAGCTAGACAGGCTAAAGACTATCAAGCGGCTGACGAACTAAGACAGCAACTTTTAAACCAAAATATCGGCCTAAGAGACGCTACTCATGGACCTATTTGGTATCGAGTGAAGTAACATGTCTAAATTCTTTATTGTCAATTACGTTTTTGCTTCTAAGGTATTCTAAAACAGCAATTCTTAAACAACCGGCGACAGGAATTGCTAATATGCCACCAAATATACCGTCAAAACTAACACCTATAATTACTGATATGAAGACTAAAAGAGGCGACATTTTGGTTGTATTGGATTGAATCCTCGGCTGAATAATATAGGCTTCGATTTGCATATATAAGATATAGTAAGCCAGGATAATGATAGCCGAAGTAGTAGAGTGAAAAAGCGCGACTAGCGTTACGATAATTGCCCCAATAGTATGCCCAATCATCGGTATGAGCGCACAGATAAAAATAACTACAACTAGTCCTGCTGGATAGCCAATGTGCAAAAGTACTATAACCGGCGAAATAACTAAAGCTGCAATTGCCGCCATGATAACTTGACCGTTAGCATAGCCCCTAATCACCATGTACATGTCATGCGATAATCTTTCAGCCAAGCTATGATGGTGATCTGGAAGTAACTGTTTAAAAAAGTCTATCCATCTTGGCCCCTCAACTAGCATCATGAAAGTGGTAACCAGTATAACCAGTACCGAAAAAATACTACTCCCAACGGTTTTAGCAGTGCTAAAGGCTGTACCACCAATATTGGTTAACCTTTTAGATAGTTGATTAGAGATATTATTAATGGTGCCTTCTAGATTATGGTGTCTTATGAATGAGCCGATCGGGCTCTTTTGATCATGAAACTCTCGAAGAATATGAGGAGCTGCTTTAATTAATGAACCGGTTTGTCTGACTAACGGCGGCACAATGATAGATAAAAAGGTTCCGAGAACGATGACCACGATTAAAAATGACAGGGTAGTCGCAAACGAACGGCTTCCTTTGATTCTACCTGGCAAGTGCTGACTAACCCAGTTTACTGGTGTATTAAGCGCTAAGGCTAAGATAAAGGCTACAAAAATTAAGGCTAGAATATGCTCAGCTTTTTTAACACTAATGAATATCGCAATACTGGCAGCCGTTAGCAAAGCTATTCTAATAAAACTGCCCGTTGAAATCGTAACAGCTATCTCTTGCTTTTTATCATCATTTCTAAAATGTAGCATTAGTCAATATTATCCTTTAACTACGTTTTTTTAGCAACGCTTTATAGTAAAAATCTAGCAAGGTTCCCCCTACAAGCTTAACATCAAATTTAGCCGCATAGGCACTACCTGAAGCAGCTATGTCGGCTCTTAATTTTGGATGCAGCATTAATTGTTCAATCCTAGAGGCAAGGGCAGCCGGATTATTAGTCGGGAATAATTGCTCAGGTTGGTGCTTAAGTACGGTTTTATAGCCTTCATTATCGGCCGCAATGACGGCTGAGCGGCCTGAAGCCATGGCCTCAAGCAGCACTATACCGAAACTTTCACCACCTGAAGCTGGGAAGACCGTTATATCGGCCGAAGCATAGTATCTAGGCTTAATCTCTTCCGATACAAACCCCTTAAATTCAACTACATTATGTAGATTATGAGTTGTGACGAAGTTATCTAAGCTAGACCGCAGCGGCCCTTTGCCACAAATGATTAGCTTAAATGGCGGCAAATCAGCTGTTTGACTTAAGATATAGATAGCTTTAATTAGATCAAGGCAACCCTTACGTTTGACTAAGCGACCTAAAAATAAAATATTGAGACAGTTGTCGCTACCTGCTAGTGGCTTAGCCTTTTTAAATCTTGGGTAGTTAATCGGATTAGGTATAACTTCAGTTTTAACGCCAAAATCTCGCTTGACCACTCTGGCTGCAGCATCCGACACGCTAATTATTTTGTCAAACCGCTTGATTGATAGCCTAGACCACGCACCTAGCATAAAGTTACCAACATTTAGCAACCAACCATTAGGTACAACATGAAACGTCCCAATAATAGCCGTATTCTTACTGGCTAAATAAATAAATCTCTCGCCAAAGACAGGGTTATATGGAGCCTGAATGTGCAACACGTCAAACTGCTGATCTTTTAAAAACTGTCTTATTCTAGCTTGTCTAACTGGCAAAATCGGTATAGTTAGTCTATTGCCATTGGATCTAACGGCCATAGTACTGTTTAAAGAGACGGCATCGGCTTGACCGTAGTTTACCTCGCCAGCAACTATGTAGACTACCTTGTGTCCGCATGATTTATAAAAGCTCCCAAGCGTTAAGATATATTGTTGTACGCCATCAGGTTCTGACAGTCCGCCATCTAAAATAAAACCTATTTTAAGCAACGGCTTGTTTGTGTTTGTCATGATGCTTAACTAAAGCCTGCTGGTAAAACTCTTCGTATTGCTTAACTATTTTAGAATAATCAAATTGCTTGACATAAGCCTTGGCCCATTTCTGCCAAACCCGCCTCAGTTCTTCGTTATAGGTAAGCAGCTCAAGCCGCCGAGAAAACTCTTCAGTATCTTCAGCGTTGACGATCGACAGCGCTCCAGTACCTTTCATCAAATCATTATAGCCAGAGTTAGAGCCCGCTACCGTAACCACATTCATAGCCATGGCTTCTAGCAGGACTATGCCAAAACTCTCACCAAATAGTGCAGGTGAAACAAATAAGTCGGCTTGATTAAACAACTCCAGTTTACGTTCTTCAGATACAAAACCAAGAAAACTAACATTATTTAGCTCTAAATCTTCACTTAGTAGCTTTAGTTTTTCCCGGTCAGGTCCATCACCAACAATAATCAGTTGATCCTCTGGGTGATTAATACAGTAAACCTTAAAAGCTCTAAGTAAGTATTTGATACCTTTTCGGCCTTCTAAACGACCAATGTAGAGGATGGTTTTAGGTGCATTTTCTGGTTTAGCCATTTTTTTTGACGGCTTGTACTTAGTTAGATCTATGCCATTAGGAATGATAGTTATAGGTTCATCGGTTAGGCTTGAGACGTAATCGGCTCCGGAGGCAGAAACAGCTGTTAGTTCATCTATGTAACTAAGGACTGATTTTAAGTAGGGATTGACTACCTTAATAACCGTTCTGGTCATGAAAGCTTCAGGAATCTTAGAGTGAAAGGTCGCAATATTAACAGCTGTTGATCGCTGTAGTAACTGGCGGCTTAACAACGGAGACCATGGTTCATGAAAATGCAGAATGTCAAATTTCTCTTGCTCAAGTAAAGCATCTATTTTATCTATATCGTCAGAGCTGGAAACTTGGGTAGTAGTCGCAGCAGGGGACCTAAAATCAGTTGAAGTCCCCAAAAAAATAATATCCTTAACGGTTTTAGGCTCTTCTTTACGTGGCTTAGGTGTAATAATTTTAACTTCGTGGCCACAATCTATCAGTCCGTCTTTTAAAGCTAATATAACCTCAAGAACGCCACCATATCGATTGATGTTGTATGGACAGACCAAACCTATCTTCATTAGGCTACATTATACACTAGGAGCGGTATTCAGCCTTTTTCTGAGAGCTGGTGGTAACATCTTGCCAGCCTCCTTTTTGTCAGCTATGGTACTTGATGTATGCGAATTTCCTTTATAAACATAAGATTTATAACCCTTATAGACCACTTGCATATGTTCCGTAACGATTTCGTTACGTAAATAATGATCAACTTTTGAAACTACGTGTATCACATCTAAATCGATCCGTTGTTGGCAGTTATCTATTTTTAAGAACTCGCTAATAGTTAGCCAGTTAGATCTAAGATCGTTAACTTGCCACAACATTGCTTCAAGCTCGATCATGGCCTGATTCTCCTGCTTAGATAACGTATATTTTCGTTGTTTTGAATTTGGCGCCCTATCATAAATAAATTTAATGACCGGATAATTGATAAAAAATAAGTCCTGCGTTAAGCACATCACTTTGGTCCCCAAGAGCCGGCACAAAAAACTATAGGTAACCCGTTGAGGTTTGCTATAAATAAAATCATCTTTATGCATAAAGCCGGCTAAACTTATTAGTAAGTCGGTTTTTTTTGTTAGTTCTGGATATTTCTGGAACATTCTGGTAACAACAGCAAAGCCAAAAGAGATACCGACTATTGTAATCCTTTTTCTACGAAAGCGTAATTTAATAAAAGCCGCTAAGTAATCAGCATATGAATCTAAGTTGATTTTTTTACCTATCTTTTCAAAACTATCCATACCGCCAAAACCAGGTAAATCTGGTACAGTGACAGATCCGAAATCGGCAAAGTTTTCAGCTAAACTCCACCATCTTTCTAGCAGGCCATGATGACCAGATATAATCAGGATCTCTCGTTTCTTATTCTGAGGCGCCGGGATATAAAGCATTCTGCCTTCAAGTTTGTTAATATTTAAAGGCGCAATGTAATCCGCCGGATTAGAAGTTAGTCTACTAGCCATAATTTACTTCGTTGTATTTTAGCAAAGATATCGACAGATAACTAATAGTTTAGTATCTTATAGTAGCCTACGTAAATATCCAATGGGACGTGGCCAAGTGGTAAGGCACCGGGTTTTGGTCCCGGCATTCGGGGGTTCGAATCCCTCCGTCCCAGCCAAAGTATCTTGTTGACATGTGATACACTTTTGATACACTATATCTATGAGTACTGCAAAATCACGACTAAACATCAGTCTCCCAGACGATACCAAAGAAGCTCTCCTAAGAATTGCTAAGCGAGACCAAATGCCTGCCGCTACTAAGGCTGTTCGGCTTATGGAGATTGGCATGGAAACCGAAGAAGATGAAATATGGGATAAAATTGCTGCAAGTAGAGACCATAAAAATACCGTTTTTCACTCACACATTACCGCATTTGGTAGCTAAATGTACAAGATCACCTATGCAGATAAGGTGTTTAAGGATGATTTACCTAATATTCTTGAGCCATGGAAAAGCGAAATTAGAATAGCTATTGAAACAAAGCTTGCAACTCGACCGGAGCTATATAGTAGACCACTTCGTCGCTCATTAAAAGGGTATCGTAAATTAAGAGTTGGTGGTTATCGTGTCATATTCAGGATAGAAAACAAAAAAGTTAAAATCTTTGTTATCCAACATCGTTCAACTGTATACATAACTGCCCCAGATCGTCTTTAAACTACTACCATAGATAAACTCAACTCACTGAGAGTTCAAATCCATTATCCCCAGACAATATTTGACGTATTATTATCTGTTATTATAAATGAATGTCAGTGGAACTGCGAGACAATATAAACGATGGTTTTACCCACCCTTCCGAAGAAGCAGCCCGCCTGCTTACTCTTGAGGAAAGAGAGCAAAGAATTGGCATGTTTATTATTGCAGCCACAAAAGGTACGGCTTCTGTTGCTCTCCCAGGAGCAATAGTTGAGATAGGCAGCGACGTTATAGTTGGTAATCCGTACTTCCCTATAAGCAAGTAGCCGTCATGGCCGGCGTACTGGCGGTGTACCAAACTTATCAATTTCTAAGACAACGTTTGGCTAGAAGATAGTAAATCTTGTTAATTATTACTCAAATCTAAAAAGCTTAGGGAATAAAAGACGCCATTTCATACGAATTCATAAGTAGGTGTTTAACACTGAACATAATGGCTCATCTATACGACCACGATAAATTCTTAGGTTCGAGAATCGGAATATAGTCTTTGAAAAGCTGAGTATCATTCATTTTGATACAATTAGGATATGTTTAAAATTATCGGTGCTTTGGGCTTGATCTTAATCTCGATTGGGGTTATTACAAAGCAGAGGAAACGTCAGGACATTCTGTATATTGTTGGAGGGTTGTGCTTAGAGGCTTACAGCATCAATTTAAATGATGTCATATTTATCATTCTTCAAATAGTTTTTAGCTTGTCAGCAATATACGATTTAACAAAACTTATGCGCTCAACAAAGCCTTAACTCTAGCTATCGACTCAGGGTCAATAGCAAGATTCAAAGTTCGAAAATCCGACCATAGTCCCAGCCAAGGCCTACTATAAATAAGGTAAAGCTATGTAACTGCGCTGTCCTGTATTTTATTAGCCAGTAGAACCATGTGTTGGAGTAGTCCCGTTTGGTGCCAATAAGTCAAATCCATCAACCTTATTCAGCATACCCTTTGAGCTGCCGGGTGTATCACTTACGCCATACTGCCAAACCAATGCTTTAGTTGTAGGGTCAATTGCTACCATTCTATCTCTATGATCATCATTTAACATAAAAACCCCACTAGGTAATTTTTCTACCAAGGAAGGGTCGTTTAAGCGTCCCGGTCCAGACGTCGGCTGATACCGGTATAGTACTTGTCCTTGACGAGTAAAAGTCAGAATAGCACCTGGATTTGAATAGTCAGCTATTAAATATAGGTTTGGGTTTTTACCAGGACCTGCTCCAAGTTGCTGCGGGTCTGAAGGATAAGAAATAGGTAACTTGGTAGCCCAAACCATCTTACCGGTAGGTGTATACTCGCTGACCCATGACCCAATAATTTCAGATACCAGTATATTACCGTCGTACAATGGCGTATCACCATTGGGAGAGCCGAGCGATACCCCTGGATTATGCACACAAACCCCAGGTTCGCCAATAGTATGCGCAATTGTCTTATTTGGGTTAATAAATAGGATGCGACAATTTTGGTCATCTGCAACCACAACTTGTCCATTCTTAAGTTGATAAGCGTCATCAGGAGCTCTAAGATACCCTGGGGCACTACCTGCCGCTAGAGGATGCCCATAGGACCAGATTATTTTGCCTGATGGATAAGCTATTTTTACTATCGTATTATTGTTTTCTTGGTTAGAAATTATTGCATGACCTTGATTTGCGAAAAATGCATCATCTGGAAAATAAAAGTTTGTGTTGCTTGCAGGCAAAGATTTAGATGGATACTTCCAGGTAATATTCATTGATGAGTTCATTACCAAAATACGGTTGTTGCCCCTGTCGGCAATCATTAATTTATTACCATAGTAAGGGGAACCAGCTCCAGGAGTACCGGCTACTCCAAACAATATATTGGGCTTAAGCATCTGCACAACTCCAACTACCTGTCCGTTAGACTCTCCGCCTACTAGCCAACCCGTGTTAGATATCACTGCGATACCAGCATTAGATACCGGAACCTGTAGTCTACCGGCTAATAGGAATTGACCGCTGCTAGGATTTACAGCCCAGATATTATTAGTAGTTTTGGTGTTTGTAACAGATATACCGCTTACTTGGGTAGTACCAACGCCTAGAGGTATATTTTGGACCTGATTACTTTGTCCCCCAACCAAGAACATTTCGTTATTTAAGACTACTGCCGTAGAACCTTCTAGGGGCATAGGTAACTTCCAGGAGGCTAATTTAATAGTATGATTAGCTGGATTGATTATCTGTACTGTATTAACAGGCTGATTAGCGTCATGGCCCGATACAGCCAACCCGCCAAATATATATATTTTCCCATCAAAGCTAGCTGCGGCAGCATACCTCACAGGATATGGTAATAAACCAAAAACGCTAAAGTTTTTTCCATCCGTAGTTGATAAAACCTGAGGGTCAGCCGTATTGCCATTGTACCCACCTATAATATAGGTCGTGTTGCCGATAGTTGCAGCTGTAGCATCAGATCTTAACTGAGGCATTTTTGCAACATTTGTTGCTCCTTGGTTAGCCGAAATTATCTGGGCTGTATTGACCGAACCCGATTGTCCGCCACCGAAGATAACCATCTTACCTTTAACCATAGCACTGGCCGCATCATGTACACCAGTAGATAAATTACTGGTTAGATTAAGGTTGCCGTTAGAAGTGTTTAAGCTATACACGCCGCTAGCAGATGAGTTAGATGATGTATACCCACCGACAATGATTAAATTATTGCCGTTAGGGAAAACTGCCATACGGCTTAACGGTGATGATAGCTGCCAAGGTAACAAACCTGATTCTGCGGCTGCTAATTTTGGAGTCGAATTTTTAGGTGTAACTCTAGTTGATAAACCAGAAATAGTGTTATGATTTTGCCCTTTAAAGATTAAAAGCCCTGCTGCTATAACAATGACGATTCCAAAATAAATAAATTTAGCCTTAGAGTTTTTTTTTCTTTTTAAGACAAATTCTGGCCGCTTCCTTCTTGGTACAAACATCATGATATCCAATTACTTATTATCTTTAACTTAACCTTATTAAATCATACTATATTATATGTTTGTTTAAGATAAAATATGCAAAAAATATGAGCTAATAGCCTTTTTGATATTTAGTAAAAAGCTACTGTTGAAATAGGCTACAACAAACTTCTTTAGGTTATATGTGTAATCATTACTATAAAGATTAAATTACATAGAAAAAAGTTGTTTTAAAAAAGTTAAATCAATAAGCTTAGTAGTTTTGTTCTAGTTTAACTAACTACCATCTAGTGAAATATCTTCTGACTGGCCAATTGGCTTCAGAATGGTGCCAACTATCTGATCGACTTGATCGTCGGTTAAGTTTGCTTTAACTAAATAGCCTTCTATTTTCAGATCTCTTAAGCTTGATGGGGCATCTGCTTCATTAAGATTGGAAATAATCAGAACCTTAATATCTTCGCCCCAATCTGATGAACGCATTACTTTAAGGATTTGTTCACCAGAAAGCTTAGGTAGCATTAGATCCAATAAGACAAGCTCGGGTCGATTCTTTTCTATCTCCACCAATGCCTGGATACCGTCGCCGGCCACGGCACATTTATAGCCAATTAGCTCTAGTCTAGTTTTATAGATTTCTGCAAGACTTGGCTGGTCTTCGACAATAACTATTTGGGCTTTTGTTTGATTATTTTCATCCATAAAGGCATTATATTACTTTTGTGTTTGGATACAAAGCTGAATCTAACAAAAGGCTAGGTATGTTTATTTGCAATATAACTTAATATGTTATACTATATAGTATATAATTATAATGTTAGTCAGACACAACATTCATGTCTAGTACAATAAACCGGTTTGAATACGATGAAGCTGTTACTAAAGAGGCTGAGCAACGATATGTTTATCTGCCGTCTATCGCTATAGCTAGCGGGCTAGACCCGATGATTGATATTAATCAAGTTGCTTTACTCGAAGGAGTAAGCAAAATTAAGCCGGGGCATCTTGCTGTGACTCTTCGTGACTTCAACGCTAACTTAGCGCCTAACCCATCTTTAGTTTACGATCTAGAGGGACAAGCTTTTAAGTTAAGCTTAGACGAAAGACAGACTGTTAGCGAAAACCAATTAAATGAAGCTTTCTGGTTAGGCTGTTTAGTCACTAAAGCTGCTACCGGCAAGAATGGGGCTCTTAAGTACAATCAGCACCAAAAGAACCTTAAGAAGACTAACTCAAATCTCTTGGCAATTGGCGCTACAGCCTTATTATTAACACCAGAGTTAATTGACCAGATTGGTAATACGGCAATTGTGGCTGAAGCCTTAATTATGTCAGGTTTAATTTTAAATAAATTAAAACTGATAGCAGAAGATAAGGAAGTCTATTTTAAAAAGCGCTATCTTGGGCAAGCTCAAACTTTAGCTGCTAATTATCGAGCTCTTAAATTTAAAACTCCAGATCAATTAGCCGCCAACGTTATTCAATTTCCAGCTAAAGTTCGCTAAGTAGTCAATAAATAACTAAATTATTGGTCGAGCTCTAGGGTTTTTCTGATAATACTATCGTCACTTAGACTAGTTAAATCGCTTAAGAGACTAACCGCATAAGTTAAACAGGCCCTAGCAAATACTATTTCATCATGTCTAGCCTGTCTTAAGTCCTGATTGATCTTCTCTTCATATGTAGCATTGTTTAAAAAATTAACTTGGACTCTAGACCAGGTTTGAGTCATGATTTTGCCGGCATACATAAATATTTTTTGCTCAGGTCTAGCCACAAACGAAACATTATTAGCTTTATCTAGATGACTAACTTGCTTATAGACAATCAATAAACTAGCTAATGCTGCTTCAGTCTCAATCAGTATATAGTCAATTGGCTGAGCCTTAGTATCCGAATTGGGGCCTAAAAAATTGTAACTAACTAGCTCGGAGACATAGTTACTGATAAAACTGCCGACCGACTCAGGATCTTTGAGAAACCTTTCGGCTAGATCTAATTCATAGGCTTTACGCTGATTCTCGGTCGTAGCTTTTATTTTTTCTATAAAACCTATTTCTTCTAAATAGACGACTTGAGCGCATTCCTCAACATCAAGATCATCAAAGATATTTGTATTTTTTAGTATCTCGACTAAACCACTCCAATAGCCATGCTCTAAAAAGTGGCTAACCGGCTTATCTTCTTGTAGAGCAGCCGAAAAGACATGATCAGGCAGTAACTCAATAAATAAATTCCGAAAATCTTGGAATTTTACTTTTGCAAAATCTAAGCTATCGTTGATGTCTTCATCATCTAGACAACTTAGGCTATCAACCATAGTTGCCGTAGACTTTAAAAAATCATGAACAGCCGAGTCCTGGCTATTAGGTTGATTAACTTGTAACTCAAGCAGGGTAAAGTCAATTTGTTCTGGCTCAGCCAAACGCTCAACTAGTTGACGAGATAAAGCCTGATAGCGCTCAAGACCTTCACTAAAACTTAGTTGTATATTCTCTTCTCTTGCCATATTTAAGTTTATTTAGTCTTAACATATATGCTTAGAAAGTAAAACCCTAATTACTACTTAATATTACATAGCTTTTCTTTACTCAACCTGACTTAAGCGGCTTTAATAGAATAGTTGAGCCAGAAACTGGTAAGGCGTTGTCTTGTCCTTCAAGCCTAGCATAAAATTTAAAACGTGCTAGGTTGGCAATCTCAGAGGTTTTAACGTATGGCTCAAAAAAGCTTTTTAATAAATTAGCTGAGTAAGGACTCTTTTGGCGAAAGACCACTAAATTGCCGACGTTGTCTAATATCGTGCTAGCTAGCTTAGGATCGTCTAATTGGGCTAGCGATTGTTGAGCCATAGTCAGGCATAAGCCGTACTTTCTGCTTTCTGAGAATAAGTTAACAAATGATTTACTAGCATAATTTTGAAACTCATCTACATACAGATAAAAAGGCTCCCTATCTCTAGAGCTCATCGCTTGACGGGCAAGCACGGCAAGTTCTAATTTGGCTAAAATTAAAGACCCTATTACAGTTGAAGCTTCTTCGCCAATTGCTCCTTTAGCTAAATTGCAAACGATTATTTTTTGATCATTTATCGATTGATAGAAATTAAGCCCTGGCTTTTTAGTGGCAACTACCGCTTTAATGTATGGATTGGTAGTTAATCTATCTAAACGGCTTAGTGGGCCTAATCCCATTTTAACTCTCTGAAAATCACCGGCTTTATTAAACTCCTCCTGCCAAAAGCGTTTGATTGATTCGTCGTCAAGACCCTGTATGACTTGCCACCTAAAAAGCTTGTCGCTAATCATTCTAGCTACATCGATCAAACTAGGTTGATCTAAACTTAAAACCGACAAAACAGCGTACTTAAGCACTCTTTCTATCCTAAAGGCACTTGTCTCGTCATTGGATGCGAAAATCTTTCTAAATACACTCAAACAGGCTTCGCTTACTTGATCTTTGGCTATAACTAAAGCCTGGCCACTTAAGTTTTTGGGTAATTCTAGTAAGTTAATACCGATCACTGAACTAATGTCCTGTGGATTAAAATAGATTACGTCTTTAAGCCGATCTTTTGGCACACGAGTTATGACTGATTGCGCTAAATCACCATGCGGATCAACAATCATTAAACCGTGTTTATTGTCTATGTCTTGATTAATCATATATTCCAGCATGGTCGTTTTACCGTTGCCGGTTCCTCCAAGAATATAAACATGCCTCTGCCTATCAGCCTTAGTTAAACCAATCCTTTGAGTACTACCTTGATAATTATTTAAGCCAATGTAAACATCGGCTGATTTTACTAAATTGCTCGAAGCCAGGCTACGGCTTGCAGCCTGTTTAAAATACACTCTTGCCGGGTCTAAATTAGACGGAAAGTGGAACAAAGAAGCTAGTTCACTCGAAGCTAGGATATTGTTTCGATTGATTAAAGCTGGCAGCTTATGCTTAAAACCAAAATTGAGCCAAACGCTTGGACGCCAAGATGTTACTAAAGCTTGTTCTCCGGGTAAGTCTATGTTTTTTAATGAGGCTTCAAAGAGCTGTAATCTCGCCTTAATGTCTTCGGCTGTGTCGCCGATTATTAATAACCTAATAGTAGTTTTGAATAAAACTTGATCAAGTTTTGAGGTTGATTGTTGGTTAGCCTTTAATGAGCTAGCTCTTATTTTCTTTATGAAAAAGTTGATCGACCTTATTATATAGCCACTGTTTTTGTGGTTTTGACTATCGATTCGTTGACTTAAGCGTCGATTAAAACTTTCCGGCAAAGGGCTGAGCGTAATTTGAAAGTAAAGTTTAGACCGCTTAGACTTTATCTGGTTAGAATTAAAGGCTAAATTAGCTAAAGCGTTTTGTCTGAGTGAGCCGGTAAAATTGTACTTTAGTTTGAACTGTTTAATCATAAAATGGCTGGAGCTTGATAAGTAGGGCTGGCTACCAATTGATTGCAATACCACATCCTGCAAGCAGTCATGGATTAAATGTTTTGCCGGTTCAACTAGCTTTTGCGGCATAAACACACAAAAACTAACTCGGTCGTTACTAGTTGTCCTTACTTCAAGCAAATAAGTTGGTTTTAATCGGAGTAATTTAGATGCTAAACTACTGCTTCTCAGGCCGTTTAAACTAGTAAAAAGCTTTGAAAACGCTTCAGGCGATAAGTCAATATATGTGGGAGGGATAATTTCTAGTCCTACTAAATGGTTATTCAAATTAACAACCTCTTGAGCGATTCTGCAAATAAACCAGTAGATTAAGCCTAAAAGACAAACAATAGCTATAAAGTTCACAATAAAACCACCAAGACCGCTGCCAAATAGGTTGAAAGTTTGGTTTGCCAACAAGAAAGGCTGATCTATAGCCATAGTGTCTCTTTATGTCTTAATGACTAAATACTAGTCTTAAAACTTATCATCTTACTGTAAGAATTTAAGCTAAGTATCTTTTGAGTATAGTTTTAAAACAGGCTATTAATAATCGGCCTGCTTAGTTATACTGGCCGACAAAAGATTATCGGTAACTAAACTAACTTGGCCATTATTAGACTCTATAAAGTTTACTATCCGGCTTATCGGTATGCTTTGGTCTTGGTCAATTAGGCGTTTAAGCGCTGCAGCTTTATTATCCCCGGTTGCTACTACAACCGCCTGATTAACTTGCTTAAAAGCCGCTAGGCTCAAGCTAATTCTTTGACTAGGTGGTTTTGGCGAATCCTTAACTGTAATAACGAGCGGACTTGAAGCTTTAAGGCCGGCTGAGCCAGGGAAGAGCGACAGACTATGCCCGTCCTCGCCGATGCCTAAATAAACCAGATCAAACCTAGGCGAGTCACCGACTTTAGCTAGACTATTTAAGCGCTTTTCATAATCAAGCGCCATTTGGTCTAAATTGTCGAAATAGCGTGGAGCAAGCAAACGATCAGGCTTAAGTTTTAATTTACTTATTAAGTGTTGCTGAACAGCTAACCAGTTGGACTCAGGATCATTAGCAAGCACATATCGCTCGTCGCCAATTAAAAACCAAACTTTAGACCAGTCTAAAAACTGAGCATAATCATAAGCTAAAACCTGATAAACCGGCTGAAAACTATGCCCACCGGCAAGGACCCAAGTAGCCTCGGCGTGTTCTATTAAAGCCTGCTTTAAAGTCATAGCGCTTAAGTAGGCTACTTTGTCGGCAAGATCACTAGATTGGCAGCTACACAGATTCATTTATCAGCCTTTTTAATTAATTTGTATTATAATGGAATCAATGGGGAAAACAGAATTAGCAGATATTGCCGTTGTCGGCATGGCCGTTATGGGCCAAAATTTAATCCTAAATATGAATGATCACGGCTTTAAGGTTGTGGCCTTTAACCGAACAGTCTCAAAAGTTGACGATTTTTTAAACTCAGCCGCTAAAGGGACCCAGATAGTTGGGGCTCACTCTGCCGCTGAAATGATCAGCCTGCTTAAAAAACCAAGACGAGTAATGTTAATGGTTAAGGCCGGTGAAGCAGTTGATGAGACGATAGAGCATATACTGCCCTATATGGAAGCAGGCGACATCATTATTGATGGCGGAAACAGCCTGTTTACCGATACTATTAGAAGACAAGCTTACCTTAATCAAAAATCTATTTTATATGTAGGCACTGGTATATCTGGCGGTGAAGAAGGAGCCCGCCATGGCCCAGCCATTATGCCTGGTGGCGATAAGCAGGCTTGGCCACACTTAAAAGACATTTTTCAAGCAATCGCTGCCAAAGATCTCAATGGCAATCCATGCTGTGACTGGATTGGTGACGGAGGAGCTGGTCATTACGTCAAAATGGTTCATAACGGTATTGAATACGGCGATATGCAATTAATTAGCGAAAGCTACGCTCTTCTAAAAGCTCTAGGCCTTAGTAACCAAGAGCTTAGTGACACGTTTAGAGATTGGAATAACGGCGTACTAGACAGCTACTTAATCGAGATTACTGCCAATATTTTGAGCTACAAAGATGGCAACGGTGATTACGTTATTGATAAGATTTTAGACGTCGCCGGCCAAAAGGGAACAGGCAAGTGGACAGTCATCAGTGCCAGTGAACTCAGTCAGCCGGCAACGGTTATTGCTGAAGCCTTATTCTCTAGATTCATATCGTCTTTAAAAAAGACTAGGCTCAAACTCAATGCGGTCTACCAAACAACTGCACCCATACAACTTGATTTGACTGGTGAAAAAATAGGACAAGCCTTATACGCTAGTAAAATTATTAGTTACGCTCAAGGCTATATGTTACTCAAGCAAGCTTCAAGTGAATACGGCTTTGACATAAATTATGCTAAAGTTGCGGCAATATGGACCGGTGGGTGTATAATTAGAAGTAGATTCCTAGGCGATATCGAGAAGGCCTATATAAAAAATCCTAATTTAGAAAGTTTACTTTTAGACGATTTTTTTGTTGAGGCCATTTTAAATAATCTTACGTCATGGCGTGAAGTTGTGTCTAAGTCCGTAGCCAGCGGTATACCTATTTCAGGTCTAGCTTCGGCACTAACTTTCTTTGACGCTTTTAGAAGCAATAGCTTACCAGCTAATTTAATTCAAGCTCAAAGGGATTATTTTGGCGCTCACACCTATGAGCGCATCGATACGCCAGGAAAGTCTTTCCATACTAATTGGACAGGCAGCGGCGGTGATACAACAGCCGGACTCTACAATAACTAATCAACCATTCGATATGGAGGCAAATGACAGAAACTATAATCCAAGCAATCGATTTAAAGAAGCAATTTGGCGACTTTGAAGCCGTTAAGGGCATTTCGTTTGAAGTAAAAAGAGGTGAGATATTTGCCTTTCTAGGACCCAATGGAGCCGGCAAAAGTACCACCATTAAAATGCTAACGACCATGCTTAGGCCTACATCAGGCACCCTAAAACTAGACGGACATGATGTGGCTAATGAGCGAGATAGTGCCCGTAAAGCCTTTGGCATCGTTTTCCAAGATCCCAGTCTTGACGAAGAACTTAGTGCCTATGAAAATATGGAGCTACACGCCATTCTTTATAGGGTTCCCAAAGCTCAACAAAAGCACCGGATTAATAGCTTACTTGAGCTAGTCGATTTAAATGAGAGAAAAGACTCAATGGTAAAAACTTTTTCAGGTGGTATGCGACGAAGACTTGAGATAGCCAGAGGTCTTATTCACGAACCAAAGGTGCTTTTTTTGGATGAACCGACTTTAGGCCTTGATACTCAAACCCGCAACATGCTCTGGAATTATGTCAAAAAACTAAGCAAGGAAAAGGGAATGACCATATTCTTTACCACTCACTACCTTGACGAGGCAGAAGCAGTAGCCGAAACCATAGCAATTATTGATCATGGCTTAATCATCGAAAGAGGCACATCCAAGCAACTGACTAAAGAGACAGGTACTAAAACTCTGGAACAAGCATATTTGAAGTTAACCGGTACAGAAATTCGCGATGAAAGCGGTAATAATGATGGCCTTAACGCCCGGATGGCCAGAAGAAATAAGGCATTGAGGTAATAGATATGGATATAGATATTATTAAAGTTCTTTGGCTAAGACAAGTACGACGCTACTACCGCAGTGGCAGTAGGTTACTTGGTACTTTAGGCCAACCAATTCTGCTACTGTTAGCCTTAGGTTACGGTATCGGCGCCATCTATAGACGGGCTGGTGACGGTAACTACTTGCAATTTTTAGTACCCGGCATAGTTACTCAGACAGTTTTATTGTCAGGTATCTTTTGGGGCATAATCATTATTCAGGATAAACGTTTTGGCTTTTTGTCTGAAATGCTAGTTGCGCCAGTCAGCCGACTTAAGATACTAATTGGTAGCGCTATTGGTGGTGCCACAATATCGATTATCCAAGGTATTTTAGTCTTTATTATGGCTCTAATTTTCGGCTTTAGACCGTATAGCTGGGCAGAAGTCCCAATCGCTTTTCTTATTTTAGTAATGATGTGTATTGCCTTAACCAGTTTAGGCGCTGGCATCGCTTCATCGGTCAACGATTTCCAAGGCTTTCAAGGCATCAATAACCTAATAGTTACTCCAGCCTTTTTCCTGTCTAGCGCGCTTTATCCGCTAAATAATATCCCAACCGTGCTAAAGATTATAAGCACGATCAACCCAGTCAGCTACATGGTTGACGCCCTCAGAACAATTCTTGCCAACCAAAGTCATTTTGGCTTAACTAAAGACCTGATCGTCATGTCAATCACCTTTGTTGTAGCGATTGCTTTTGCTGTTTATAGGTTTAATCGAATCCAGCTGTAGTTGCTACTTTAGCTAATTTTTTATAGACACTATTTAGTTAAACTCTCTAAATTACTAGCTACGAAACTAAGTTTAGAGTGTAGATTAATCTGCCAGTATGACCATCTTACAATGACCTGGATCGGTTTTAGCTTAATGATTTCCAATAACAGTATGCGATTAAGAGTCATAAACAGCAAAGCCTAAGTAGCTACGGCAGCTGGTACAACTGGTCCGATTGAACTGCCTATTGACTGAGACGTATTAAGTAAAGCCAAGTCGATTTCAAATAAAACTAGAGTGTCATAGTTTAACCAGACATTGGGTTTTTTGAATATGGATATAGACTAAAACTGACCACTAAAAATCAACACTTAAAAAAAGTAATTTTGTTTCTAAGTAAGCTCACTTTTTTCTTTGGCTAAGCTCTACTTATAAAAAGTAACGTTAGCTGTTTCTTGGCCCTTGTGGGTAAAGATACTTATTGCTTTGACTGGCCTAGTGTTACTGGAACTGTCTTGGTTTCTAAAGAAGATACGGGCATCAGTTCTACTCTTACTTCTATATTGATCAACTAGTAGTAGAGCAACTGAGCCAAAGCTGGCTCTGGACATCAGTTTAGGTTTTAGTCCGGTAGCGTAAGCTTCAGCTTCACTAGCTACAGTCTTAAGGATTGGTACCAGATTCATGTCCTTACAGTTAACTTGACTTGGTACCACACATTCTTTGCTGTGAGGAAAGTAGAAGTTCTGAGCAGGTTGGTCACCATTAGCACAGCTGATTTCATGATCATATTTAAGATTGCTTAAGACAAATCTGACATCGTTATAATAATTGTTATTATTGGTATTAACATTACAGGCACCGACAATCTCAAAACTATGGGGTTGAATCTTCATGTGCTCAACATAGTTCATTGCCCCTTCTGAAGAAATTGCCTCACCATAGACGACTGTGTCACGGTAGAAATCTTCAACTTGAGTTAGGAATCTTAGTGGCCTGGCTTGACTGGCTAGGTTTTTTGACGGTGCTGCTAGAGCTATATCACTACTACCAAGAGCAGCGATAGAGCTTAATAGGGCTGCAGCGCCGTATTTAACTATCCTTAGATGTTTAGCTAGAAATGGTTGGTTGAAATTATCTAAAGTATTAGGACTAGGTTCAGCTGACTTTGCACTATTTGTTTCTAGACTAGGCGTAGTTAGATCTGTTCGATCAGCTGTTTCTAATTGGTTGAGGGTATTATCCCACAGACTATCTACTTCTAGTGGTGTATCAATAAATGCACCTGGGTAGACTACATCTGCCTGATTGTCAGGATTAAGTGTTTGTAGCTTATTTAGTTCGCTCATCTTCTTTAGTTCCTCTATTAGGGTTAACTTAATTTAAATATTTAATGTATTAAGCTATGTTAGTATACTTAGTCATTAATATTTCTAACAGTAGCTTTAAGAAATATTTGTTTTGATTAATGCTATTTATATAGTATTTTAGGAGTCTTAGCAAGGTTATAGCTTAAGTGAATGTCTGATTTTTTACCAAAAATTTGACTGGTACGTGTTAGACTACCAAAGAATCATCACAGTTAAATAAGCAAAGAGAAGGCTAATGACAATTAGAAAAACGGTAGGTATTAGCTCTATAACACTAATTATAGCTACTGTTTTAACAGCTTTTTATGTATTGGAGGAATTACTTCTGCCGATTAACCACGTAAGCGCCAGTGGCTATGGCTTATCGGCGATTGACTATAGGCTAGTTAGTATCCTGGTTAATTTGCCACTAATTATTATTTGGTTTGTGGCTTTTTGGGGCTATAGCCAGCTTAAAGCTTACTCTAAAAGCCTGGGCAACAGCCGCGAAGCTCCGGCCTATAGAAGTTTAGCTATCGGCATAGCTTGGTTAACTTACGGTCTAATTATAAAAACCATGGTTGAGCGTTTGCTAGCTGCCCTCAGCAATACTAACCCAGCCTTAGTTGGGCCAACCACCATCATTAGCAGTTACCTAAATTTAATCTTGCCGCTTATTGGTTTTATTATAATCTTTGCCGCCTCTAAAACCTTAATGCGACTGCAATCTAGCCTGACTAAAACCATAAAGCCCCTCCAGTTGATGGGCTTATGCCTAGTTGCTGGTGCTATCTATAACTTTACCTATATTCGAGCAGCCGGCCTACATAGTATTTCTAGTCACAATAACATCTATAATTTACCAGGCTGGCTACTGTTAATTAGCTTAATCTTACCTTACTTATACGCCTGGCTAATTGGGCTTACAGCCTCTTATCAACTAGGTCTGATCAGTCTTCACTCTTCAGGTATTCTTTATAAAAAAGCTCTGTCTTACTTAACAATCGGCCTGATTACCATAGTTATCGGTTTTATGTTTAACCAGTACTTGTCGGCTATTTGGCCACTTAAAAATCATTTAGTTTTAAATTATCAGTTAATCATCATACTGCTATTTCGCATCATCAGCGGCATAGGCTTCATTATTGCCGCAATCGGGGCTAACAAATTAAGAATGATTGAGGAGCTATAATGGCTAAACTATCCAATAGCTCAACCTACAATCAGGTTGTCGAGGTGACACGCAAGTACCTTGGCCCAGCTGCTGAGCGGTTTATTAATAGACAAGTGTCTAATCACCTCAAAAAAAACCCTAAACAACTAACCAAAGCCGATTTAGCTAGTTTAATCGATTGGATCAAAGTCATCGTATCTTTAATCACTGAAGACACGTCTATTGTTGAAGAGTACATCTCAGAACTAAGTAAGCTGAGTATGCCAAAAAGCCAAAAAGGGAAGGCTAACCCGTGAATCAAGCTAATTTAAAGCTATCTCAGCAGAAGTCAATTCGAAAGTCTAAGGAAGCTGATGCTCTTTTCAATAGTATCGGTGAAGGAGCTATCACTACCGATGAGTTTGGCCGTATCACCCGAGTCAATAAGCCAGCCCTAAAAATGCTTGGGTTTCATAAAAGCGAACTGATTGGCCAGCCTTTTCTAAAATTAGTCATAGCTGAAGATTTTGACGGGAAAGTAATTGGCACGATTGACCGACCAATAGTTCAGGCTTTTTTAACCGGACAGTCAATTTTAACTAAATTAAACTATCGGACTAAAAAGGGAACTTTACTGCCTGTAGATATTAGCATTTCGCCCTTGATGCTCAACAATCGACCAGTAGGAGCAATTGAAGTTTTTCGCGACATTAGCCTAGAACAAGAAATCGACCGCATGAAAAGCGAGTTCATATCTCTGGCATCACACCAACTAAGAACGCCTTTATCGGCTATTAAAACCTACTCTCATATGCTAAGAGACGGCTATATGGGTAAACTAAATAAACACCAAAAGAGCTCCCTAGACACAATTATCGGCGCTACCAATCGAATGAACGAATTAATATCAACCCTGCTTAACATTAGCCGGATTGAAAGCGGCACGATTAATGTTACTCTGAAAAAGAATAATATTGAAAAGGTTATCAAAGAAATTATCCCGGAATTAACACTAATTGCCGATGCTAAGGCAATAGAGTTTAAGCTTGTATCTACATCAACTGAATCGCTTGAAATCGTCACCGACGCCTTAATCGTTAAAGAAATAGTAACTAACCTAGTCTCTAATGCTATTAAATATACCGAGGCTAACGGCAAAGTATGCCTAACCATAGCTCCTAGAAAACAAGATATCCTACTAAAAATCAAAGACAGTGGTTGGGGCATCCCTGAAATAGCTCGCGATAAAGTTTTTACTAAATTTTACAGAGGTTCTAATATCGTTAGTAAAGAAACCAATGGCACAGGCTTAGGCCTTTATTTGGTCAAAGGCCTAATTGAGGCTATCAACGGAAAGATTTGGTTTAAAAGCGTTGAGAAAAAGGGTACAACTTTTTATGTTAGTTTACCAAGAGAGCTTGACTTAAAATAGTAAGAAATTAGACAATCTAATGCTCTAGTCTTATGATATAAGTAATAGAGTAAAACTAAAACCTCAAGCAAATTGACGGTTTAATTAATCAAGGGGAGACAATATTAGTGGCCAAAATATTAGTAGTAGAAGACGACCGTGATCTTAATAAAGCATACTGCATTATCTTGAGACATGAAGGTCATGATGTTGTCGCTGCCTTTGACGGTAAAGAGGCCCTAGTTAAGTTAAGTGAAATTAAACCAGACCTTGTCCTGCTAGACCTACTAATGCCGGTGATGGGTGGCTTAGAATTTCTTAAAGCCTGGGCCGATCATAAGAAAAATGATGCTAAGATTCTGCTGTTTACTAACATGGAGAACTCACCCGAAATCTCTGAAGCCTATAAGCTAGGGGCTAGTCGCTGTATTATTAAGAGTTGGACGGCGCCTCATAATCTAGCCAAGGTAGTTAACGATACTTTAAAAAGCGATAGTTTTAAGAAAATAAAGTCTAGGCCAAAAGTGCAGAAGGTTTAAGATCAGCAATAAACTGATCGTTGGCAATCTGAAATAATTTACTTAGATTAAGCACATAAGGCGTATTTTTGGTATAGGTAATAATACCTGCTCGTTTTAACTTATTAAGCTCGGTTGCAGCCGTCTCGCGGGTAAGCCCAGTCAGGTTAGCAAAATCTTGATGAGTCAGATGAATGGTCAATTCTACCGTCTGGTTATTAATGACTTTGCCATGAGTTAAAGCTAAATAATGTAAGGTGTAAATTAACTTATCGCTAGCTCTGGAATGCTGCAAAGCATTCAACCTCATAGAGCCGCCTAATTGATCAGTCAAAAAACGGTCCATTTCCTGATAAAGTAACTCAGGGCTTTTCTTAATAAAATTAACGTAGCTTTTCCGATCTATCAAGTAAACTTCAACTGATGAGGTAAACGCCTCATAGTAAAACACGGCACTAGGCAGTTTAGCGTAGACCCAGGTTGCCGGAAAAACATGAGTCTCTTGGTAAAAAGCTATTGGTTTTTCTTCTCCGTTAACACTTAAATTATAGGCTTTAACGATACCACTTTTAACGGCGTAGGCATGCTGAGGAGCTTCCCCTTGAAAAATAATTATCTCGCCTTTTTTAAATTTTCTAACAGGATGACGCTCTAGAAATACTTTTAAATAATTATTAGCTACTCTATCAAGCATGGCCACTAAACCGCCTTTATTAAGTAAGTCTATTATAGCTTAACTCTTGTCGCATCAACAGCCTGCTAGAAATGCATTATGATCAATAATAGAATAGTAGTTGATTAACAGCTTTAGGTTTTTAGAGACAATTGATTCTAGTATACTGATAGCATCAAAAACATTTACAGCTAATTTTCAATAACACTTATATAATCATAGGTATGAAGATATTAGTTATTGAAGATGAGCCGAAAATTGCCCAAGCAATCAAGAAGGGACTAGAGTTAAAAAAATTTGCCGTTGACGTTGTCTACGATAGCGACAATGGCTACTCCTATGCGTCAGACCCGGATTATGACGTAATCGTTTTAGACCGTATGCTGCCCGGTAGTATGGATGGGGTAGAGCTGTGTCATAAGCTAAGACAAGAAAGCATTAAAACCCCTATTATCATGCTAACTGCCCGTGGCACCATCGGCGATAAAGTCGAAGGTCTAAATAGCGGCGCTGACGATTACCTCGTCAAACCATTCTCGTTCGACGAACTGATCGCAAGAGTCAAGGCCTTACTTAGACGCCCGCCTGAACACTTAGGCACATCTTTGCAAGTTGGCGATTTAACCCTCGATACTAATTCCTATGAAGTCAAACGAGCGGGTAAGCCGATAAAGTTGTCCTCTAAAGAATTTTCACTGCTTGATTACTTCATGCATCATCCCGGTCAGATAATTACCAAGGACATGATTATCAACCATGTTTGGGATCAAGATGCCGATGTCTTACCCAATACAATTGAGGTCTACATCGGTTATCTAAGAAATAAAATTGATCGACCATTTCCTAAACAAAAACCAATGATCATAACCGTTCGTGGGTTTGGTTATAAAATCGAGGATAGCTAAATATGTTTCGTTCGGCAACTCTTCGCTTAACTTTATCTTATTTAACGATAGTTATGGCTATTAGCTTGGTGTTCAGCGCCCTACTTTATAACGAAACTACTCGTGATTTAAGCCAGGGCTTGAGGAGTGAATCTCAGTCTATTTTTAGCCAATACCCGATTTTTCAAAATGACCCGAGTCTTAACCTTCAGCCCACTCATTATTATCGAGCCGAAGCCCACCGCATATTAATTCGCTTAATTGGCTTTAATCTAATTGTTTTAGTAGTAGCCGGCTTTTCCAGTTATTGGTTAGCCGAGAAGACCCTTGAACCAATTATAGCTGCTCACGATAGGCAAAGGCGCTTTACTTCTGACGTATCTCATGAGCTAAGAACCCCCTTAACGGCTATTAAAATGGAGAGTGAGGTAGCTCTATTAAGCACTAAAACACCAACTAGCGAGTTAAAACAGACGATTAAAAGCAATCTGGAAGAAGTCGCAAAGCTAGAGACACTAATCAATAACTTATTGAAGTTATCACGGTTAGAAACGACCGACCTAAAAGCCAACTTTAAAGCCGTGAACGCCAAAGATATGGTCGAACAAGCTGTTAAAAAATTAGAAAGTAAGTCTAGTAACCATCATGTGCTCATCGATGTACCCGATAAACTTACCCTGTATGGCGATAGCGATAGCCTAGAACAACTAACTATTATCCTGTTAGATAATGCTCTGAAATACAGCCCAAAAGACAGCAAAATCAACATCAAAGCCTATTTAAATAACCATCAGACTATTTTGGAGGTAGAGGATAACGGCTATGGCATTTCCCCTAACAACCTGGAGAACATTTTCGACAGATTTTATCGAGTCGATAATTCAAGAAATAAAGGCCAGGAAAGCGAAGGTTATGGATTGGGTCTAAGTATCGCTCAAATGATTGCCGATCTTCATGATGCCGAAATAACCATCACTAGCCAGGTAAGTCAAGGGACTAGCGTCAAAGTACGTTTTCCGTCAAGCAAAACCTAAATTAACCGCTAGACTATCAACCTAGATACCGGCAGCATAACTGCCATGATTAGTAGGATAGCTAGAGAAGCTATAAAGACCTTTTTAGCCCAAGCCGTCGCATTACTACTATCAACTGGCTTATAAGCCAGATGTAGCCAATAGCTACCAATCACTACCATGACACCCAAAAAACTATAGCCGCTGTAGCCAAAGAAACTTAAAAGAGCACTAACGATTATAAGCGAAAAGACATAGAACCTTATTTGTTTAACCGTACTTGCCAGACCTCGCTTAATCGGCCATAGCGGTAAATTAGCCCCTTTATAATCACTTAACCTATAAATAGCTATGGCATAAAAATGAGCCATTTGCCAACAAATCATGAGGGCTAATAGTAATACACAAGCGAAATTAAGTTTGTTTGTAAATGTAGTGTAGCCGGCTACTAGTGAGGCAGCCCCAGGCAGAGTGCCAACTAGAGTTGAATAAACGCTGTGGCGTTTGGCGAAACCGTAAATAATAACGTAAAAAACAACCGCTAAGATACCAATTAGCAAGGTAAGTTTATTAGTTCCTCTAAGCACGATGAGGCCGATTACCAACATAACTAGGCCTAAAGAAAGCGCATGTCTTATGCTAACCTGTCCGGTCACGATAGCCCGTTTTTTAGTTCTTTCCATACGCTCATCAATTCTTCGATCAAGTACATTATTAAAAATACAAGCCGCCCCAATTAGCAGCGACATACCAATGATTAAAGCTAAAAACTGACCTAATTTTAGCTGCCATTTACTGGCTAAAAGATAACCAGCCGTGCCTGTTAATACATTGGCATAAACAATCCCTGGTTTAATCAATGAATAGTAGGTTTTAAAGCTAGGTTTAGGTTGATCCTGCTTTAACCTGGAACTGGGGCGCCTAGACGACCTAAAGTCCGCTGTCATCTTGTTGTTTCATATATTTATCAATCTGAGACGGTAAGAACATACGGTGATTTAGGTTATGCATTATCCAAATAGACCCACCAACTAAAATCAAGACTACTGTTATCATAAAACCAAAAACGACTAGCTTAAGTCTTGGTTTGGTTTCTTTACCTAAATGCAAGAATAGAACTAGCTGAGTAATTGCTTGAATAATCGCTAGGGTTGCTACAACCAGAGCTATCGCCCAGTTCTGCGACAGAACATGATTAACGGTTAAGCTGTAAGCTAGCAACGTACAGGCTAGGCTTAATAAAAAGCCAGTCACGTAAGCTCTATATGATGCTTGATTAGGATTGTGCACCGATACGACCATTGCTTTGCTCATATATTAAGCCCTCCGCTTATTAGATAGACAACGCTAAAGATAAAGATCCAGATAAGATCAAGAAAATGCCAAAATAGACTCATTAAAGTTAGCTGTCTGACTGTTATCCGGTTTAAACCCTTTTTTAGCACTTGGAACATCATCGTACCAATCCAAAGCAACCCAATCGTAATATGCAGGCCATGAGTAGCCACTAAAGTGAAGTATGAAGATAAAAAGCCACTCCGGCGCCAGCTGTCACCTTGATTGACAAAGTTGGCAAACTCTCTAAACTCTAAAACCAAGAAGGCTAAACCGAGCAAGAAGGTAATCAAAAGCCAAAACAGGACCAACCTTTTAGCCTTGTTCTGAGCCGCCAAAATAGCTAGTCCGCAAGTAAAGCTACTAGTTAAAAGTATCAGTGTTTCGGCAAGAGCGTAAGGCAAGCTAAACAAACTATGCGCACTTGGCCCATTAAAGGTATTAGCATGCAGCACGGCAAAGGTGGCAAAAAGACTGGCAAACAAGACACAATCGGTCATTAAATAGACCCAGAAGCCAAAATAAGTTTTACTGTCGGCTTCAGCCTTTAGGCTAGCCTGGTTAATCTTGTAAGAATCTACAGCCGAGTTAAGCTCACTCACGCGCATAATCCTTCCATGAAGTCATACTTGCTTCAATTTGGTTAATTGTTTTAACCGATACAATTTCTTCGTGCTCACCACTTGTGGTTCTAATTAAGACAGTTAAAATAATGCCAATTAGGCCAATCGGCGCCAACACCCATAAGTGCCAAATCATTGAAAAGCCAAAAATAAAGGCAAATACGGCAATGAATAGACCAGCAGGGGTATTCTTTGGCAAATGAAGCGCTACTATTTCAGATTCAGGTAAGTCTTTGCGGTGCTTCATGTCCCAAAAGGCATCGCGGCTTCTGACTACCGGCAGTACGGCAAAGTTATAAAAAGGTGGCGGGGAAGCGGTTGACCATTCTAAAGTACGGCCGTTCCAGGGATCACCGGTTATATCTTTAGTCTCATCGCGTTTTATGATGCTATAGATAACCTGGACAAACTGTACGGCTATACCGCAGGCAATGATGGCACCACCTATCCCGGCTGTCACAAATAGTAAATGCCAGCCCGTAGCCGCACTATAATGATCAAGTCGCCGAGTAGCTCCCATCAGCCCCAAGATGTATAGTGGGCCAAAGGCTACAACAAAACCGATAATCCACAAATATGCGGCATATTTGCCGAGTTTATCATTTAGCCTAAAACCAAACACTTTCGGGAACCAATAGGTAATTCCGGCAAAATAGCCAAATAATACACCACTAACTATCATGGTGTGGAAATGAGCCACTAGGAATAGGCTGTTATGTAATTGAAAATCAATTGCCGGAACAGCCATCAAAACTCCAGCTACACCGCCCATGGTGAACAGAAAAATAAAACCCATAAACCAAATCATGGGTGAAGTAAACCTAATTCTGCCTCTATACATGGTAAATAACCAGTTAAAAATCTTCACCCCAGTGGGAATGGCAATGAGCATGGTAGCGATACCAAAAACTGCGTTGACATTAGCGCCAGCCCCCATCGTAAAGAAATGGTGTAGCCAAACTCCGTAAGATAAGACAACTATAGCCATAATTGCCCAAACCATCGACTTGTAGCCAAATAAGCTTTTCGACGAAAAAGTTGACACAACCTCAGAAAAAATACCAAAAGCCGGCAAGACTAAAATATAGACCTCTGGATGGCCCCACGCCCAAATCAAATTAACATACATCATGGCATTACCCCCACCACCAGCCGTGAAGAAATGAGTCCCAAGAGTCCTATCAAGAGCAAGTAAAGCTAAGGTAACCGTTAGAATTGGAAAGGCAAAGGCTACTAAAACCATAGCTCCTAGTACACTCCAGGAGAACAAAGGCATTTTCATTAGACTCATACCCCTGGCTCTTTCTTTTAAAATAGTGGTGATGAAATTAATACCTGACATCAGTGAACCGATACCAGCAATTTGTAAACTCCATATCCAATAATCTACGCCGGTTGTCGGGCTATACTTTAGTTCTGAGAGCGGCGGGTAAGCTAACCAGCCTGCAGCCGAAAAATCACCTAAGCCTAAGGAAACGTTAATTAGTAAAGCTCCAGCAGCAAATAACCAAAAACTAGTAGCGTTCATAAACGGAAAGGCAACATCCCTAGCTCCGATTTGTAGTGGCAAAACTAGGTTAATTAGGCCAAACATCAGCCCCATAGCCGCAAAGAAAATCATAATCGTACCATGGGCGCTGGCTACCTGCTGAAACATTGATGCCGACATAAAGCCATGGCTGCTACCTACGCTTGTGGCTTGCTGCAGCCTCATCATGGCCGCGTCAGATGCACCACGTAGTAACATCAGTATAGCCACAATAAGATACATGACACCAATTTTCTTGTGATTAGTGGTAGTTAACCATTCCCGCCAAAGCCAAGTCCAGCGTCTAGTCAAAGTGATAAGTAATAAAATAGCAATGATTAATATGACTACACCTATGGCTGCCGCTGCGGTGACTAGGCTAGTTGGAAAGACATTACCGCCAGAAAAACGACCAAAAAGGTTAGCTAGGTACATTATAGCTTTGCTCCAGTCATATATTGATTAATGATGTCACTAAATAAATTGTCGGCCGGGTCCTTATAATAAGCCACCGGATTATATTCGCTAGGCCTTGCTAATTTTTTATAATTGGCAATATTTAAGCTTAGGCGTGATTGACTTAGTTTATGCAGCCAAGACGAAAAAGCTTGGTAATTAAGACTCAAAGCCTCAAAATGCATACCGGCAAAGCCCTTGCCGCTAATATTAGCCGACGAGCCATAATATGAGCCTAACTTAGAAGCTTCTAAATTAAGCTGAGTCATCATGCCTGGCATGGCATAAATTTGCCCTCCTAAAGATGGGATCCAGAACGAATTCATAACCGTATCAGAAGTTATATAAAAATGCACCGGATGATTAACCGGTATAGCCAGTTGGTTGACACTAGCGACAGACTGGTTTGGGTAAATAAACAGCCATTTCCAATCAAGTGAAACAACCTCAACATTAATTGTCGAGTGAACAGAAGCAATCGGCTTATACGGATCAAGTGCGTGTGAACTAGTCCAAGTAACAACCGACAGTACGGCAATAATCGCCATAGGGATACCCCACCAAATAGTCTCTAGAACCCGACTATGGTCCCAATTTGGTTCATACCTGGCCTTTTTATTTGATTCTCGATACTTAAGCGCTATTAAAATAGTTAAACTATAAACCGGAATAACTACAAAAGCCGCCAAAATTAGAGCGAACACGAATAGGTTTCTTTCCTGAGCGGCAATTGTTCCGGCAGGTGTTAAAACTGGCACATTATGTTGACTTAAAAAAACAATTAATAGCCCTATGACCACCAAAACCGGCAAAGCAATAATTAATATTTTTCTTTTTGTGCTCATTAACCACCTTTAAATGTTAAGTCTATTTAAAAGCCTCAGCTTAAATCTAATTATACACTAGCGTTTTAAAAATGGTCACGGATGTGACTGAACGAAAAATCCCAATCGGCATTAGCTTTTTTATGAGGGTTAAAAATACCGTCCGGATCCATAATCTGCTTAGCTTGTCGGAACAAATTGACAATTTCCTTACCATACATAGCCTCTAACCAAGGACCGCGCACCAATCCATCATTATGCTCCCCAGATAAAGAACCGCCATATTTAAGTACCAGATTATTAACTTCTTTCATCGCCGGTAATATTTTGTCTCGATCTTTTTTATCTTCAAGTTTCATTAAAGGAATGACGTGGAAATTACCATCACCCATGTGCCCTGCAATCGTTGCAAACAATTGATATTTTTTAATAATTTGTTGCAACTGAGGCAAAAACTCAGTTAAGTGCGCCGGTGGCACAACAAAATCATCTATAAACGGTGCCGTGTGTTTATCTTTAACCTTACTGCGTAACAGCTGAAAGCTATAACGACGCATCAGCCAGAATTTAGCACTTTTCCCCTCAGTCGGATCTTCCTCGAAGCCGTTAATCTCATATCTGGCTCGATGCTGATTAAGGTTTCTATGTAAATCGTGAATGCGCTGACGAACTTCAGCTTCGTCGTCACCATTGAACTCAACCATGAGTATTAGTTTTGGTAGACCACGCCAGGCGTTAACATCAAAGGCTGTTGGCAAAAAGGATAGTAGCAGCTTAAGCACACCAGCCCAACCTAACATTTTATGAAAACTTGGTAAAAACTTAAGCCCAAGGTACATAGTTGCATCATCAAATGATTCAAAAGTGGCCGGTTTGGCTTCTAAGACTTTGGGGATAATTTCACCCAAATCATCAATATTATCTAAAAATAATATTAGTAGACCGGAATGAGCTTTAGTGGGGACTAAGCGAAAATGGATATCGGTTACAAAGCCCAAAGTGCCCTGAGCCCCAACAATGAGCTTATTAAGGTCAAAGATTCCCTTGTCCTTATCTAAAACGTCCCATAAATTATAGCCGGTCGAGTTTTTGCTAACCTTCGGCTTGGCTGCTTTTAATTTATCGTAATTATTCTCAATAAGTTCATATAGTTTTTTATAGACCTCACCCTCAAAGTCAGTTTGCGACATTTTTTGATGTAGCTCGTCTAAGCTTAAAGGTTTGACTGTTCTTTCAATACCATCAGCAAAAACAAACTTTAATTCGGTTACAAAATCTTCGGTCTTGCCATACTCTAACGACTTTTCACCTCCAGAGTTGTTATTGACCATCCCGCCAATAGAGGCTAAATCGCGTGAAGCCGGGAAGGTTGGCATTAGAGCCTTGTGCTTTAACGTTTCTGGCTCAAAGTCTCGATAAAGCACACCAGGTTGAGCCTGAGCCGCACGATCAGAGACCTGCTCTATGGTCGTAAAATACTTACTAAAATCAACTATAATCGATTCATTAATCGCTGCCCCC
Source organism: Candidatus Saccharimonadota bacterium (assembly GCA_027327085.1). GTDB lineage: Bacteria > Patescibacteriota > Saccharimonadia > Saccharimonadales > UBA4665 > DAHWAT01. The sequence goes on from DAHWAT010000004.1 coordinate 31,469, forward strand.
GACATGTCAGTACCAGCGCTCCTAGCTGTTAAATTAAGGCCTTCAACCTCATGTTTATGATCATTGACAAATTTAACTAAAATTTCCACATCATTAGCGTCTTTAGGTTTGACAACTAACTTAGGCCTGAGCTCAAACATTGACGCGTCATGACTGTAAAAATCTAGGGTCTGATCACTATTATCTATGTCGCCTTTAAAGCCGGCTTTAACTAAAGCTGTTTCAACAGAATCCATATATTTAAGCTTAAGCCTTTTTATGTCTAAAGGGCAAGTAAAAATAGCTAGTTAATCTGTAACGTCATAGTCTTATTAAGTATAACGTGCTATATTGCCTAAAGTTAATAATTAAAAAGGCAGTCTTAAATATGCATAATAACGATATGATACCTGGAGGTAAATGGCCAGGTGCTTTTGGTGTTTACAAATATTCTAAAAAAGTTGTCACTTATAACCTTAATGCCTTTTTACCGCTTATCATCCTAGGTTATGCGGCTGACATTATTGCCAATTACTCTAATATGGCTGTAGCAATTTTGCTTTATGTCATGATCTTCCTATTTCAAATATCGGCCTATACTGTCCTAATTTCTAGCCTGCACCTGCAAAAAATATCGCTTGCTCAAGCCTTGGATAAAGCTACTCGGTTATCTCTAAAGATTATTGCAGTTTACATTATTATCCTTGTAACGGTATTCGTAGGCTTAGTGGCCTTAATCGTCCCCGGCCTAATTTTACTGCCAAGACTTATTTTGGCACCTTACTACATTATTGATCAGGAGATGACGGTTAAACAGGCTATTGAGGCAGCTTGGCATAATAGCAAGGATCAGGGTCTAAGAACCTGGGCAGTTATAGCCGTTCAAATACTATTTGGCCTACTGGCTATTATAATTATCGGCATTTATTTATCGATAGTTTATAGCGCTGCACTAATTGTGCTCTACGGTTTCACAAACGGTCATTTAAAGACAAAAAAATAATTTGCAATCAATTTTAATTTCATTTAAACTTAGGCTAAATTAACAACATTAGGTGGGGGATAAAAATAGAAAACCATGAAAAAAAGAAGTTTAGTGGCTGTTTTGATATTCAGCGTTATAACGGTCGGTATTTATGATCTTGTCTGGCTTTATAAGATCAAGAAAGAACTTAATCAAAAAACTTCAATCCATATTCCAAGTATCTTTTTGCTGTTTGTGCCTATAGTACTAATCCTCATCGCTTTTGTGGCCATGTTTGCCTTAGCTGGATCAAGCACAACCACTAGCTCAACCAGCAGCATCAGCTCATACGGTTCTAATTCATTTAACACTACTAGCTCTAGTTCTGGATCGGTTCTTGGGCCAGTTGTAGGTATGTTGATCTACGCCATTGCTATATTAGCTTGGTTAGGTATTGGTTTTTATTGGTTTTTGAGATTCTCAAAAGGCATTGATCGCTACACTGAAGGCAAAATTAGTACACCTTTGAGCTTTTTGCTACTCTGGGTGCTAAACATTATAGGTATAATGCTACTGCAAGACTACTTTAACGACATGTTGGATGGTAACATGGATGCTCAACCAGCTCTGGCGTCTCAGCCAACGCCAATGCCACCAGTTAATACTCAGCCACCGACCATATCAATGCCGCCTCAGCCTCAAATACAGCCAAACTTAGTTACTCCTGCAGTAGTCAGCTCTAGCGATAATTTAGCACCCATGTCGCCGACCAATGCTCCGGCTCCTAGCCCAACATTTAGCCCCACTAACGACTCTAATTTAGCTAGCCCAGCTAACGCTACAACACCAAATCAAATAAACGGCCAACAACCAATTATTGGACAAGGGCCTCTAGTCCAGTAACTCCTCTTAATACTAGATTGGACTTAGAGGCAATAGCCTTTTAATTAGTTATTGTCAAAGTCGACTAGTTTAAGATATAATCATAAGCAATATGACCAAAACAAAAGTATTGATAGTCGGTGGTGGCTTTGGCGGGGTGGCAGCTGCCTTAGAGTTAGTCAATCACCCTCATTTTAACGTCACCTTGCTGAGCGATAGTAGTAGCTTACGTTATTATCCAACCCTTTATAGAGCGGCTACTGGAGGTTCAAGAGCAAATTCAGATATCCCTTACTCGGTTATTTTTCAAAACACGCCCATTAATATAGTTCAAGCTGAAGCCGTTAGTATTGATCGTCAGGCTAGGCAAGTTATAACCAAAGATAATCAAGCCTATGCTTACGATTTTCTAATCTTAGGCTTAGGTGTGGTAACTAACTATTTTGGTATTCCTGGTCTAGACCAGTACTCATACAGCATTAAATCTCAAGACGAGGCAGCTAGATTTAAAAAACATTTACACGAGCAATTAATCAATGACGGTAGGCCCGATCTTAACTATTTAATTGTCGGGGCCGGTCCTACTGGTATTGAACTAGCTGGCGCGCTGCCAAGCTACCTTAAGCAAATCACTAAAAACCACGGCATCGCCCCCAAAAGGCTTAATATTAGCCTAATCGAGGCCATGCCTAGACTATTACCTAATTTACCAAAAGCTACCTCAAGACAGGTGAAACGTCGGCTTAAGCGGCTTGGTATAAATGTTTACCTTAACTCTAAGGTTGAAGGGCAAACTGCTGACGCTCTAGTAATTAATGGTCAACCAATGCCCAGTCAAACGGTCGTTTGGACAGCCGGAGTAACTAATCATCCGTTTTTCGTTAATAATCATTTCGTGATCATGGGCCGCGGTAAAGTCGGAGTAGATGCTTATCTGCAAAGTGAACCCAAAATCTTTGTGATAGGCGATAATGCCAATACGCCATTCAGCGGCTTAGCCCAAACCGCCCTGCACGATGGTAAGTTTGTAGCGCAAAATCTAATAAGAGCAGCTAGAGGCGAAATGTATAAATCTTATGAAGTTAAAAAACCAATTACCGTCATTCCGGCTGGTCCAGGTTGGGCGGCTGTTGACACCGGTAAGTTTCGCTTACATGGACGTTTAGGCCTACTCGTAAGGGAAGCGGCCGATCTAGAAGGCTTCAAAGATCTTGAGCCTTGGAGTCAAGCAGCCAAGCAATACTTCACCCAATTTAAAACCGACGATAGTTGTGAAGTTTGCAGTTTAGCCAAAGCTCGTTACTAAATCTTGTACAATAGGCTATAGTGAATAAAGACTTGAGCGATGCATTTTCAAAACTCAACGCACAACAAAAAAAAGCTGTTGAGCTTATAGATGGTCCTGTGCTGGTTATAGCTGGACCAGGTACTGGAAAAACCCAATTACTGAATCTAAGGGTTGCCAATATTTTAGCTAAAACCGATACCGACCCCAGCCAAATCCTTTGTTTAACTTTTACCAATGCCGCCGCTACTAATATGAAAGAGCGGCTGTTTGGTCTAATCGGGGTTAGCTCACGAGCCGTCAATATTAAAACCTTTCATAGTTTTGCTGCAGAAATCATGTCTGAGTATCCCGATTATTTTTGGAGTGGTGCCCGATTAAGTGTCGTCCCAGAAGCCGTTCAAAAAGCTATCATAGATAATATCCTTGCTGGGCTGCCTCTAGATAACCCTTTGGCCAGCCGTTTTGAGGATAATTTTACAGCTACCAGTGATATTTTATCAGCCTTGAGACTGACTAAAGAAGCCGGTTTAACACCTGAAAAATTGCTAGCTTTAATTGAAGTCAACGATAGATACATCGATTTAATCGAGCCCGAATTAGCCGAAATCACAAGTAATCAACTAAGTATTAAAAAGCTAGACGATTTAGAGCAAAAAATTAGCCAACTACCTGACCAAAACATCGACGACCTAGTCGCCCCCTTAAGTTCATTGTCAGCCGTTATTAAATCAAGCCTGGCAGTGGCTGTCGAGGAAGATAAACTAACCAACAAGACAACCGCTACTAGTAAATGGAAAGCACGCTGGACAAAGAATATAGGTGGCAAACGGGTGATGTATGAAGAAAGGAGGCGTAACCAGTGGTGGAGACATCTAGCTGAAGTTTACAGTCTATATCGTAACCACTTACATCAAAAAGGCTATTATGATTATTCCGACATGCTAGTTGAAGTCCTATCGACTCTTGAGCAACAACCAGAACTACTTACTTTAGTCCGTGAACGATATCTCTATATTTTGATCGATGAGTTCCAAGACACTAATGCCGCCCAACTAAGACTAGCTCATCTGGTAGCTTCAGCTCAAGATAGTCAAACCACACCAAACATCATGGCAGTAGGCGATGACGATCAATCAATTTTTGCCTTTAACGGTGCTGAGCTTAATAACATGTTGTCGTTTAATAAGTTATATCCCAGCGTTAAAACCATCTTTTTAACCGAAAACTACCGCTCAAACCAAGCAGTTTTAGATGCTGCAGCATCAATTATTAGCCAAACGGATAATCGTTTATCTGTTTCTAGGGGTTTCTCTAAAGACTTAAGGGCGGCTTTAGACCACCCAAAAGGTAAGATTGAGCATCTAATTTATCCAACTAAAGAGCACCAACTGGAATTTATCGCTCAACGAATAAAAGCCGATCGGGAAGCAGATTCTAGTCGCTCCATAGCAGTTATAGCTCGAAAGCACAGCAGCTTAAAAGACATCTCTAGCTATCTTTTAAAATATGATGTTCCCTTGGTGTACGAGAAGCAAAATAACATACTCGAGCTTGAGCTTATACAGCAAATTATTATTCTAGCCAGATTACTTTCGTCTATTGCGTCCGGCAATAACCATGAGGTCAACTATAACTTGTCCAGTTTGCTATTTTACCCAGCCTGGCAAACCAGTCCAAAACTACATTGGCAGCTAGCCCTTAGCATCGAACGACAGGGAAGTTGGCTCGAGGCTTTAGCTCAATCTGGCAATGACTATTTCAGGCAACTGTACAATTGGCTTTTAAGCCTAAGTAGTCAGAGCATGACTCAACCTTTAGGCGTCGTAATTGAATATATGATCGGCCTGCGTGAACTTGAAGCTTTTTCTAGCCCTTTAAAAGCTTATTACCTAGATAAACGTACTATCGATAACCATTATCTGGCAAATTTGTCGGCCATCTCACTGCTAATTAGTCATGTTCATGAATTCGTAGCCACCAGCCACACTACTCCATCGCTTAGCGATTTTATAGACTTTATTACCGCTACCCCAGCTATAACTGATAGTTCTTGGTATATCGCTCACGAAGAAGCTGTCCAACTACTAACTGTCCATAAAGCCAAAGGTTTAGAGTTCGATAAAGTCTACATTATTGATGCCATCGAAAAAAATTGGTCACCGAGTAGTAAAGGCCGTAAAGCACCATCTAACTTACCCTTGCAACCTATTGGTGAAGTCTACGACGATTATGTGCGTATGGCCTACGTAGCTGCCACCAGAAGCCGTTCTAGCCTCATTATTAGTAGTTATATGGTTGACCAAACCAACAATGCCGTGCTGCCGTCTAGCTTATTCTCAGCCTTTTCAAGTCACCATATCAAAAAGATAGAGGCTAACCATAGCGCAGAATCACTCAAGACTAAACTTACTTGGCCGAGACTAGAAAAAGCCGATGAACGACTTTTACTCAAACGTCGCCTAGAAGACTACAGCTTAAGTGCCACCGGCTTAATCCAGTATCTAGATGTTAGTCAGGGTGGACCTAGTCAATTTTTGGAGCGTCAAATTTTAAACTTACCCCGTCCTAAAACCGCTTACATGGCTTACGGCATAGCCATGCATGCTGCCATGCAAACTGCTCAAAATCTAGTCAACCACGATCGTTTTGACAAAGGACTGATTGTTCAAGCTTATAAACTAAGCCTAGAAGAGCAACAATTACCGGCAATTGAATTTTCCAAGTATTTAAATCACGGTAAGTTAATGCTAGATAGACTGTTTGATGATTACCACTTGCAGTTATCATTTAATGATCTTAGCGAAGTCGGCATTAGTAACGTTGACATAGGCCCAGCCATTATAAACGGCAAGATCGATCACATCCACATCGATAAAAAGAGTCTTATTATTACCGACTATAAAACCGGTAAGTCACTTTCCAGTTTTCAAACAAAAGATAAAACTAAAGCAATCAAAGTCTGGCGACAGCGAACCCAGTTATTGTTTTATTGTTTACTAGTCAGCCAGGCTAAACGACTTAAAAACTATTCCGACATCAGTGCACAAATAACTTATCTTGAGGCTGATAACCCGAAGCATTTAAACTTAGTTCTAAAACCCGATCCTAGCGAACTAGACAGGACTCGCCGCTTAATTGAAGCTGTTTGGTTAAAAATCCATAGCTTGGACTTTAGTTTAACCCCAATCTATCAACCCACCATAGATGGCATAGAAGCCTTCGAACAAGACTTGTTAAAATAAAAAATTACCCTGGCATCAACCAGGGCAATTTTAGTAGCATAAAAACTACTTAATTATTTCTTTTTGCTAGTCTTCTTTTTAGCAACCGCCTTTTTGGTCACACTTTTACGAGTAGTCGTAGCGCTAACTTCTGCAGCTTTAACTACTTTTGGTTCAGCAAAAACCATAGTGTATAGATTAATGCCTAAAATGGCACCAATAAATGGACCGACAAAGTAAGCTGTGGCCCAAGCCCGAATGCCTAAAGCAACGGCTGGGTTAAGTAGGCCAATAGCAGCCGAGCTGGCAACTAAAATACCTACGGTATAAGCTACTCCAGAAAAGGCAGCT
>DAHWAT010000050.1 GCA_027327085.1 Candidatus Saccharimonadota bacterium
CGTTGGCTCATCGGTCAAGAAGCGAGAAGATACGCACCGAATGGCTGAGGCAAACAAAGCATTTGCTCATTATAAGTGGTAGGAGGAATAGGTGAGTCGGCAGTATACCCTTGAGAAAACCCGAAATATAGGCATCATGGCTCATATCGATGCAGGCAAAACCACGACAACGGAACGCATTCTGTTCTATACGGGTGTGGTGCATCGTATGGGAGAAGTCCATGAAGGCAATACTGTCATGGATTGGATGGATCAAGAGCGGGAACGGGGTATCACGATCACCTCAGCTGCCATTACGACGACGTGGAAGGACAATCGAGTTAATATTATCGACACGCCAGGCCATGTTGATTTTACGATCGAAGTCGAGCGCTCATTACGCGTTTTGGATGGAGCCATTGCTCTCTTTGATTCTGTCCAGGGCGTTGAACCACAATCGGAAACTGTCTGGCGACAGGCTGATAAGTATCGCGTTCCCCGCATTGCGTTTATGAATAAGATGGACCGGGTCGGTGCTGAT
>DAHWAT010000005.1 GCA_027327085.1 Candidatus Saccharimonadota bacterium
TTATACCTAAAACAGCTGGGATAATTTCAAAGCCTTGCTCTGATTGTTGTTTAAGTGGTTCCTCTTGCCCAATAACTTCATTAGACATATAAGTAATTTTATTACATAATTAATTATTTAGCAAGCTTTTTTTAACGTTTTAAGGAATAGAGCCTTAAACAACTGCTGCGGGACGAACACGCATACTGTACCAGTCAAGGCTCCGGATGCCCCAATCACGGTACGGCATGTCACCGTCGACAGTGCCACAGTTCGCGTTCAACTTGGTTGGCTGTTCGCCTGTCAGCCAAGTGCCTGTCCAGGGTTGATCGTTTTGCTCGCTTAGAGGTCTACTGTCTGGTAATGGGTTAACCCCGCTGGCTTTAGATTGAGTAATGAAAGCTTTGTAGGTATCCCAAGTCATAGCCTTACGGGTATCAATCCTCTCTCCATTTACTTCAATTACAAAGTCTTTGTAGCTTTTCTTGTCTATAATCTTGTCAAAAGAGCCTTTGTAGAGACCATTACCAGTAGTTAGCATAACTACTACTTTAGGTTCTGGCAGTGCTTCTACGGCTTCATCTGTTTATATCTTAACTAGACCAAAGTCTTCAGGAGATAAACCAAATTTCTCCGCCATAGCTTGTTTTAGAGCCTCAGCTCTTGCTTGCTTTTCTGGAGATAGAGCAGTAAGTATATCCTCAGGCTTCTCATCTGTACTTGGTTGATCACTAGCTTCAACAGCAACTGCTCCAACAGCTAAACCACGAGTTGCTACTGCCTGTAGTAGCTCTTCGTTTGTTAATGTGTCAGCTACAGCTTCAGCGGTCGGAAGAACACCGTTAGCAACTGATGCGCCTACTAGTTCACCAAACTTCTCGTTATTCATAGTTACTTAGTAACTCTTTAAGATTTAAGGCAATAATACCACCAAGAGAGGTTTATGTCAAAGAGCAAATAGACAGCAATCAAGGAGTCTGGTTGACGGTTATTTTGTTATTAATTGTTTAGGGTAATAAGGCTTTGCCAGCTGAGTTAAAATCATCTATCTTGCTTTCAACAACCGCTTGAACAGCTTCAACTACTTCTTTGGTGATTAGTTTAGCAACAGAGTACTCGTTCGGGTTATCTTTTAAAACCTTTTCTAAGGATGTTCTATAGGCATAGCGCATATCGCTATTGATGTTAATTTTGCTTACGCCAATTTTGACAGCATCCTTAAAATAATGCCCTGGTGTATCGCTACCGCCATGCAGGCTAATATTACAATCAATTGCTTGACGGATTTGGCTTAATAAATCTAGGTCGAGTATTTTGGGTACGGGATATTTACCATGAAGATTGCCGATGGCTGCTGCAAAGGTATCGATACCCGTAGCTTCCACAAAAGCCTTGGCTCCTTCAGGGGTAGAGAAAGTCTTTTTAATATCGTCATAATTAATCGTCTCATTATGTAAGTTGGAGCTACCACCAAAATAATGAGGTTCACTTTCAACTAGGGCTCCTGTTAGTTTGGCGTACTCAACTACTTCACGAGTAGCCTTAATAATATCTTCATCAGAAGCTTCATGATTGGCCTGCGAGATGTCAATATGGATAAACTCAAAACCAGCTTCTATGCCGGCTTTAGCTGCTTCAACACTGGGGCTATGATCTAAATTAATGTAGATTTCTACCCCATAGGTATATTTAAAGTTATCGACTAGATCGCGCACGTTATCTAGGCCAATGTCGTCAACTTCTCCTTGGCTAACTTCAACAAGTATCGGAGCCTTTTTGTTGACGGCAGCTTGAACAACTGCCTTAAGTGTCGCTTCATCGTCAAGGTTAAAGGCGCCAAACGCCCAATGGTCAGACCTCGCTTGGCTCATGCGCTCACGCGCTAGTTCAGTATTGTGTCGGATTTGTCTAAGAGTTAAGGGCATACTAATACTATATATGCTTATGCTTATTAAGAACAAATTATTTTTGCTTAATCAAGTTTCGGGCAGCTTCCCTAATGTGTTTGGAGTCAAGTCCAAAATATTCAATTAATTGATCTGGGTCTCCGGACTCGCCAAAACGATCGCGCATACCGATACGCTGTATTTTAGTGGGGTGCTCTTCAGCTAAGAGCTCGGCAATAGCCCCGCCCAACCCTCCTATGATTTGACCTTCTTCAACCGTAATCACCAAATTAGTTTTTGCAACACTACTTAGGATTGTTTCAGCATCTAGGGGTTTAATAGTTGGTATATGAACCACTTCGGCACTAATACCATCTTCAGACAAAGCCCTAGCCGCTACCAATGCCTGGTAAGTCATAGTGCCGCTAGCAATAATACTGATATCGCTACCCTCCCAAAAGACATAGGCTTTACCTATTTCAAAGGGTGTATCGCTAGTAGTTATAATCGGTGTAGCTTCTCTGGCTAGTCTTAAGTAATTAGGCCTGCGGTCACTGGCCATGGCTAGAGTGGCTTTTTCAGCTTCAATGCTATCGCAGGGAGCAATAACCACCATATTTGGTAACACTCTCATAAGAGCTACGTCCTCCAGCATCTGATGCGTTGCACCGTCAGGCCCAACACTGACACCAGCGTGAGAGCCGACTATCTTAACCGGACGATCATTTAAGCAAATCGTGGTCCTGATTTGCTCCCAGTTTCGGCCGGGACTGAAGGCTGCATAACTACTCACAAAGGGTATCTTGCCAATAGCGGCTAAGCCCGAACCAACGGTGACTAAGTTTTGTTCGGCCACACCTATCTCTACAAAACGGTCCGGAAAAGCCTGTTTAAAAAGACTCATTTGGGTAGAGTCGGTTAGATCGGCGCAAGCAGCAACTACATTGGCATTAAGCTCGCCAGCTCTGGCTAGGCCTCGGCCAAAGCCTTTTCTGATTGGTTCAGCTTCAAGCTCGGCGTGTAAATCACGAAGGCGATAATCAGTCATCGTACTCGCTCCTAATTTTGCCGCCCAAGCTTCTTAATTCTTTCAGGGCTTGCTTGGCTTGATCATGGTTAGGTGGGCTGCCATGCCAGCGATAATCGTTCTCCATAAAATCGACGCCTCTGCCCGGTACCGTATAGGCCAAAATCATTACCGGCATTTCACTAATAGCTTTAGCCATATTGACAGCATCAATAAAGGCTTCAATATTATTGCCATCAACTTCTAAAACATGCCAGCCAAAAGCTTCCCATTTTGAGCGAAGATCCTCTAGCGGCATCACCTCCTCGGTTGGACCATCAATCTGTATATTATTACGATCGGTCACAGCCGTAATATTAGATAATTTGTATTTACCAATCAACATGGCTGCTTCCCAAACATTGCCTTCATTTTGTTCGCCGTCGCCTAAGACCACGTAAATATGACGCTGGCTATTGTTGTCCATTCTAAGGCCTAGAGCCATACCGGCAGCCTGGCTTAAGCCGCAACCAAGTGGACCACTAGTATTCTCCATGCCGGGTAGTCTAAGCCTCTCCGGATGGCCCTGCAGACGGCTACCTAGACGCCTGAGGGTGAGTAGCTCCTGTTGATCAAAATAACCAGCATGCGCCATAGTAGCATAACGAACGGGTACACAGTGTCCGTTACTTAAAAGCAAGATATCTCTTTCTTCCCAGTCGGGCTGTTTAGGATCATGTTTAAGAATTTCAAAATAAAAAGCCGTAAAAATATCGGCTAAGCCTAGAGGGCCTGCGGAATGTCCACTGCCGGCACGTTCTAGCATCCTGATGATATCTTCACGGATATCATTGGCAATTTCATCGAGTTTAGCTAGTGGCAATTTTGTCATAATTAATCAACTATTAATGCTTCTAGTTTAGCATAAGCATCATGTGGGTTATCGGCCTTATGGATAAAACTACCGACATTTAAGACATCTACTCCGGCTTCAATCAGCTGCCTAGCGTTTTGATCATTAATGCCACCATCCCAGGCAACTTCAAAACTAAGACCGGTTTGTTTTAATTGCCTAACTTTAGCGGTCAAGGACAAGTCGGCCTCACCTCCCTGATAACCTAAATGACCGCCAAAGATTAAAATGTGATCAAGCTCAGGTAGAAGGAAGCTAACTTGCTCAACCCTGGTCGGTGCTAGAATAGCTAGTCCGGCCTTAATACCGCTCGATTTTAAGGCTTTAATGAAGTTCAGATGGTTAACTTCAGCTTCATAGTGAAACACGACTAAGTTAGGCTTTAGTGCCTTAATCTCATCTATATACAGTTCCGGCTGTTGGTACATTAAGTGAATATCGCTGACTAAATGCTTAGGCCAACTGATTTGATCAAGCGTTGGTGATTGAGTCGGCGTAAACCGACCGTCCATCATATCAATATGAATGCGCCCAGCTATAGCTTCAAGCATTGTCATTTGGCGCCTGTACTCCGTAATGGTCTCGGCCGTCAAAGTTGGACAGATAGTTATCATAAATACATTGTACTTTAGGCGTCGAGTTTTTTTATTCGTCTTAAGTGTCTTGGACTGTTGCTATAGGGAGTGGCAAGCCAAATTTCAACTGCCTTTTTAGCCTCCTCAAAATCTAAAAAGCGACTGGCAAGGCTTAACATATTGGCGTGATTATGCTGTCTGGATAATCTTAAGATTTCGTAGGGATCTCGGCTAACATGACCTTCTGCGTCAACTGAATTTTTAGCAACGGCAGGGCCGTAAAAGACGGTGCAACGCACGCCTTTAATACGATTAGCAGCCATAGCCTCGCCTTGGCCACTGCCTCCTAAAATGATACCGGCCTGAGCCTGATTAGTGGCAACTGCTTGTGCGGCCGGTAAGATAAAATCTGGATAGTCATCGGTCATGTCTAGCTGTTTTGGCCCAAAATCGATAGTCTCATGGCCCAGTGACTCGATATGGCTTTTTAATGCTTCATAGATACCGCCATAACAAAGACCGGTATGGTCGGTTGATAAAGCGATTTTCATTTTAGTTAAAGCCTCTAGTCGTGGTGCTGACTATGATCTTCTTTGCTGTGCAGTATGTTCACAACATCGGCAGTTACTTCCACCAAACGATTGGAATAACCCCATTCGTTGTCATACCAAGCGGCGACCTTTAAAAGGTTACCGCCAACAACAGCCGTCGTCTTAAGATCAACAGTGGCTGAGTGACTGTTGCCGATAAAATCAGTGCTAACCAATTCTTCATCGGTTACATCCAGTATCCCCTGATAATAAGGTTCTTGAGCGGCTTGCTTAAAAGCTTGATTGACCTCTTCAGGCGTCACATTCTTTTTAGTGACAATCACAAAGTCAGCAAGAGACACAACTGGCGTTGGTACTCTGACCTCAAAAGCCCCAAAGATGCCTTCTAGCGCTGGAAATGCTTTAGCGGCTGCGATCGAGGCTCCGGTGGTGGTTGGCACTATGTTTTGGGCGCCGGCTCGATCTTCTCGAAGGTTTTTGCCTGGTCCATCCTGTAAATGTTGGCTTGCCGTATAACTATGGATGGTTGTCATGAATAGCTTTTCGATACCAAAATGTTTTTCAATGACAGCAGTTACCGGAGTAATACAGTTAGTTGTGCACGAAGCATTACTGTAAACGTCGGTTTCACTATTCATTTTGTCGTCATTAACGCCTAAAACTATGGTTTCGGCTGTATCAGCACTGTCGCCTTTGGCGGGAGCACTAATAACCACTCGTTTTGCCCCGGCTTGGATATGAGCTCTAGCTTTATCTGGATCAACGAAAAAACCGGTTGATTCAATCACTACGTCAATCTTCATATCTTGCCAAGGTAGTGCTGCAGGATCTTTTTCGGCTAAAACTTGAACGTGTTTGCCGTCAACAATAATGCTACTGTCATCATGACCAACTTGCTTAGCGTATGTGCCGTAATTACTATCGTGTTTGAGTAAATAAGCTAGCGTCATTGTGTCGGTTAGGTCGTTGATTGCTACAACCTCTAAATCGTCACGCTCAAACGCGATCTTAAAAGCGTTTCGACCAATTCGGCCAAAACCATTAATTGCCACCCTTGTTTTCATTATTTTCCCTTACTTTTAACTTATACTTTATAACTTTATAACTCAATTTTAAAGATAAGCGTTTTAGATTGCAAGCGACTAAACTTTACCAGCTCAATTTAAGCATCAATCATTCGGCCTTTAAACTCGGCTAAAGTCATAAGATCATCAACAGTTTTAAGTGACTCGAATATGCGCCTGTTTTCACCTAAAACACCCATGTCATTTTGCAGCTCTTGTTTTAACTTAGGCATCGACCACTTTAGCACTTTTATGCGTTCTCCGGCGTCTAGGCTTAAGGCTTGGTGACTCTTTACTCCTGAAGCTACAAAAACATGCACAAACCATTCAATTTCATTCATTGGTTGAGCTACCTTAATTAAGCGCCAGTTATTAAACCGATAGCCGGTTTCTTCTAGAGTTTCTCTCTCGGCAGCCGCCTTAATATCTGGGTCACTCAGCTCAACTCGGCCACCCGGAAAGGATAAGCGCTTGCCTTGATGGGGATTTTCATCTTCTAGGACAATGATTGCATCATCAACCACAGCAATTGTGGTTACCGTATCGGCTCGTTTAAGCATTTCAAATGTCTCTTTAGAGCCATCATAAACAGTTTGCTGCCACTGGTAAATATCAAAGAGCACACCGCGAAACACAAGCTTGGCTTGGTCTGGTATTAGCACGGCGTTAGTTGGGACTAGTTTTTTCACTGTTTCTTAAAGCGCTCAATTGATTCGGCAATAATTTTCTTGGCAGCCTCAGCATCGCCCCAGCCTAAAACTTCGGTTGAGCCCGGTTTTTTAAGGTCTTTATAGTGCGTGAAGTGCTCTTTAATCTTAGCCTGCCATCTGCTACCTAAATCATCAAGGCTATTAATGCTGTCGCCAGAGTCTCGGTCGTCGGCCGGAACAACCACAATCTTGTAATCAGCATCACCGTCATCTATAAAGTTAAGCACGCCTACTACCTTAGCCTCAAGCCAAATGCCGGTTGGCAGTGGTTCAGCACACACAATCAGGGTGTCTAGTTCATCGCCATCCTCATCCAAAGTCTGTGGGATAAAGCCATAATTACAAGGTTTGGCATAAATACTAGGTTCAACTCTATCCAAAGTAAAGGCGGCTCGCTGTCGATCCCATTCAATTTTGAGCATACTGCCTTCAGATATTTCAACTACTGTATTGACAATACCCGAGGCATAATCCCCAGGGGTTAAGACTTTATTAAAATCTGGCATAGCACTTATTCTCCTTATTAGTGGTATTAGCTTTATTGTATTGTAACTTAAAAAACCTATCTTGCTAAGATATCTGCTACACTATTTATACTATGAGGTTAAGCTTTGATCATAAAAAGCAAGAAGCTAATAATATTTACTCTTTCTTCTTTAAACCTGAAAGCCAGTTAGATTTTACCGCCGGGCAATATATTGAACTAAGCTTGCCCCATAAAAACCCTGATGATCGCGGTATTAAGCGGTGGTTTACGATATCTTCTGCGCCAACTGAAGAATTAGTCTCAATCACCACCAAGATCATTGATAGCAGCAGTAGCTATAAACAGGCCATGCTTAAGCTAGAAGTTAACGATCAACTGTCTTTTACTGGACCGATGGGTGACTTTGTTTTACCTAAACTAATTCAAACACCTTTAGTGTTTATAGCTGGCGGTATTGGCATAACACCCTACCACAGTATTGTGTCCTGGTTAAAGGCTACTCATGAAGACAGACCAATCCAGTTTATTTATGGTGTTAAATCGGAAGAAGAAATTATATTTCAAGATACTTTCGAAAAACTCAATATTCACCCCATCGTTGTAGTTAAAAATCCCTCTTCAGCCTGGGGCGGCGAACGCGGCAGATTGTCAGCGGAGTTAATCGATGGCTTAATTACGCCAAGTCCTGATAGTTTAACCTATATCTCTGGGCCTGAGCCAATGGTAGAAAGTTTATCTAAAGATATGATTAAACTAGGCACCAAGCAGCAGCAGTTAGTGCTCGACTTCTTCCCTAATTATCTAGCAATTTAGCTAAGCTTCGTCTTGAATCGGTAAGGGTCGACCTTCAAGGTATTCTCGAATCTTGAGGGCTGCGGTTGCCCCTTCTCCAGCGGCTGAGGCAATCTGCATCGTTGCGCCGGATCTAACGTCGCCAGCCGCAAAAATACCTGGCATGGTCGTCTGCATATGATCATCGGTTAAGATAAAGCCAATCGAGTCTAGTCGAACTAAAGTATTTTTTAAGAATTGGCTATTGGGGGTTAACCCGACAAATACAAAAACACCATCTGTTTTAAAACTTAGACTCTTGTCTGCCTGACGTGCCAATACTTCAGTCACGCCATTAGCGTTACCGACTATCTTTTCGGTTGCCGTATTGGTATGAACCGTGACTTTAGCGGCTTTTATATAAGTTTCCATTTCTTTTTGAAGCACATCCGAGGCTTTAATAGTTGATCTAACCAGTAAATCAATATGGCTAGCGTAACGCGTCAAAAATATGGTTTCTTGGAAGGCTGAATTGCCACCACCAATCACCACTAATCTTTTATCCCGATAGAAAGCACCGTCACAGGTAGCACAATAATGCACGCCCCGAGCATAATATTCCTGCTCTCCGGGAACACCTATTTTCTTATAATCTGAACCTGTCGCCACTAAAACAGCTTTGCTTAAAATATCGCCGCTGGTCGTTGATAAGCGCTTGTAAGTTCCCTCGTCGGCTATAGCGGTAACTTCGCCAAGCTCAATCTCGGTGCCAAAGCGTTCGGCTTGTAGTCTTAAGTCATCGGCCAGTTTTAGGCCGGCTACACCATCTGGGAAACCCGGATAATTATCAATTTTATCTGTCACTGCCGCTAGGCCACCAACTACGCCACGCTCAAACACTAATGTCTTGATATCTTCTCTGGTAGTATAAATGGCAGCAGTTAAGCCAGCTGGGCCAGCGCCAACCACTACTAAATCATACTTAGGTACTTCAGTTTGATTCATTGCTCAGCCTTTAAGCCGCTACGGCTGGGGCAAGCCTTGCTAAATTATAGCCAATAATAACTTCTTGAGTTTCGTCTTGTTTGGTAACAACTGTTACCGGGACAGTCATCGTACCTGATAAACGCATGGCTTCAGCCTGTCGGTCGGGGTGCTCATCAAGATTAACTTCTTCATAGCCCACGCCTTTAGCCCCTAGGTACTTTTTAACCATTTGGCAGTATGCGCAAGTGTTTGTAGTGAAGATAGTAACGTTTTTTGTCATTTTTTGGTCCTCCTCGAACCTTAACAATTGACACTTTTTTAAGAGACTTAATAACCAAGCTACCACCTACATCCCGGTAGCCAGCAGTCCCGATACCAAAGCGCAATCTTTTTATTTTTTATTGTACTCGGCTAGTGTTTAGCTGACTGTATAAAAGATTATATATAGCGTTAAGCTCAAAAGCAATACACTACATATTGTGCTTTTTACCCCAAAAGGTCTCAGATTGCTGACAGATTATAGACATAAGCTTATTAATCGATTTTTTCCACAGTAACATTAAAAACTAAGGCTGCGTTAGGCGGAATGCCCGAACCTGAGGGGGGGTTAGCCCCATAAGCCAAATTGGCCGGTATTAGAAGTTGCCTGGTGCCGCCAACTCGCATACCCGGAATACCTAGTGTCCAACCAGGAATTACTTGCTTGAGCGAAAAAGTAACTGGTTGGCCACCGCTAGATTCAGTGCTTTGGAAGATGGTGCCGGTTGAAGCTAATGCGCCAGTGTAGTTGACGGTAATAGTGTCACCGGCTTTAACAACCGCACCAGTCCCGACTTTTAAATCGGTCTCTTTGAGTACGGGTACACTAGCTACTGGGGTAAAACCAGCTAGTTGGCTACCTGCAGCATTGGAATTAGAATTAGAAGTAGCACTATTGGTAGTATTACTTGAATTACCGCTTGAACTCAGTGACACAATCACAACGATAGTTAGGGCTGAGCTAGTTAATAAAAATAGTAGCGCGCCAAACGCCGCAAAAGCTCTTTGTCTTCTTTGGGCCATAAATCCTCCATTTATTTTCTTTTCAGGTATTATAGCAAATTGAATTGTCTTTAGAATTAGCTATTACCGCCTTTGGGCATCAATGCTACTTTTAAGCTCTTTAGCTACCTTATCTAGGACACTATTAACTTCTTGGTCGGTTAAGGTACGATGATGACTAAGCATGCTTAAGCTAAGCGTTATGCTCTTATGTTGTTTGTCATCCCCCTGATAAATATCCTTTGGGCTAAGCTGGAATAGTGTATCGTCTGGCTTGTAGTGATCAATTGACTGGTTAAGGGCATCGACTAGCGTCTGATAATTCATATTAGTATCGACTTGAAAACTCATATCTTGAACAACTTTTGGGAATCGGCTTAGAGCCTGATAATTAAGCGGTTGGCTAATTAGTGCGGCCAAATTGTTTAGATCTAGCTCAAATCCGGCCGTAAAGCGAGGCAGCTTAAGCTGCTTTCTTACCGAAGTTTTAAACTCGCCTACAATACCTAGAAGCTGGTTATTTGACTTACTATAGACCATCGCTGACCTCGACGGCTCGTACGGACTGATGGCCGTTAGGCTCTGAGCGGTTTCATCCAAGGCTTTAAAGTCTAGCTCAGCTTTAGTTAGAGTACTAAGATAGCGCTTGGCTAAGAAGTAGGGGCTAGTTTGGTCGTTTAGCTTATCGGCTTTAGCCACAATAAAACCGATCACCTCAGTTTCTAGAGGTAGCCCAGTCTCATCGGTGGCAGTAACTTCGTGTAGTTTAGCTAATTCAAATAGGGCAAAACTGTTATAACCGGCTTTGATGTTGGTGTGAACTTTATCGAGTAAACTTGGCATTAAACTCATCCGGTAGTACTGCAACTCCGGCCTGAGCGCGTTGGCAACCTCATAAGCTTTAGCCTTGTCTTGACCAACTTTATCCAGTAACGCTCCGTCAACAAAGCTATAAGTTAAAACTTCGTTAGCGCCAAGACGGCTTAAACTCAACCTTAGGCTATTTTTAGCTTCAACTAAGGCATTTTTACTCGCCGGTTGTAAATCGCGTGAAGGTAGTTTAAGCGGTAGCTTGTCGTAGCCATACAGGCGGCCAACTTCTTCTACTATATCCTCCGGTAATTCTATATCGGTACGCCAAAACGGAGCTTCGCAGCTTAGGCTATCGCCTTTTAGCTCGACTTTAAACTCAACGTTTTCCAGTAGTTGCTTAATTTGGGTGGCAGTCAATTGAAGACCTAGCCTGAGATTAATAAACTGAGCTTCAAGAGTAACTGGTGGATGCAGTGAACCGCGGCTGAGGCTGGTTTTATCTAAGTGACAGTTATCGATCAATTCACTGGCTACCTTGCCGCCAACTAGGCTCTGGACTTGTTTAACCATTTGTAAAATGACAGCCGGATTCTGCAGCGGACTCTGCCCTTTAGTAAAGCGAGTAGCTGCATCGGAAAATAGTCCATGATCCATCGAAGACCGACGGATGGCATACATATCAAAAGTAGCACACTCTATTACAACGTTTTTGGTTGAAGCGTCAACTTCTGTTTCGGCTCCACCCATAATACCGCCAAGGCCTATCGCCTTTTGATCAGAGGCAATCACAATATCGCCTTGGCGTAGCTTGAGGGTCTTACCATTAAGTAACAGAAGCGTTTCATCCTGATTAGCCCGTCTAACCATAATCGTTGGCACATCACCCGAAGATAAAGCCTTTAGCTTATCGTAGTCGTATGCATGCAAAGGCTGTCCGGTTTCCAGCATTAGCCAGTTAGTTAAATCGACCAGATTATTAATTGGTCTAACCCCAACCTTAGCTAAGTTTAGTTGCAGCCAAACCGGGCTTGGCTTGATCTCGATATCGCTAAGACTAATGGCACAAAAACGGGGTACCAGATCGGGTAAGTCGTTAATTATGTTGAACGGTCGCGGAGTCCGCTCAACCTTTGGCGCGACTGGGGTAAGTTTGTACCAATCCGGACTGGTGTACTTAACTTGACTTATACCAGCTAACTCTCTGGCAATGCCTAGGAAACCAAAACAATCGGGGCGATGCGTAAACATTTTGTTTTCGACGTCTATCAGCTTATCGTCACGCACAGCAAAAGCTGTAGCAAAATCTTCCCCAGCAGCATGCTCGCCATCTATTTCTAAAATGCCGTCATGATTATCGCCAATGCCAAGTTCTTTTGGAGAAGCTAACATGCCGTTACTGACTACTCCCCTAATCTCCTTAGCTTCTAGCTTAAGCGGTTGTTTATCGATAGTCTCGGGCACAATTGAACCAGGCGGTAGCCAGGCGACGACTAGATCTGGTCGGACATTTGGCGCGCCGCAGACAACTTGCACAAGGCCTTCTTCATTTCTTAGGACATCTTTAACCACACCACCGTCGTCGATTAAGCAAACGTGTAACCGATCAGCATCAGGGTGCTTATCGCTGGCTATAACTTTTGCAATAACGATATGATCATATTTTTTACCTAAATCAATAATTTCTTCGATAGCCCCTAGCTGGGCACCGATCTTTTGCGATAAGTTGACTATATCGAAATCTAAATTATCAGCTAAGCTCTTATACTTAGTGTTCAGTTCACGGATAATATTTAAGCTAAACTTCATTTAACTTACCCTTGGTTTTCCATAGGTTCTTCATTTTAGATAAACTGCCTTAGAAAGTCTAATCTAGCTGATTCAAAATAACGGACGTCTTCAATGTTATATTTCATCATTACCAAACGATCAATACCGCCACCCCAAGCAAAACCTGTATATAGACGAGGGTCTATGCCAGCCTTATTAAGAACGTTAGGGTGAATCATGCCACAACCCAAAAGCTCTATCCAGCCAGTCTGACTGCAGATATGACAGCCTTGCTTATCGCAAAATGGGCAACTCAGCACAAATTCAAAACTTGGTTCGGTAAATGGGAAATAGCACGGTTGGGTTTTAACCTCTAACTCCTTAGCGTAATACTGCTGAAGAAAGGTTTTAAGTGTAGCAATTAAATGGCCGGCATTAATATTCTGATCAACGTAAACACCTTCTAGTTGGTAAAAAGTATGCTCATGCCGAGCGTCTAAGTCTTCGTTTCTGAAAACTCGACCTGGAATAACTGCAGCGATCGGCAGCCCCATACTTAAATTGGCTTTATATTCTACTAAAACACGGTTTTGCATAGTTGAGGTATGGGCTGGAGCAATCAGGTTGTAGCCATTTTGATCAGTTTGAACAGTAATAAAGGTATCATAGTCATCTCGAGCTGGATGATCGGCCGGAAAATTAAGGCTGGAAAACATATGAAATTCGTCATCGATTTCCCTCGACTCTACTGCCGTAAAGCCCATGCGGTAAAAGATGTCTAAAATCAGGTTTAATTCTTTCATGAGCGGATGAATCGTGCCAAGGTCACTTGGTAAAAACTGCGCCATAGTTGCTGATGCAACATTAATATCGAATGGAGCGGTGATATCAATAGGCTCAATTACTTGATGGTCTTGCTGAAGATTAATCAGTTCGCTTAGCTCTTGCCTGAGCTGATTCAGCTCTTGACCGAAACCGGCTCTTTGGTCTTTAGGCATAGTTTTGAGTTCATCAAATAAAGCCTTCAGTTCAATTGAGCGTAGTACTGCGGTTTTATCGCTAATACTACTTAAGCGCTCTTTCAACAATTCAGCTGTTTCAGCCACTCTTGGGTTTAAGTAATTCATATCTTTAAGTATTAAGTATACCAGCCGTCTTGGCAGTTTTCGAGCAACGATGGTTTTTACACAATTTTATGTTGTATAAAAGACTGTGCCTATATGTTTAGATAGGGTAAACTAAATTTATAGATTTAAAACTAATAGGAGTTTGCTATGGTTGTTGCTGAACTGATAAAAAATGCGCCAATCGAAAAAGAGGATGCTAATATTTATCCAGTGATTGAGGGACTAAGTGTCGGTCAGCCAGTGATTATAGAGCATCGCTATGCTAGCCGAGATGAATTTTCATCAGATACGGTTATTATTAGAAAAAGAAGTAGTGTAGATAGCGCAAGTCAGGACCGCGTAATAGTAAGATACGATGACCAACCTAAAGGTACACCCGAAGTTATCTTGCACGATCAAATAGAGTCAGGCGAAATCAGAGTGCTAGCTGATCCCGACCTGTTTACTCCTGAAAATCAGCCCTTTCATCCAGTTGCTACCCATACTCAAGTTGCTTTTGCTAACTTCTTGGGGGTTAGCATGGCTAGGGTTATGCAAATGAATTTAATAACAGGGGTCCTACCGATAGCGCTAAGGGACTCGAGCGAAAGCTAGAGCTTTATAGTCTCAACCTGTTTAAGTAGGCCTAGCAATTGCTCATAACTTAAGCCTAGTCTTTTGGTTGTTCTGCTAAATCAATTGACGCAGGTTCTACTTGTTCGCCAATAAAGCTAATACCGCCGGCATAGCTACATAAAGCACTGGCGCGGTTGACTCGGTCCATAGCTTGTCGTAGCGAATCTGGATTTGGCTTAGGTTGCTTAAGCACGTCAAAAGGATTTGGTTCCATGACTAATATTTCTCCGTTTTTTAACTAATAAACTGTTATACTCCTGTCGCTCAAGCTTTGCAAGCTTAGTCGTCGTTAATAACTGGTTTATCTAGCAGTAAGGGTTCGATTGAAGCTGTACTGCCGGCTATTTTGACTACGTCTTTGTCGACTTTCTTCAGCTCTTTATGGGCAGTATTAAAGTGGTTAACGGTACTGCCAAGCGAATTGCCTAGTTTTTGCATATAACTATCATAAGCGGTCAGATGCTTACCTAAATCGGCTACTCTAACTTGAATTTCTTTGGCTTGTTCCTCTATCTGTAAACTTCTCAGTCCCTGCATCACTGTTTGTAGATAAGCCATCAGTGTAGTTGGGCTGGTTATGATCACGTGTTTATCACGAAAAGCATACTCGATCAGGTTCCTAGCGGAAGTATTGGTAATACCTACCCGATTGGCCAACAAATCATAATAGATAGCTTCACTGGGGATAAACATAAAGGCATAATCCAGAGTATTTTCATTTGGTCTAATATATTTAGCCGTCTCATCAATCCGTTTCTTGAGATCTTCCTTAAAGAGTTTAGCGAGAGCGGCTTTGTCAGTTTTGTCTTTGGCCTCGTTTAAACGATTATAATTTTCTAGGCTAAACTTAGAATCTATCGGTAACAAACGATGTTGGTCCAAATGAATAACGGCATCGACTATCACGCCATCCTTAAATTTATATTGCAAGCTAAATTGATCTGGAGCCATAACATTTTCAAGCACACTAGACAGGTAGTATTCACCTAATACTCCTCGCTGTTTCGGATTCGATAAAACATTTTGTAAAACCTTGAGCTCATCGGTGATACTCAGAACCTGTTTATTGGATTCTTTTAGCTCAGTTAGATTCTTGGTAACTTCGGTTATAATCTTGCTGCTTTCACTAAACTGAGCTGCCATTTGACGATTAGAGGCGCTAAGTTGATCAGTAATTTGCTGCTGTAAATTCTCTTTTAGCTGGTTAACTGATTGAGTTAGTTCGCTAATATCAGCTTTAAGCATTAATTCGCTCTGATCCTGTTTAGCCCCAGGGCGACGGATGATGAGAGCAATGATCACTAAAAAGCCCAAGATAATGGCAACTAAAGTCATATGTCTATGATAGCAGTTTAACTTTCAATCGTAACTGTCGTACCGACTACCGACCAGTTATATAGCCACTGTGCTGTGGCTAAGGGCAATTCAACGCAGCCATTCGAAGCGTTAGATGAGTATTGGCTGATCTTGCCAAAAGCGTTATTCGGACGCCAAGTTGCATCATGCAAGCCATAAGCACCATATTGGTTATATAAAAAGGGCATCCAGTAATGCACAAATACATCCCAATTACCTAGCTCACTGCTGCCAGTTAAAGTCCGATTAGTTTGTTTAGCGTAGATGTGGTAAGTGCCGGGAGGAGTTAAGGTATCGTCGTACTGCTCATCACCAGTTACTACCGGTGAAGAATAAACTTGATTAGAGTAATCACACGCCCATAAATGTCTGGCCGATATCTTGACAAGGATAAGTTGAGATAGTTGATTACCAGCGCAAACATTAACTGCAGCAGTCGCCGCCTTTGTCTTGGGTTTAGCGGATACTACTTGAGCTTGAGCATGCTTAATTGGTGGCAAGCTATTACGCAGCGTTGAGCTTGTCGCAATTTTATTATTTATCGTGGTATAAATGACCGGAGCAAGAACAATCAGCAATAAGACTAACAGCATCGTCTTAAAATGACCTTTTTTAGGTTTGACGGTATCGGGCTTAACTTTTGCGCCGGTATGGTAATAACTATACCTAAGTCCGCCTGGTCTAATTGTTTTGCCTTGAATGGTTGAACTCATATTAAAAAGAAGCTTTCTTCAAATTAAATAATTGATTTTTGGCGAAGAAAAATTAATTTTAGTGGTTTTTTATTTTTATTTTCCTCAACTCTTATTATACCCCGATTAGTCATATTTTAAAACTAAAACTATCAGTTCGCTTCAATCAGACACCAAAAAGACCCGGATATAAATACCCGGGTCGTTTGGAAGCCTCACACTTCCAACTTTAGATTATGCTAAAGTTATAATCTTTTTCAATGTGATTTCTATCACATATTTATGGTTTGTACCCGTTAAGCGACTTGCTACAATAAACACTACTAATGGATGAGTTTGCTTCGTTATTACATTTTGGTCACTCTTTAGGCCTAACCGCCTTAGAAGTTATATTATTAATCATTGTTGCCGCCATTTGCTCAGGCCTGAATATTGCGGTCATGTCACTTGATCTGGCCGATTTAAAACGTAAAGCCAAACTTGGCAATAAACAAGCTAGAAGAGTTTTGCCGCTCAGGAATCAGACCCATTTAGTACTGGGCAGTATTTTACTGACTAATGTAGCAGCCGTGTCTGCTACTTCTTTAGCACTTAATCGAGTCGTGAGCAGTTGGCTAGCCGGTATCCTCGCGACATTATTAATAGTCGTTTTTGGCGAAATATTGCCTCAAGCTTTATTTGCCAAGAACGCTCTGTACTTCTCCAGCCTGTTCACACCGCTTATTAAGTTGATGATCGGCCTAACTTACATCGTTAGTAAACCTCTGGAGATACTGCTTAATCAGTTATTCCCTAAATCACAATTAAAACTTGAATCAAGACATGAACTTGGCTTAATTATGGCCGAACATCAATTTAATGACTCGTCTGAGCTAGACGATAACGAAATAGAAATTGTCCAAGGGGCTTTATCTTTAAGCGAAAAACGAGTTCGAGACATCATGACTAGTATTAATAAAACTTACTGGCTGAGTCCGGATACTCTTTTAGACGGACCTAAAATTGATGAACTTAAAGCTAGGGGTTTTAGCCGTATACCCGTGTTTAATCAAGATCTAAGCCAGTTTTTTGGCGTTCTACATATGAAGAATTTAGTTGATTTAAATTTTGACGATAATCAATATCTGGTAAAGGATATGACTCTGTATCATTCGCGCTTAGTTGGATCTATGACGGCTCTAGACACTCTATTTCGTCTGTTTATCACATCTGGTAGTCACCTGATGCCTGTCGAGAAAGACGACAAAATAGTCGGTATTGTGACAATCGAGGATTTAACAGAAGAGATATTTGGGCTCGAAATAGAAGACGAAACCGACCGATCGAAAAAACTTAAGGCCTTGGGATCACTTTAAAGTTGGCTGGTTTTTGGTCTAAGGCCAGCTGGCTATAATAAATGGCCAATTTAGCTTCGGAAGGAGTAGCTACAGCTCGGCTTTTACGGCGACTAATGCCGTAGTCTAGACACTGCACTATATTAAGCTTAAAATTATCGGTTTGTTTAGGCTGAGGTGGCGGTATAACCATGGCTTCTCGGACATCATACCTAATTCTTAAAATACCCCATTTAACGATGCCGCTGGCGCTAAAGAAATTATCTATGCCAAAGTCGCTAAACTCCATATATTTAAGTTCATCACCGTAGGTTTTGATATGTAGTCCGAGCTTGTCTTGAGCATTAATCTCATAGTATTCTTTTAAATCACTAATGATATCGAGTAGCTCATAAGCTTGTTGGCTACTGGCTTCGCCCTGATCAATTCTATTAACAGACGCTAGGCTATACCTATCTTTGGGGTGAAGGCTTTGAACGGCGCTTAAGTTAACCGGTATGGGTGGTTCAACTAGCTCTCTTGTTGAAGGCATGGTGCTCCTTTAAATGTGGTTGTAGTAGCGCTTAAGCCAGTTTTGTTTTAGCTGAAAGAAGCTTCCGCTATTAATACTGTCTCGAATATCGTCAACCAGTTTAATAATAAAAAACTCATTATGGATCGACATGAGTGTACTTGCAAGTATTTCGTGAGCATGGAGCAAATGATGCAGGTAGGCGCAGGTATAGTTTTGGCAGGTATAACAGGGGCAGCCCTCGACTAACGGCTTAAAATCTTGTCTGTAACGACTAGCCACTATATTCTTACGGCCCTCATAAGTATAAGCTGAACCATTTCTAGCAACCCTGGTAGGAGAAACACAATCAAAGCTGTCAACACCGTTTTCAATCGCCTCAAAGATATCATCAGGCTCACTAATACCTAATAGATGTCGCGGTTTGTTTTCGGGTAATACTTGGTTCACCCACCTAACTATCTCGCCCAGTCTAGCTTTCTCAATTGCCCCGCCAATGCCAAAACCGTCAAAATCTTGACTAGCTAAAGTTTTAGCACAACGTAACCTTAAGTCCTGATACTGAGCCCCCTGAACGACACCAAACAGCGCTTGATAAGGTCTGTCTGGATAAGCCTGCCTTAGCCTCTTAAGTTCATTATGTGAACGTGTTGCCCAAGACAGGGTACGCTCAAGAGATTCTACTTGATACTCATATGGGTCAATTAAGCTGGTTAACTCATCGAAGGCAAACATAATATCGGCACCAATAGAGTGTTGTATCTGCATCGATAGCTCAGCCGTAAAACGATGACGACTACCGTCAAGATGAGAATAAAAAGTTACACCATCATCATCGATAAATGCCTTACGCTCAGTTTTGGTCTTTTGAGACGCACTTGCAGCCTCGTTACCAATCATATCTATAACTTTTTTATAGCCACTGCCCAGAGACAAAACCTGAAAACCACCAGAGTCAGTAAAAGTTGGGCCATGCCAGTTCATAAACTTAGATAAGCCGCCTGCCTTCTCAATAAGCTTATGGCCAGGCTGTAAATATAAATGATAGGCATTTGCTAAAACTGCCTGAGCCTTGACGGCCTTAACCTGCTCAGGTGTCATAGCCTTAACAGTCGCTTTTGTGCCCACGACAATGAAAGCCGGTGTTTGGATGTCACCATGAGGAGTTGTGATGGTTCCCGATCTGGCTAAAGTTCCTTCAAGCTTAGCGGTAAGTTTAAAATTAAAGTCTTTTGTCATTACTGCGACCTAGTATAACTTAGAAAGTTTTTTAAAGTCGAAGCCTAAATTACATGCTATACTATTTATAGTAAGATAAGGGGGAAAGTTTGACAGATAATTACACTTTGAATACAGGGGCCAAAATACCCAAAATTGGCTTTGGCACCTGGCAGATTCCTGACGGCGAAATCTGTTACCAGGCTACACTAACCGCCTTAAAATCCGGTTATAGGCATATAGACACAGCTAGAGTTTACGGTAATGAAGCCAGCGTCGGTAAAGCCATAAAAGATAGCGGCTTAAATAGAGAGGAGATCTTCCTCACAACTAAACTCCCGGCAGACATTAAAGTTGCCGCTAAAGTGCAAGAGACTTTTGAAACCTCGCTGGCTACCCTAGGCACCGATTATGTTGATCTTTACTTGATTCATGCTCCCTGGCCTTGGCAAGAAAGAGGGGCAGATTATACCAAGGAAAATATCGAGATTTGGCAAGAGATGGAAAAGATTAATAGTAGCGGTAAGGCTAAAGCCATAGGAGTATCTAACTTTAACGTGGCTGATTTAAGTGCTATTTTAGATAACGCAAAAGTTGTCCCCGCGGCTAATCAAATCAGATGGTTTATTGGATTCACTCAAGACGAAGTAACTAAGTTTAGCCAAGCTAAGGGAGTTTTAGTTGAAGCCTATTCGCCCCTGGCAACTGGCCAGATCTTAGATAACGAAGTTATTAAAGCGATGGCTTCCAAATACCAGAGTTCTGTAGCTCAAGTTGCGATACGCTACTGCCTGCAGCATGGCACTCTGCCGTTACCCAAATCGACTCACGAAGACTATATTGCCCAAAATCTAGACGTTGATTTTGCAATTACAGAAGAAGATATGGCCATTTTAGACAACCTTCATTTGAGCTAGTCAGCTAATCTATCTATTTGATTTATACTATAGGCATGGATGTTCGACCCTTAGCCGAAAGGATGCGACCTGAGACACTCAGTCAGGTTGTCGGCCAAGAACATCTTATAGGTAAATCCAAAATAATTAGTCAGATTGTTGAGGCTAAACAACCCACGAGTTTAATTCTATGGGGGCCGCCAGGTAGTGGCAAAACTAGTCTAGCTAGAATTATAGCCAGGCAGACTGATTCTGAGTTTATTGAACTTAGTGCTGTGACTGCCTCTAAGGCCGATGTTGTGAAAGTGGTGTCTCAGGCTGAAGTTAATCAGAGACTGGGCATGAAAACAATTCTGTTTGTTGACGAAATTCATCGCTTTAACAAAGCCCAGCAAGATGCTTTCTTGCCTCATGTTGAGAATGGCACAATTATTTTAATTGGAGCTACCACCGAGAACCCCAGTTTTGAAATTATTAATCCTTTGCTGTCTCGTTCTAGAGTAATTGTACTAGAACCGCTTAAAAAACAGGCCATCGTGACGATACTTAAGCGAGCAGCCAAACAAGAAAAGTTAAGCACTAAAAAACTGCCCTCAACTAGTATTGATCTTATCGCTGAGTTATCAGGAGGCGATGCCAGGGTTGCTTTAAGCAATTTAGAACTGGCTATACATTTGGCCGATGGTAAGACCATTGATCAAAGAATAGTTGAGTTGTCTGCACAGGCTAAAGTGCCAGGCTATGATAAGCAAGGTGACAACCATTACAATGTTATTAGTGCCTTTATAAAGTCCCTTCGCGGTAGTGAGCCAACCGCTGCCCTATACTATATGGCCAGGATGCTCCAAGCTGGAGAAGAGCCTAAGTTTATTGCTAGACGCATGATAGTTTTCGCATCAGAAGACATTGGCTTAGCTGCTCCCGCCGCATTAAATTTAGCAGTATCTACTTTTTTAGCAGTTGAGCGTATCGGTTTACCTGAAGCCCAGTATAATCTATACCACTGTGCTACAGTCCTAGCAAAAGCACCAAAATCCAGACAAGTTAGCGAAGCTATGCATAAGGCAATTAACCTAGCTAAGGATTATCCGGATTTACCTGTTCCACTCCATCTCAGAAACGCACCGACTAAGCTTATGCAGGATTTAGGTTATAACCAGGGCTACCAATGGCAAGCGGGATTTAAGCACGCGGAGGGCTTTATGCCTAAAGAGCTTAAAGACGTAAACCTTTTCGATTAGACCATCTTTATTTAGTTTTAGTTAGACCTTGATTCTTGGTCAAACCTTATAGGTGCCATGATAGCTTTAAGACGTGTATCGTACTCTTTTATAGCCGCTTTACGCTCAGCTTCTAGTTCTGCAATTAACTCTTCGTCGGTACCTAAAATGGCAGGACTGTCTAGATCCATGCTTTCACTCACAGGAATATTGGACTGTAATCTTTCATTCATGTATTTATTGTAACAGGTTTGTTATTATATGTCAACATAGGTTGCCTTAAGTCTACTACGTTGTAATTGTTGACTTAATTAGCCATAAGCCATATTTTTTTGCAACCATTAAATACTAACTAAAGCTTCCCAGGGAAGATTGGTTTTGCCAAAATGACCGTATGCACTGGTAGCACTATAGATTGGTCTTTTAAGGTTGAGAGTGTCACAAATGCCCTTAACTGAAGTGTCGATTAGTTGGTCTTTAAACTGCTTGAGTGCAGTGTTGCTAACAGTAGCTGTGCCAAATGTTTCTATTGTTTCCATAAGAGGTCTAGGTTTGCCTATCACATAGGCTAAGCCGACTTCGCACTTTGAGGCTAGGCCATTAGCTACAATATTTTTAGCAATATAACGAGCAGCGTAGGCTCCAGATCGATCAACTTTAGAAGGGTCTTTGCCGCTAAAAGCTCCTCCACCAACTCTGGCGTAACCGCCATAAGTATCGACTACAATCTTTCTACCGGTTAAGCCGGCATCACTTTCTGGCCCAGGAATGTGCCATAAACCAGTGCCGTTTATAATTATGTCTTCATCTTTCAGTAACGGCATGTCGTACTTACTTAAAACAGGTCGAATTATTTTATCGATAGCTTCTGATCTTACTTGCTGAGCAGAAGTCTCTTCGTCATGGGCTAGGGCTAAAACTAGCTTTTCAATACAAACGGGTTTACCCTCTTCGTAACGAATTGTTGCTTGGGCCTTACCATCAGGTCTAAGCCAGGTGATCTCCTTATTTTCGCGAACCTTATCGATCCTGGCCGTCAAAGCATGAGCAATTGATATGGGTAGTGGCATGAGCTCTGGTGTTTCATTAATAGCAAAACCAAACATCATACCTTGATCACCGGCACCGTCTTGATCAACCCCTATAGATATATCGGCTGATTGCTCATGAATATTGTTACTAAAGTCTGATTCTGAGCTAAACCCCCATTTTGGTTCTATGTAGCCCAGGCGCTTAATCGTCTGTTTAGCAATGGTTTCAAAATCCAATTGAGCAGTAGTTTTAATCTCGCCAAATAGTGCTATTTTATTTGCCCCAACTACCGACTCGATACCGGTTCGGCTATTAGCGTCAAGTTTTAAAGCAGCATCTAGAATTGCGTCGCTTATGGCATCACATATTTTATCTGGATGACCCGCACAAACTGATTCACTAGTAAAAAAGTAACTGGTTTTAGACATAAAAAATCCTTTCATTAAGTTTCATTAACTCAGGAAAGGATATGGTCTATTATATCTTTCCCGTTTGATCGGGCTAGATGGAGCACCTGGGGATAACCCTGGTTGCTGGCAGTTCAATGAGCTAGATCTCTCCCTGCACTCTTTATATACCGAATTGTTAATGTTTATTAGTATAACAATGCTAGCGCTAGGTAGCAAGATTCAGTATAATTACAGACTGTTACGTTTCATTTTGGGGATTGGCCAAGCGGTAAGGCACTGGGTTCTGGTCCCAGGATCGGGGGTTCGAATCCCTCATCCCCAGCCAGAATATATTCGAACTTAAGGTAAATATGTATTTGGGTTAAGTATTATTTTCGCTACAGTACCATTCAGCAAATTCATGCCAGACATCACGGCAAGTTAAGTAACGTGCCATTACTGCTTTATCGCCTTGCTCAAAAACTTCAGCAATTGTTTTTCCATTATCATGGTCCAGCTCGGTTACCGTCATATTTGGTGACCGATCGTTTTTCCCGCGTGGTTTATCGATAATTTTTCCAAATATATCGTTTTTAAAAGTCTTTAATAATTTTCCATCGTAATAAGCTAAGTATTGATGTAATATAATGCGTCTATCTTTTTTACCATCCATTAGTTTTATAAAGTCTTCTGGGTGGAACCACTTATTTATTGACTTCATGTAAGGTCCGGGGAAGCCGTTGAGAGCTGGAATGCCCCACGAGTCATCACTAACTACTACTGGTTTTGAAAGACCTTCATATGCCCGACGTACTTTATCTTGGACAATGATGATTGGATCTTCACCTTGAATTTCGTCAACCTCAATTATTACTTGCTCAACTTTTATATCAAACTTAGAACTTACAGTTTGAGCTATTAACATTTTTTCTTTGTTACCAGTCGCAAAATATACAGTATCCAATTCAATAAATTATACCATAAGTAAAGTGGATTACCGTGAACAAAGACTGAAAAGGTGCCTAACCGACATACTCTTATGCCACGAACTTGAGCAGCAGCCCAGAATCGTGTGGGGTTTGCAGATTATAACAAATCAGTCGGAGTATAATATGATCATGGCTGATAAAGTTTTATATCGATGTCCTGAATGCGGACTACACTACGAAGACGAGCAAATAGCTAAGCAATGTGAAGCCTATTGTAAAGAGCATCAAGGTTGTAGCATGGAGATAACTAAATTGTCCGTTGAACGTAGTAAAGCCAGTGGGAATCCTCAGTCTTAGCAGGATTACGGATTAGTCCGAGCAAATACTATAAAGGTTCCTGACCGACATGCTCGGCCGTTTTGGCAATATATAACCACAAAAACTTTTTAGATTCAACAAACTGCATATACTCCATAAAAACTAAGCAGGGTTCATTTTGATACAATTACAATATGTTTAAAATAGTCGGCGCTTTAGGCTTGATCTTAATCTCTATTGGGATTATTGCAAAACCAAGGAAACGACAAGATTTCTTGTATATAGTTGGTGGGTTGTTTTTAGAGGCTTACAGCATCTATATAAACGATGTCATTTTTATAATTCTTCAAATAGTATTTACTCTGTCGGCAATATACGACTTAGCAAAACTTATGCGATCAGCAAATTCTTAACTCTCGCTATCGCCTAAGGATCAATAGCAAGAGTCAAAAATCACAACTCTGACTCTAGCCCCAACCAGTTTATATAGATTTTATATTGTAATAACATTATAACGTTAGTTATGATTCAAAGTATCCAAAAAGTTATAAAGATAGGCACAAGCGGTGGCGTGACTATCCCCGCTAAAGACCTTAAACGACAAAATATTTCATTTGGTGATTAGGTCAAGGTAATAGTATTTCCTCTGAATAATCAGAATAGTTAAGATCAAAAAGTCATAGATTCAGCGAAACAAATTTTGAACAATTACAAGAAAGACTTCGTTAATCTTGCAAAGCGATGATCAACCTAACACTTGAACAGCTACTGGAGCTACATATCTTAGTAGTAAATTCAACTGGTGGTAGTGCGAGTCTTAGAGACTTAGGAAGATTGGAAACTACTATTGCTACCCAATCACAAAATGTTTTTGGAGATGAACTTTATCCAAGCATTTTAGATAAAGCTGCAGCTATAATTAAAGCAATCATTGCATACCGCCCATTTGTAGACAGTAACAAACGAACTGCTATGCTTACAGGGCTAACCATGCTTGATATAAACGGGATTAATTTTTCTGCAAAAAAAGGTGAGATTGAAGAGTTTGCAGTAAAGATTTCAGTAGATCATATGGACGTCCCTGAAATTGCTCGCTAGCTTGAACTGCACACTAGATAGTGTTTAACACTGAACATAATGACCAGCCAATTTGGCAATATACAACCACAGTAACTTTTTACGTTCAAGGATCTGGCTATAACCCCCTTGCCCAATAGATCCGGCAAGTAGTATACTGGGGATATGGAATGTCCGGTCTGTAAGCAAACCATGAAGAAGGTTCGTTGGCATATTACTTATAACCCCAGCGAAAATAATAAAGAGTATGGCCATACAACTTATCAGTGCGCTAAAGACGACGTCTGGGTCACTACAGAAATACCGAGAGACAACTGAGAGGCAACAGAATAGCCGCATTAGCATTGAGAGTAGAGCTACGCCAATAAAGCCTTAACTCTCTTCATCAAATTAGAATCAAAATAAAGAGATGAAGTTCGAAACTCTGATTCTAACCGCAGCCATGCTACGGAACCTGAGTCTCAAAAGCCTAGTCAAGTCTAGGTATTGATGTCTTTTCATCTTTAACGCTAAGTCGTTACATAGGTGGAATATCAACCTCAGCAGCCGTTATTGACGCTTTAGCAATGGTTGTTTATCATAAAACACCTGAATTCGCTCTTTTTGTAGAAGGTCCTAGCATCTTGCTAAGTTACTGCTCTACCTTTTTAGGCTTAAGTTTAGGCCGAAAGGCCGATATTATAGACACAGAAGTCCTTAGACAACAAAGCTTAACTCAATCATCTAGAGAAACCATATATTAATAAATTGATTATTAATTAGCTAAGTTCTATTTAGCCACAAACTGAGATTATAGCTTTAAGGGTAATTGGATT
Source organism: Candidatus Saccharimonadota bacterium (assembly GCA_027327085.1). Taxonomy (GTDB): domain Bacteria; phylum Patescibacteriota; class Saccharimonadia; order Saccharimonadales; family UBA4665; genus DAHWAT01. The sequence goes on from DAHWAT010000005.1 coordinate 26,080, forward strand.
GTGATACAAAAGTTTTATCGGTGGGTCCATTTTAGATAGTCAACAGTAACCACAACCGACATTACCCTGCGGAGATTGGGTGTCTATGAGGTTACATTGTCAATCGTGCAGGACATTAAATTTGGCTGGGGGTTGCTGAGATATAAGCACTGGACCATTCGTTGGTGTGCTAACCAGCACCGAAAAGCTAATCGAATAGTTCAAGCCTGGATGAGCAATAACACTGCTAACTATGGCGCTGCTATTGCCGAGTGGGGGCGATCCGATAACGTGTGCACCAGGATAGGTTCGATAGATTTCTTGGGAGCCTAAGGGTGTCGTGTAAAACACTCCTAGATTATTCTTTGTATCAATGTTAGCAATCCATCCCATAGACACTAGACTAGATTTGAGAGCTTTTGAGGTTACAGTTACTTCTTTGACTGGCCAAGATGTTGGATTGGTCGTTCTCAAATGATTCGCCTGGGTCCCATATGGAGAGACTAATGGATACATGAATGCACCGGTATAATCCGTATATATAACCGGCCCTACAGCCAACATCTTATATGTTTGTCGGCCATGATAATAAAACGAGTAGTTAAAGTTTGCCACCCCTTGATTATTGATCTGTACATTTTCCAGGTAGACCCAATTTGTAGAATTTCCAGTGTTAAAATCCAGTGGCAATATGGTTGCATTAAATTGAGTTTTAGTAGCGCTCCACTTAACAACCGGGCTTCCTTCCTGTTGCAAGATCAACCCTTTGGACCGTTTGGTTACCGCACCAGCCTGTGTAGGATTAATCTTTGCTTGGTCTTGGCCTGGTATTATCGGGCTTAAGTGCTGATCAACCTGGAATAAACGTCCGGTGCCATAGGCGTCTTCAATATTGAGACCGTTAGCGACACGGCTGTTATCAATAGCTACTGCTGTAGCGCCCCAGGCAATCTTGAAGGTTAGTGATAAACCACCGTTAGAAATTGTGACAAAGTTAGTTTTATTGTTTGTCGCATGGTTTATGGTAGACGTGTTGGGATTGTTAACTTTATGGACATTAACCAACCCGTAAATGATCAAGGCAGCGATAACAATAGCACCTACTCCACCAACAATATAACGAACAAGATGACGGGGCTTTTCTATGTTTGGTACTTCTTTTTCAGTTTTTGGTTTAAGAAAATGATTAAGTAAACGCATCTCTTTAACTTTTACTATATATTTTATTAATGTTTGGATTGAATATATCACTTCCTAAATTCTAGACCCCAACAAAAACCTATATAATAAATACTAGTTGCTAAAGAGATCTAGTTTAAAAAAGTCATCATGAAGCTAAAAAGAATCAATAAAAATCAACTAGGATTTGGTCATTTAGAAATATTAGCATTATTAATTGTTATATCGGTTATTAGCTTTGGGGCTTGGCGTGTTTTAAGTCATACTCATACGACCAAAAATCATGATTCTATGGCTACAGCGTCTTCTAGTAATTCATCGCCTGCTGGCTTTTATGTTAATGCAAACAAAATTATTGGACCTAATGGCAAGCAATTTGTGCCATACGGGGCAGTTATTGAATGTGCAGCTCAAAAAAGTCCGGTTGCAACTTTATGCCAAGGTAAAAACCTTTCAGGCAATACGGCCTATGCTCAAATCAACGCAGCTGCCAAATATTGGAATATGAATATCTTAAGATTTCAGGTGGCCCAAGAACACCTGTTTAACAGCAATGGTAGCATCAACTATCCCTACTTAAACCTTATAGATAGTCTGGTTAAACAAACTTATAGCCTAGGAATGGTTGCCATCATTACTCTTCAGGAAGAACATTATAACGGACCAGCCTTTCCAACATCTACTGCAATAACTTTCTGGAAATTTATGGCTCAACATTTCAAAAACTACCCTGATTTATTCTTTGATTTATATAACGAGCCTAGGTTACCAGCTAATGCTTTACTGTCAGGCTCAAATATTTGGAATATATGGCAGAACGGTGGCGAAGCATATCTTGCCTCGGGTAAAGCAAACGGCACAACTAATCAAATTGTACAATACGTTGGTATGCAAAACTTGGTTAATACAATCAGGGAGCAGGGCGCAAAAAATATCATAATTGCTGAGGGGCCTGATTACGATGAAGACCTGAGCGGTTTACCAACTCACACATTAACAGGAGAGAATATTGCCTACGGCATAGAGCCTAACCTAAGACACGACTCGACACAAGCCTCCCAGTACAATACCTTTGGTCAATATACCAACAATTGGCCAATAATGCCTGAAGCGTTCTTAGACAATGAGGGAACTCAATTTTGCGACCCTAATTCTCCGGTCGATTTACCTAATCTTTTAGCATATCTTAAAAGCTTAAATATGGGCCTAATATTCTGGGCCCTTATACCTGGCAATGCAATCGTAGGCACTAACCTTGATCAACCGACTTCCTACCCTAAAGGAGCAACTTCTATTAGCTCACCAATGTGTCCATATAAAGGTCCTAGAACTATTTATGCATCATCTAACACTATTGGTGATGGCGAGTTAATAATGAATTATTTTAAAGCTAACAGCGTGAAACCATAGAATACGTACATGTTAGTCTAAGAGTGCCGGATTACTTAACTTAACCAAACAGTGGCTAGTTATGTAGAGAAGCAAGTATTAAATTAGTCGTAAATTAGTTAACCACAGCCAGACAGATACAGCATAAAAGTTATATCCATATAAACAAAAAACCGTAAATATCGTTTATTACTTTAATCTCTAGCTAGACTAAATATGCTATCAGCAAGAAAAGATAGCAGTTCTTGCCTATCCTCTTTCATGCCAGCATCGCCAATAGCTAGGAATGGCTCACCTATATTAACCTGTACGATAATCCTATTAGTCAACTTTTCAGAGTAGGAAAGTCCTACTGGAATAGTTGGTATTGGACCAATCTCTTTATCTAAAGCAAGGTAAGTGATACCCGATTTCAGGTTTTTCTGAACCAAGTTCCTTTCTCCTTGAGGGAATATACAAACAGCTTGTCCTTCAGCTAATTTTTTCTTAAGACTAATAAAGGCCTCATCTCTTTTTGGTGGCTGAGCTAAGTATTGTGCTAACTTAGTAATTTTACTTCCCGGCTCGGTTCTATCGATCATAACCCCACCTACAGCACGATTACCTAACATTCTAATTTGTTCCAAAAGTTCTAGTGAAGGTGTAGCTTTATGATCATAACGATTTAGAAATGATAATTGTCGCCTGGTAACCCATCCAAGTAAAATATAAGGATCAACGAGTTTAATATGATTAGGGGCAATAATACAAGGCCCTTCCAGTGGTATATTTTCTTCCCCGTAAACTTGCACGTTGAAACGCTTGCTAAGAGTTGCTTGGGCTATGGCTGAAGCATAGCTATAAACTTTTGATGTCTCCGCCACGACTTCCCCCTTAATTGGAAAAATTATTTCTTAAGATTAAGAGCTGTAACTAAAGCTGATAAGGCTACATGATCACCTGCTAAATGACCTAGCTTTTGTCCCTTTTCCCCCTTTAAAGCAAGAACTATTTGGCTTTTATCTGGTAAGAAACTGGCAGTTTGATGAGTGAGCGAGCTGTTTTCTGCAAGAGCTACCAGTAAATCAACCTGGTTATCAAGCAGTCTTTCCACAGCTTGTACTGTTGGCTCGGTCTTAGTCAGTCCCCTCATGTAAGTCGGCTTCATCCCTTTTAGCGTGCGTATGTTCTTGCCGATAATTTCATAGCCATATATATCAACTGCTTTACGCATAGCAGTTTCTTCTATTTTAGGGTTATCCTGAGATACTGTCTCCATAGATGCTTCGCCAATTATCGAGCGAACCGTAAACCTCTTAGCTAAGTCTAGTAAGTTATCTGGGCCAAGAATAAGTTCTTGAGCGGTTGCGGTTGAAACAGCAAAATTATGCAATACTCCTTTACTGGCTGCACTACCAATCGCATTACTGGCGCCAAGCGATGCTCCACTGAAATGAACAATGTTTATCTGTGTTTCACTATTAGGTCCATGGAGACGATCTTGAACATGAGTGATAGCCTCTTTGGCTAGCTTTCCAGCTGGCGAAAAATCACCATTTCTAAACTTACTTCTCTCTTTGTAGCTATAGGCACTTGTAGGTACCGGCCCGTAAATCGTAAGCACAGGTAGATTTTTGCCAAGCGCTTTTAGAAGTTCAAATATAGCTGCCGACTTAGTTGTCTGGTTCCAGCTATTTGGCGCATATTTTTCTTTGCTAACAATACCGCTGGGACTATCGGAGTTTAAATAATCGTTCAGTTTATCTGCGCTACTTTTTGGTGCAGAATCGGCAAAAGGGGCAAATATTACCAATATTTCATCCTGTTTACTATCAGGGTCATATAATAACGAGCAAGCTACCTTAGAACCTTCGCTTGATTGAAATTTAAACGCTGAGGTTTCAAGCTTATGCAGATATTGCTCTGGATTATCTAAGAAAGTCCTATCAGCATCAGCAAAAGCTTGACGAACCCCAGGTAAACTAGCCTCTATGTCAGGGGTAATAGTAACCGAATGTGTTTCTACATTAGTAACAATTTGAGATGGAAATTCTGCTGAAATCATAATTATATACTATCATATTATTACTTATATATCAACTTTGTGTTTATGTGTGCTGAGAAAATGAAACTAAATTTAAATCAGCACTTACTAATTCTGAGAATAAATTTAGTGATGTTATGAACGGTTTACGTAAATTCGGTCAGCTATTAAATGCCTTGGTTAGCAGTAACACAAATCTTATATGAATATGGTTGTCAGCAAAAATTTCATGATTTATAACAAGGCTTTGGCGCCTAACCAGTAGAAGAGTTTATAAAGATTATAGCCGATTTGTCCAAAGTGTTGAGCAAAATAGATAGCAATAGTGACAATAATAGAGCAATTGCGCTAGATGATGGTTCATTTATGACGCTAAGCTTAGCGTCAGACAAAGACAAGAACTCCTTATATATTCAGTAATTAACAGGGCCAATGCAAGATTGAACCTAGACATAACAGTTTACAAGCAATTCGGTGTGATACCGCTCAAAAGACAAAACCAAACCTATAAAGATTGTTCTCGAGAAAAACAACATCTGAAATAGAGACTAGCTCCTATGCTTTTTATAGCGATACTTACGGTTGCGGGCGTTCATAGCAGAGGCAGTAGTTTCATTAGGATTGATAACTTTAATGTCTTTGAGGGTTGGCAATATTTTCTCATGAGTACATGCAAAGTCAATATGATGGTGATTGTGCCGCTTTGATATTTGAACTCGACTAAGGATTACATGCTCACTACCGATATTTATATCACCGCTGCAGCATAGGCAGCGATATAGTTTTTTAGCAACAGCTAGAGATAGGAATACTGTTAAATTATCTTTATCTTTTGCTCGCAACGCCTCTCTACGACTTGGTAACCCTGCAAATCTCTCTAAATCTTGCTCTGGCCTAGTTATTACAGTTTTTATATCCTTTGAATCAGGGGCAACTCCGCTAAAAGCAAAAGTAATTCTACCTAATTCTTGAGCGACTTTTTGGAAACCGGCTCGCTCAAGCACTTTTGAGCTTGCTTTATTGTCCTCAGCAACATATGCATAAACTCTTTGGTATTGCCTAATCCCATATTGCGCCAATGCTCTTGTTGCTAGTGTTGCGTAGCCATTTCCTGTATATCTTGAATCTAGCCAATAGTCAATCTCCGCAGAACCATAGTTGTCTGGTGTTAGATTTATACTACCTACAAAGGTGTCGGTATTCCAAATACCCATTCGTATTTTATCAGGGTTTGATGGGTGCAATCTTGTCTCAGTTACCGCAGAGAGATTTGGATATTTTGAGGCAGTTTCGTCATCGCATTGACTTAGCTGTTCTCTATTAGCATCAATAGCAGCAAAAAAGGCAAAATCATCAGCTTCACTAGCCAACTCTCTCAAAACTAATCCGTAGCTGTCGGTCACTAACTCTAGCGGAATACTCATTTTGCATATTATATTATACAACTTTTATACTGATAACACTAGCCATATACCGTCAATATCGTGGCTATATAATCATCTGTACCAAATTAAGGCGCGTTATAAAGACCGAACCTAAAAACAACTTTTTTAAGATGCAAATACAAAGCTTTCTTTAGGGTTAAATAGTATTTTAATGTAAAGTTTGACATTCTTGCGGCTAAACATCATATTACTAAATAATAAGAGTTAAAGCTAATCGTCAAAAGTCGAAAGGCACTAAGGCACATGACAGACATTAATGCATCAGATGGTAATGAAAACGCACGACGTTATAAGGTAAGGGCATATAACCAGAGTCTCGCGCAGAGGATTGCAAAGCGTGCTCATTTGACCGAACAAGGCGTGGCTGTCGCTTTTACTTTCAATAATCTCAGTACCATGATTATAATAGGGACCCTGGAAGATATAACCAGATTCATTCCTTCAGTCGGAGGACTTTTAGATTTAATCCTCGGACTTGTTACTTTCTACTTTCATCGAATCGTATTAGTTACTGACCAGAATGTATATATTTATCGAGATTGGCCATTACACATACCTGGCAAGCTACTGGCTTCTTATAGTCGACATCCAGAGGTGGTACGCCTTGGTAGCAGCAGACAGTCTACCTGGTCAAAGTTTATACGGAGAGGTCAACTAACTTTTGAAGACGGCTTCATAGTTTATCATGGATTTATATGGATACGTCGGGCGCAGTATATAGAGCAGGAAGCCAATATTCTTCCCGGCTCAAATAAATTGTAATTTATAGATTTGTCTGACAAAACATGATATTACTGGTATCGATTTAATAAAATACTGATAGAGTAGCCATAAATTTATAAATTGCTTTGTTTAAGCTTTGATAGGCTGGGTTACTCTAAGGACAACTAGCCCAGTATTAATACAACTATTTAACCTGGTTCTATGTCGGGAAAAAACTATGATATTTTTCCATCGAAATTAATGCTGTTGGTATGTCAGAATAACTAAAGATCGAATCAATAAATCAATAAACGATGGGGACATTCTTCTCTATAAAGTTTTTGGGATTTAGAATTGAATTAATAATTGTTTAAAACTTCTTGACTGATTTTGCAACAAGCATACACTTAAACTAGTAAACTAAGTGGAGGTAAAAAGTTATGTCGAAGCATAGTAACTATAATATAAAGACCGGTGTTCTAAAAACTAAATCAACAAATCTAATAAAACTGATTACCGGAGCTACGGCAAGCATAGTTTTTGCTATAGCTTTTTCTGTGCCTGTTTTTGCTGCTAGTCTGGGCAGTAATGGGACAATACATGCACTTGGCACTCCAACTTCAACTACGCTTGATGCTTGTGGCTATTTTGTTGGAACGCAAGTTTCAACGCAGACCCATACTGTCACAACGCCTAGTGGTATAACACAGGAGAGCCAGAAAGGCACCTGGACTGGTATAGACAATAACTACTATAATACCCCCGTAGCATCACTTGGGCTAGTCAGCGGCACCTATACGGAAAACACTACTACCAGTAACGGAATAGTTAGGGGAACTGAGGAATTTCATTCTTCAGACGGTAATATTACTCAGCAGTTTAGTTTCACTACCAGTTACACTAATTTTAAGGTAAATGTTCGCGCTACTGGAAAGCTTGCTTTCTTAACCAGCAACACCAATGGCCGATGTTACAAAGGGACATTTCCTCGCCCTTAATAAGTTAAGTGTGCATTTTGGCTTAATTAGCATACGCTGATCAATTGTTGCTAAGTAGTCAAGCGGTTACTAATAAATACTAGGCTAAATATTGGTATTGGCGATCGAATGATAATGTCTTCATCGCTTATGCCTAGTGCTTTCGCGGCTCCTAATACATCTATGCTCAATGATTTGGTGATGATGTTCGTTATAGGGATCTGCCAGTGCTAATTTGAATATTACTCTTTTTAAAGCCCAGCCATAAGCATAACAAGTAGGCTCATCTTTAGCGACTCTTTAAACAGTAGAAAAAGCTGCTGGAGTTATATCTACTCAATATTTTACTAAGCCTAAATCAAGTAATAAAAAATCAGGTCTTAAATGACAAGAGTTAGTAATATTGCAGTTGATGCAGTTGTAAAAGTTTAAAATTTATATATAGTACTGGATAGTTGTTGGTTTACAAATAATTGATAGACTAAGCAATCTAAATTATTAAATATAGGGGGAAGTGGTATGAAATTTTCAAAATTTATGGCTAGTACAGCCGGACGTGCATTGCGGGCAGTAGTTGGGTTAGTGCTAATAATAATCGGTTTAGCAATTCACTCAGCCGTTGGCTATATAATAGCCATCGTTGGCTTGGTGCCTCTTCTTGCCGGTCTGTTTGACTTTTGCCTAATTGCTCCGCTGATGCATCTGCCTTTTACAGGTAAGGCCATCCGAGCCTGCCAGCCTAAAGACCAGCATACAAATTAGGTTTAAATGCATAGCAAGCACTCTAGCTTTCATTATGACCAAGCTGAAAGATTAAAAAGACAAGATCCTTTGGCTTTATTGAAACATATAGGTTTACAGCCGGGTATGGTCTTTATCGATATCGGTAGTAACGATGGTTTTTTCAGTCTGCCAGCCGCTGAAATGATTGGGCCGAACGGCTTAATTTATGCTGTGGACATTAATCAACAAGCCATAGAAAATCTTAAACAGAAGTTTAACAATAATAAGCTGGCTAACTACGAGTTAAAGGTAGCAAAAGCTGAGGATACTGTCTTTGGCGAGAATATTGCCGATATTATTTTTCTAGGCACCGTATTACACGATTTTGAAGATCCACTTAAGGTCCTACTTAACGCCAAGACTATGCTTAAACGTGACGGCGGCAAGCTAATCAATCTCGATTGGCGCCAGAAACCGATGAAGATTGGTCCGCCGCAAAGTATTCGTTTCTCAAAAGCTAAGGCTGAGCGGCTGATAGAAGAGGCCGGTTTTAGTCTTAGCCGTAGCTATGACTATGATAGTAACTTCTATCTGATTGAGGCAGTTATTGCGTAGAAAAAGATCAGAGGGTTTTTAGACAAATCCTTTTTGATTATTTAAGTTATCGGGTAAACAGTCTTTTATTGCATCATTAACGTGGCTTACTCGACTGTTACCGATTTAGCTAAATTACGTGGTCGATCAATGTTAAGTCCTTTTTTTTCTGAAATTGCTAAGGTTAATAACTGCAAGCAAACGTTATAAATTAAGCCGTCAACATGATCACCTACATGAGCTACTGTCAGATGAAAGTCGCTGGCCGGTTCTTTTGGACGTGTTGACACAGTTAAGACTTTGCCGCCTCTAGCCTTTATCTCTTCGAGGGTTGATAGAGTTTTGTTGTAGAGTAGATTATCCTCTGGTAGTAACAAAACCGACATATGCTGACTGTTAACTAGAGCAATTGGTCCATGTTTCATCTCGCCACTTGGAAAGGCCTGAGCGTGCAGATACGAAACTTCACTGAGCTTTAATGCACCCTCCATGGCTACCGGATAGAGTGAGCCACGTCCCAGGAAAAACCAATCATGATATCCTAAAAGTTTTTGGGCTAGCTTTTTTATAGAGTCTTGGAGCTCAAGCGTAAGCGCTATTTCGTCTGGCAGCTCTAGCAGTTCTTTAGCTATTTTTTGGGTTATAGCTGCATCTTTGCCTTGACGGTAAGTAATAAAACCACCAAACATTAAAAGCGCTGATACCATACAGCTATAAGCTTTGGTGCTGGCAACCGAGGACTCAACACCGGCATGCAGAAAGATACCGCCATTAGCTACTTCACGAGCTATAGTAGAACCTACGACATTAACAATACCCATTGTCTTGATGCCTCTTCTTTTAGCTTCATTAAGCGAAGCAATGGTGTCGGCAGTTTCGCCAGACTGGCTCATAAAGATGGCTAAGGTAGTTTCAGGGTCATAGGCGCCAAAACGATATCTAAACTCACTGGCATATTCAACGCTGACTGGCAGGCCTAGGATTTTTTCAAGTTCATATTTAGCATAATAGCCAGCATTATAGGCAGTACCGCAACCAATAATAAGAATCTGTTTAAGCTTAGCTATATCTGCTTGACTAAGATTAGGCCCGCCAAGCGTAATTGAGCCATCACTACTGACTCGCCCACGCATGGTATTAGCTAGAGCCGTCGGTTGCTCGTGAATCTCTTTTTCTAAAAAATTACGGTAAACTCCCTTGGTTAATGATTCTGGGCTTTCGTCTAAAGTTTCAAATGCCACTTTTTGGGCTAATAACTTTAGATCATATAGCTCTAAAGAGTCTGCTTTAACAACTGCGATTTGGTCATCTTCTAGATAAATTACTTTATTGGTATGATCGAGTATGGCCGTTTGGTCGCTAGCAATAAAATATTGCTGATTGCCCACGCCTATAACAATTGGGCTACCACGGCGGGCGACAACTATTTGGCCTGGGGCATCTTTAGAGATTATTGCTAAACCGAAAGTACCTTTAGCGTCCTGGAGGGCGTACTTGGTTGCTTTAACGAGATCTGCCTCCTTCTTAAAATAATAATCGATGACTGCTGCCAAAACCTCACTATCGGTCTGACTTTTTAGTTTTTTTGAGTCAATCATTGTTTTGAGCTCTTCGTAATTCTCAATAATGCCGTTATGAACAAGCGTAATGGCACCGAAACTATGAGGGTGAGCATTGGCTTCGGTTGGTTTACCGTGAGTTGCCCAACGCGTATGCCCAATACCCATAGTTGCCTTAGGATCAATTAAATCGATATTCAGTTTGCTAGTATCGCCCACCGTTTTGATTGTTTGTAGCTGTTTACCTAGAGTGGCAATGCCAACTGAATCATAACCTCTATACTCTAAACGCTGAAGTCCGTTATAGATTATGTACTTTGCTGGTTTGCCACCGATGTAGCCCATGATGCCGCACATCTAATCTCCCCTCTCTATAATTATTTTTTGGCCAATTCGACGCACAATGACTAGATCGC
>DAHWAT010000006.1 GCA_027327085.1 Candidatus Saccharimonadota bacterium
CAAGATCTGTGATTGAGTTTGATATGAAGCATATTTACTTAGGCGGAGTAAAACAGTATGCCTTTGTAGCTATAGATATCTATACCAAGGAGACAGTTATTCATCTAGGCCGACAACCAAGTAGTTTCCAGGCCATGTTAGCTTTAGATAAGGCCGTAGAAGTATTTGGCAAGGACATGGTCATAGTCAATGACAACGGCTCTGAAAACTACCATCATGCTTACAACTATCTAAAGTCTCATGGTATAACCCAATACTTTGCTAGACCGCATACACCTAAAGATAAGCCTCATGTTGAAAACCTTATCGGGAAACTCCAACAGGAATGCTTAGATGAGTATAGAGGGTATATGACAATAGCAGAAAGAGAACAACAGATAATTAGTTGGCTTAATGATTATCACTTCTTTAGGCCACACCAGGCCTTAAACTATCTCACACCAGCAGAGTTTTGTGATACATTAGGTTTAACTATTCTGCGTCGGCAAGTGTCTACGATGTAGTGAGTAAGTGCACAATATTTGCAATTAATTATCTAAATTGATATGATTACCCCTGTTGTATATGGGCTCGTAGTGAAGTGGTTTATCACGCCTCCCTGTCACGGAGGAGATCGCCGGTTCAAATCCGGTCGGGCCCGCCACTATATTGACTTTTAATCAAGCTTATGCTAGCATAAGCTTGATTAAAGAAACATATAAAACTTTTGAGCCTTCACGATTACCAGAGGGCTTCCACCATAGCAAGCGTACTTAGATAGCAAACGACCTAGGAACAACGTTATTTGAACCTCATACTTATTTCAAAGGTAGCTATATTGTAACTACTCCTACAGGCAGAGTGCATATAGAAGGAGGCAGTAAATTACAAGGATTGCGTGAGCAGGGATTATCAGATAACGAAATAGGTACACATCTTGATAAAGAACAGCAGGAAGCAGTTGAGAGGCACAGTAAAGCATTCTGGAAAGCAGTTGAAGAGGACCCCGAGTCACTTACTCGTCAGGACCCACTTGCTGGAGATGTCGACCCCACTGGTGGCTATTATGAAGAGCCGCAGAATCCAATGGATGCCCATAGAGATGAGGTTGCTCGTCAACATGGCGACTAAAAACTAATCTATTCTATGGTCAATTGAATTGACTATTGGGTATGAATCGGCGGTCTTTTTATATATTTGGCAAGCAAAATAGTTCCACACTTGGCCCGCCACGGCCCGCTAAATGGACAAAATGTCAATTTTATGCTAAAATGTTTATGTGTCAGAAAAAATAAACACTCCTATAAATAACAATGTTTTTTATAATCCTCGCTATGTTGAAGGTACCGCAGAAAACACAGAGACATTAGAACGTTTTTCTTCAGGCTTAAGAGAACTTAAACAGGCTAATCCTGAAATACTTGGCGCTACAGTTTTCGGCTCTAGGCTAAAGGGCGAAGGGACTGCTAAAAGCGACGTGGACTGTACAGTTCTTATTGATGCTGATGCTCTCGAAGGGCACGGTATAGCAATAGAAGTTAGTGAAACGGGAATTCTTGAATGGGGTGAGAATAAAGATTTAAAACATGACTTTGAGGCCCATTTTGGTAAAGTACTTGCTGATAAAACAGACAAGGCTGAGAATACTTTAATGGGAGGCATCTACGTGCAGCCCTTAAGCGATAAACTTATAAAAACACAGCTCAATAAATACCTTGCATACCTTGATAGCGTTGATCACTATAGATCGGCAAAAGAGCAATGGTTGGAAAGTGACAGTGCTACCCAGCCTCCAGAAATGCCGGAGACAGTCGTAATTACAGGAGGCATTCCCGCATTATTTGGACCAGATTTAATAGATGGCCTTGGTGAATACAGAAAAACTGTAATTGATACTCTTTCTCAGGCTGGGAGCCATGGAGAAGAAGCATGGCAAACCATCCTTCATGGTGTGGAGTTTGGTGAAGGCCATAGAAGCATAGAGGACCAAACAGCTTATCCACTGACTTTAGAGCAAGCACGGCAGTGGTATGGCATGAAAAATGTTGAAGAGGTTAGTGTATAACAGTTTCTGGAGGCACCTCTGCTTTTACCCGTCTCAACACAGTGCCATCACTTAGCTTTATTTCAGTTGGCATAGGTTCGTGAGAGTCAGGCTTTGCTATGTAAAGATTAACTCCTTTGATGCCATCAATGGCCGTAATTTCAGCTGATTGGATCTTGAATATGTTTGAGAAACGGCCTTTAGCGGTTTGAATTAGTTCCTGGTCATTATTGCCCTCAACCCAAAATAAACTGCTTCGGACTAGATCATGAAAATCTTTACCTTCTGGCGACCAAATAATATTTTCCCAAGGCTCACCCTCTGACACTATTACATATGCATTCATACTAGCTTCTTTTATCTTAATCATTATTATACATAGTCTGCAAAATCGTAAGAACGATTTATATAATAGTTTCAGATATTCGTAGCTACGGCCCGCCAGCACTTTAATTTAAGGTGCTTTTTATTTTGCTCATGCTTGTGGAGTCAGTTAGAAAATAGAATAATTGAAACTATGACACACCTCAACAACCCCATAGAACGATTTATGGAAAGAACGCTAGAAATACCTAATGAACGGCCTGATTTGTTACGGGCTGATTCTAGAAAGCGATATATTAAAGCAGGCATAGCAGGTGTATTTGCAGTAGCAAATTATTTTGCCTCAACAAAAAACTACCTACCTAGTATTCAGCCAGAAGCTGATATTGCTAATACAGTTGCCTTTATTGGAGGGTCTGCAATGACGTTTATATATGGGCTTTCGGGCGTCTTTCAACGAACAAGAGCAGACGAAATAAGCTTTCGTGCTTTGGAGAAACAGTTTCAAGAGCAGGATAATGATGGAAATAGTCCAGACCAGTAGTATATCTACCGGAGATCTAACCAATAGTTCCGGCCTCCGTTAGTGACGCCCGCCAGGCATAAGCACTTTAATTTAAGAGGTGCTTTTTATTTACAAAAATTACTATTGACAATATGTAATCATTTGCAACACAATGTAACACATGAGTGATGCAACACTAACAATCAGAACTGACAATGCTACAAAACAAGACATAGCTAATTTTGCGGCTTCTCTTGGCTTATCAACAAGCGCTTTTATAACAGCTGCAACTCTACAGGTAATGCGTGATGGTCAGTTAACACTGACTCCAACTTTAGAGCCCACATCTTATCTAGAGAAAATTATGCTCGAGGTTGAAGAAGACATTAAACATGATAGGAACATTACACACACTAACTCTAAAGAAGAAGCAATAGCCCACCTGAAGTCGCTAATGTAATGAATATTGATTTTAGTAGAAATTTTGACAGGCAGTTTCATAGCCGATTAACTGCAGTTCAGCGCCAGCAAGCTTTGGATATAATCGAACTATTTATTGATGAACCTTTTCACAAAGACCTGCGGAATCATACACTTTATGGAAAATGGAAAGGCTATCGGTCTATTAGTCTTGGAGGTGACCTACGACTACATTTCAAAGAGATTGGCGCTAATAGGGTTATATTTGAAGCTGTTGGTAATCATAACCAACTTTATAAGAGCTAAAATAGTTTAAGATATCGTTCGTGACGGCCCGCCAAGTAATACTTACTTGACTCCCAATGAATACAAGTCCAAACTAGAAGATAACGAAGTGGCGCCCATCACATGAATCACTACAGTTTCGCACTTATTCCATATGTTAGTTGTCGTCAAAACCTAATCTGCAATAGCCATTAGTCTTGAAAGCTTTATCAAAACCAAAAATGTCTCTAGTTTTAAAGTTACTTGCGAATACCATTACTATACAATCCGTAAAGCTAACGGACTTTGCTTGTTTACTGAATAAGGTAAGAGCATTATTTCTAAGTAGCCCATCAGTTTCTATAATTGAATATGCTCTAGAGCTGATAAGTTCTTTACCGACCTCAAGTGCTAGTTGATGATTAAGTTTCTTACCGATAATATTTAAAGTTTCGCTAAAGACATCGCTAGGTACAATTATTAGGCTGTTTAAACTATTAAGTTCTTTAGCTATTTTTAGGGCAAATGTGTGATTGCTATCACTTTCTGAAATTAGGGAGACTAAACCGCTAGAATCAGCAACAATGGGAGGGTTCATTTATTCGTATAAATACTTATCTAGATTTACAGAGAGGTCAGGAGGGCCACCCTTAACCTTAAGAGATGCAAGTCTGCTCATAGCAGCTCCCACTGTTGGTCGATGCCTGTTTTTAATGCCCTCCAACATTAACTCTCGCATAATCTCAGCAGCTGGCTTCTTTTCCTGTCTTGCAACTGTGTTAATTTCTTGCCGCAAGTCCTCTGGTAGGTAAAGCTGAGTTCTTAACATACATCTAATGTATACCACATACTATTGTAAGTCAAGCGAAAACGGACCACTGATACAGGGTAAACCAGGGATTAAACTAACTGACCCCTGACGAACTTTAAGCCTATTTATTGACTAGTATTATCCGCTAATTCCTGGGGCCGTTGGAGATTGTTAGCTTCAGCGAACACGGCTGCATTAATAAAAGTAGTCTTATCTCTAATAATGGCTTGAGGCGGTATTTGTTGAGAGTTTGTAGTTAATCCGTCTATTTTCTTAACTGCCGTACCAATGGCTAAGAATTCTATTAATCCTCCGCCGAGGTTGTATATGTATGTCTTGATACCTAAAATATCATCGGCGCCTATCTCCTGAGCTTGCTGAGTCAAACGATTAATAGATTGTTCTCGAGCTCCGTAAATCATATTAGTTAATTCACTAATCTCGCCCTTAATAAAATTTTTTAGGCCTGCTTTTAGACCACCAACTAAACCTAATGAATAGATAGAAGTTCCAAGAACTAGTTTTAATGGAGCGTAACCCAACCTAGCAACATTCCAAGTTTCTTCAGCAGTCATATCACTGGTAGTGACACCATTAACTATCCCAGCAATACTATTAATCTGACTGTTATATGATGCTGTACCAATCATAACCATTTCCTGAACCGGACTAATGCCAACCGGTAAGATAGTAGTCCTAATCCCAACTACACTATTAGCGCCATTATTTTTGGCCTCCGTAATAATTCTGTCTAGGGCTAAGTTTCTTGTTTGGTTGAAGATGTCACTGTACTGTTGAACCTCACCTTTTTTTAATTGCTTGAATTCTCCTAGTATGCCTTTAACTAATCCAATGGAGTAAGCTACATTACCGAAGATAAAATTAATAGGCTGGTACCCAGCGTCCCATTGACAAAATAATTCTTGCCCATCAGAGGAAGAAGTAAATCTATTAATCCCATTATTACTACTAACGGCTGAACCAATTGTCAAAAACTCAACATTCCCAGGATGAAAAATTAACTCACTAGTTAAGCCTGTAGCACCGGCATAATTACCGTTTGATAGTTCTTGATTAAATCGATCAAGCGAAAGTCTACGACCTTCGGCAATCATGTTAGTAACCTGAGTTATTTCACCGCCTATTGCACTACGAAATTGCGAAGCAATACCGCCAATAAACCCCATTGAAAAAACACTATTACCGATCAAAAGATTTTCTGGAGCATAACCTAGAAGAGCCAGACAGTACATCTCATTACCGGAGAGGCCTGACGCTTTAACTGTGTTTTTTATATCTGGGTTCACCCGATCAGTATACTACAGAATTTGTAGTCCAAGCTATAACTAACGATGGAAATTTAATGAGCCGACTTGCGCCAATAAAAATCAATGTTCTAATGGTAAAAGATACTAAAATTAGATATAATTGAGAGCTCATGGAGCAAACACCAAGACGTTTAGTTGGGGGAGACATAGATGGCTTTATCAGGCCTCGACCAAAGTTACCTAAAGATTTGGTAGACTCAAACTTTATCCGTCCAAAAACTAGTTTACATGAACCTGTACGCCCCGAAAAACCAGTTAGCCAAATCACTTCGCAGCCCAAAACCTTTTCTTCGTTTGGCCAACCCAATGAATTAAATAGTTTTCAGCCTTTAATTACAAAAAGATTATCACGAAAACATAAAGCTAAAAAAAGTCGACTAAAAAGATGGCAAAACTGGTCACTAAGAAAAAAGGTATTCATGACCGTATTAGCTTTTTTGCTGGTCGGTTTTTCCCTAGGCGCATATTATGGAGCTTCAGTTGTAGCAAGTCTTGATAAGGCTTTCCACGGTAATGTGTTTTCAGATGTGCACGCACTATTTAGCAGCACTGTTTTAAAAGGCGAGGCCCAGGGCAGGGTAAATATATTGGTTGCCGGAGATTCTGTTGATGACCCCGGTCATTTAGGCGCTCAGTTAAGCGATTCGATTATGGTACTTAGTATTAACACAAGAAATCATACAGCTTTTCTTCTAAGTATTCCAAGAGATCTATGGGTGTATATACCTCAGTTTAATTCCTATCAGAAGATCAATGCCGCCAACGATATTTCTATAAATACCCTTCAGCAAATAGTTCAAACAGACCTTGGCATACCGATAGACTATTCCGTACTAGTGGACTACGGTGCTTTTAGAGACGCGGTTGATGCAGTAGGCGGTATAACCATTGATATCCAGAGCCCTGACCCCAGAGGTTTATATGATGCCTATACTCATTTAAAACTACCTAATGGAGAAGTTACTTTAACTGGGCAAGAGGCTTTGAATTTGGCTAGAGCAAGAGGCGATGGTTCGGCCGGAGATGTTTCTTACGGCTTTCCGGGCACTGATTTTACAAGAACCATGTATCAAAGAAAAATGGTTATAGCCATAGTCAAAAAAGCGGATACCATAGGTGTTTTAGCTAACCCAATCAAAATCAGCAGTTTAGTAAATGCCGTTGGCACAAATGTTAAAACTGATCTTACCTTACAAGACGTTTTAAGACTGGCGCAAATTGGTAGAAGTTTGAATCTTAATAGCATAGGCTCATATACCTATTCCAGTACGTCAACCGGAACTCCTAAAAGCCAAGCATTACTAACTGATTATACCGATCCTTCTTCTGGAGAAGAATCCCTGATACCTTCAGCCGGTATAGGTCAGTATGGTCAATTACAGAATTATTATCAGCAGCTTACGTCCAGTGATCCAATTGTTAAAGAAGATGCAAGCATTGTTATTCTAAACGGCACTAACGTAAATGGTTTAGCAAAAAAAGCTGAGGGTATCTTACAAGCCAATAAGTTAACTAACATAACCATAGCTAATGCTAATAGTAATTATGCTCAGACGATGATCGTTAATCAATCTAATGGTCAAGCTCCGGCAACTAGAACGCTGTTACAAAATTTGTTCCCAGGTACCATAACTACAAGCACCTCTAGTTCTAAAGAAGCTGAAGAAGCCAACAATTATACGGCTCAGTTTGTGGTTATATTAGGCCAAAATAGTGCAAATATTAAACAGCCTTAAACTTTTTATCATATCTTGATCTGAAACTGTTATAATTTGTGCTTGATAGAGCAGGCCGTCTTAGCTCAGTTGGTAGAGCGGCGCTTTCGTAAAGCGTAGGTCACCGGTTCGATCCCGGTAGACGGCTCCATATGCGGGTGTCGTATAGCGGCTATTATGCAGCCTTCCCAAGGCTGAGATGTGGGTTCGACTCCCATCATCCGCACCAAACTAATCTTGACTTATTAGTCATTTTTTAGTAACATTAAAGTTATGGATAAGGATAACACAATTAGCCTGCAGGAAGTAAGAAAAGACCCACTAGGTTTTTTAAAACAAGTGAATAAAGGTAAAAGAATGACAGTTATTTATCACTCTAAACCTTTTGCAACTGTTATGAGTGCGGATACAAAAGTGACTAGTCAACCAAAAAGTACAAAACAATTATTGCAATACGCTAAGCTTGCTCGTAATAGTGCAAAGCTAACACTAGACAATACTAAAATCTACAAAGAGCTCTACTATGAAGACAAGGCTAAAAAATATGGTATTTCTTGATGCTAACATACTATTAGAAATTATATTACAAGATAGAGCCAAGAAAGTTCAGGTAGAAAACTACCTAGCATTAGTGAGTGAGCCTACTGCTATCTCGATACTGAGTGTTCATTTGATAATGTATTTTGGCAGAAAGGAAAAAGCAGAAGACGAATTTCTAGAAGGAGTTATAGGAGAAAACGAACTACTTGCTCTTTTGCCGGAAGATTATGAATGGGCCTTAAAAAACGAAAAAAGAAAAGATTTCGAAGATGCGTTACAAGTGGCGGTTGCCATTAGGACAGGCTGTGAAAAGTTTATTACTATAGATAATAAGCTTGCCAAAGCGTATGCTGACTTTCCTATAACTATGATAACTATTTAATCTAGTCGATGCCTAAGGTGTCACGAAAATGAAAAAATGCATTAAAGCTAATAATATCTTAATAGTAGATAATTATTAACACTTTAGCGCTACATATACTGTGTTATACTCGCTACTTTTAACTATACCTGTCGGCTCTACGCCTCAGCTTATAGCTGTTAAATTCACTACCGATAGCAGAGTACCAACCATTTAGTTCATCTATGATTTGATGTAAACTTTTTTCGACCACCTGCACCATTATTATAAGCTTGCGTTCAAGACGATAAGCTTGTCTGAAAATATGGCTTTCAGAGCTTCAAAATCTTTATCAAAAGTAACTAAAACACCATTATTTTCTTTAGCTATAGCTGCAATCCAGAGGTTGTTATGTGACAAAACTTTAGCCTTTTTAACACAGTAAAGGCACATCTCGGCGTACTTATAAGTTGTGTTAATTGTCGGTAGAACTATCTCTACATGTGGCTGAACTAAAAATCTCATTAAATTCTCTTCATTCTGAGTTGGCCTTGAGCCTTTTAAGAAACCATACCTTAATTCAGCAATAACAGGTAAAGGTAAGGCTAGATTGTATTCTGACTCTATAATAGAAACTATATCATTTTGCCCATTTGCTAAAGCGCTGTAGGTGCTAGTATCAAGAAATAGCATTTTCTTTAGCAAATCTTTCCTTTTGCCGTTTATCTTCAACTCTTAAAGCTTCAATGGTTTGATGATCAATGCCGCTACCTATAAACCAAGTAAGGGAAGAGCTTAAAGGACTGTTTAGATTTGGTACGTCTTTAGAAAGCTCCTCAATCACTACTTGATTAAGGCTCTTATTGTTAAGTTTGGTTTTTTTCTTAAGTATAGGCTAACCGGTTCCGGAATATTTCTTATGGTAAGTTGTGTATTCATGCGTGCATAAGGCAGTCAATATCTTCAATATCTCTAAAGCAACACAAGAACTAATAAGTATTCGTTAGAATTATCCCTAATACCTACTATTACTGCCAAATTACCGTAAACAGTTGAGAAAAATATCAAATTTAATATACAACCTTATTAAACTTTAGGCAGTTGCTTAATAAGGTTTGTCTGTCTAGATTTGCTACATGTGCGCAGAGTTTAGTTTTATCAGATCTTAGAACTTAACAATTCAATAAAATGCTACAATAAGAACTAATTTATGGCATCAAACAGTAAGTACTTTCGCGATCATTTTATATTACTTTTAGCAAGTATTAATGTTTTCATTTCAATGTTCACTCTAGTTCTTATAGGAGTTAAATTAATTACTAAGCACAGCAGTTACTATATTGTAGAATATAGACCTAGCCTACTAGATGCTTATAAACCAGGTAGCGTTATTCAGATCATAAGTTTTATTGTTTTTTCCGCCCTTATAACAATTATGGGCTTACTACTCAGCTATAAAGTCTACAAGATAAACCGGCAATTAGCTATTGCAGTTTTAGCCTTAACCAGCCTACTATTGATACTGTCGGTCCTTATAAGTAATTCACTGCTACTGAGTTAAAAAGTAACAAACCTAAAAAAGAGCATAAGTTTTTATGACAGATCTAGAAATACCGTTTGAGAAAGATAGAAAAGGCCACTACCGGTTTTTTGAAATATTGCCGGGGTTTTTAAGTTATTCTTTGCTACTTATACCTATTGCTCTAAGCGCCATAAGCATTAATGCAGCAGTCATATTTGCTCTATTTTATCTTTTGATCTTTTTCGTCCAATCGATTGCATATGCCACCAGAGCTATATCGGGTTATATAACCATGAAACATCATTTGAGGCTTGATTGGACTGAGTTAAATAACGACCTTAATCTAGGTAAGCCAACGACTACAACTATAGAGAGGCCGAAATGGCATTATAAAAACCTACGGCTTTTACATACCCGTGAATTAGATATTAGACCAAATCAAATAACTCATGCTGTTATAGTGGCAACCGTTAATGAAAGTAGAGAAATTTTGGAACCGACCATACAGTCAATTCTAGGGGCAGATTATGATGCTAAGCGAATTATTCTAGTCATAGCTTATGAAGGTAGAGCAGGCCAAGAAACCGAAACCAGAGTTAACCAATTGATCGATATGTATGGTGGTTATTTTCAGCATGCGATGGCGGTTAAGCATCCCTCGAACATTCCTGGCGAGATTATTGGTAAGGGAGGTAATATAACATATGCTGGACACAAGTTAGCAGCTTATGTAAAAAAAGCTAAACTTGATACCCGACGAGTCTTAGTCACTACGCTTGATGCCGATAATCGTCCCGATAAGCGCTATTTTGCTGCTCTAGACTATCTTTATACGGTAGTTCCATTTCCGCTTAAAGCGTCGTATCAGCCAATTGCCATGTTTACCAACAATATTTGGGATGCCTCGACCTTTATGCGAGTTTTAGCTACTGGTAATAATCTGTTTTACATTGTTGGCACCCAAAGACAGCACTTAAGTCGTAATTTTTCAGCACACTCTCAACCTCTGAAATCTTTAATAGATATGAATTTTTGGAGTACTAGAACGGTTGTCGAAGACGGCCACCAGTTTTGGCGCTCCTATTTTCACTTTGATGGTGATTATAGGGTGATACCATTTAGTATTCCTATATACCAAGACGCTGTTTTAAATGAAACCTATAAAAAGACTTTAAAGACTCAGTTTATCCAGTTACGTAGATGGACGTATGGCGCGTCGGATATCGCTTATATTGCCGATAAAGGGTTTTGGCATAAAAATACTATTCCTAAAGCCGATGTTTTCGCTAAGTTTTACCGGACTCTATATACTCACGTTAACTGGGCTACTAATGCCTTGATGATCTGGTATATCGGTTTAGTCCCACCCATGTTTCACCCACAAAATATTGCTGCTAACTCATTACCTTTAATTGTTAGTCGAATTCAAAGAATTGATATGGTAACCCTAGTATTCTTAATGTATGTATCCATTGTGACCTTACCGCCAAGGCCAGCCAGATATAAAAGACATAGATCAATCCTGATGTTTACTCAGTGGCTATTTTTACCAGTAACCAGTATAGTTTTCGGTTCAATCGCTGCCTTTAACTCTCAGACGCGTTTAATGTTTAAGAAGTACTTAAGTCGTTTCGATATTACGACAAAGACGGTGGTGACTTCAACTGGCCTAAAGGTGACTACAGCAGCCGATCCGTCTAAAACCAACTAGATACTAGGGGTGAAATGCTTGGTAATGGGAGTATGCCGCCTTATCTAGTCGATTCAAAGCAACAAGACAAGCGTTCTTTATTTCGTAGTTTTGGATAATTGATTCGCCTTTAGACAATAAACTAACTATAACTGTATCAGTTATAGACCCGGCTACCTCAATCGGCGAGTTTAGATGCTCGCAGGATCTATAAAGGCTTAAAAATAGCTTATCCCTTGAGAAAGGCGTTATAGCAGAAGACTTATCTCTAACAATCCAAGATAAAGCATAGGCATTTGACTCTAAGGTTGTAAAAGTTGATTTACATTTCAAGCAACTGCGTCTACGCCATACAAGATTAAGCCGCTTTTTTAATCTTGAGTTAACAACCTTAGTTGAGTTACCGCAGTATATGCAAACCATATCAATATATTGACATACAACTATAAAAAAGACCAGTGGATAAGCATTATGAAAAAGTGGACAAAAGTAACCAACTATTAACTCTATCAATGCTGGTTAATACGTCTTAACTCGCTCAAAGAGTAAATTATGAGCTAGTTCTAAGACGTTTAATACGAATTTTTTTTGGCTTGGAAACGGTTAATTCTTCGTAAAACAACCTAAAGGCGTCTAAAGCGCTATCTTTTCTGATACCAAAACTTCCTGTTTAACTGTATTACTTTAACAGAAGTGTATATAGGAGTCAATACCCTTAACAGTAAACTAACTTCTTATTAAAGGGATAATGGGCTAATTTAAGAAATAATTAATAAATGGTGGGCGATATAGGAATTGAACCTATTACCTCCGCAACGTCAATGCGGCGCTCTAGCCAAGTGAGCTAATCGCCCAAAAGTTTAGCTCGATTACCCAAATACCTTAATCTATTTTAGGCAACAAGACAAGTATAAAACAAATAAACGTCATAAATGATATAGCAAACCTTAAGTTTTCCCCACATAGTAATGTAGTAAATACACCATAAATATGCTAGCCATATAATACTAACCTTGCTATAGTATCCAATTACAGGTGAGGTTTTGACGAGAATGTTTTATCTCGGCTTAAACCAGTCGAATGAGCGATTGAATAAATGCGAGGCTATTCAATCGCTTTTTTATTATTTAACCTACAGGAGTTGCTATAATACTAGTTAAGATAAAGTTACTAGATACGACTAAGTAGGAGTTAAGATGTCGGAACAAAATTCTAATATTGAAGTAATGCGCCATAGCTTAGCCCATATTATGGCTGCAGCGATTCAGCATATCTGGCCAAATGCAAAATTTGGAGTTGGACCGGCAATTGATAATGGTTTTTATTACGATATTGATCTAGGTAATAAGACAATATCGGAAGAAGACTTTTTAAGCATTGAAGATGAGATGAGAGCAATTATTAAAGCCAATCAGCCGTTTGAAAGGTTAGAAATGAGCATTGATGAAGCAATTGATTGGGCTAAACATAAGCAGCAACCATATAAAGAAGAGTTACTGAATGATTTAAAACGGGCAGGTACTACTTCTGTAAAAGACTTAAACCCCGAAGAACTAGGTACTGTCTCTAGTGATGGATCACAAGTAGAAACGGTTAGCTTTTATAAAAATGGTGATTTTACAGATTTATGTAGGGGGCCTCATCTTGAGTCGACCGGTCAAGCAGGTGCCTTTAAGTTAACCAAAGTATCGGGGGCTTATTGGCGAGGTAATGAGAGCAATAAGCAGATGCAAAGACTTTATGGAGTAGCCTTTAAAAATGACCAGGATCTAAAAAAGTACTTACAGCAACAAGAAGAAGCGATTAACCGTGATCATCGAAAAATTGGCAAAGAGATGAACTTGTTTGTATTTTCGGATCTAGTTGGTTCCGGGTTACCCTTATTTACTCCTCAAGGTACGGTTTTACGGGATAGCTTAAGTGATTTTTCTGAAGCCTTAAAAAAGGCCTCAGGTTTTCAAAAAGTAAATATTCCACACATCACCAAGACCGATTTATATAAAGTTTCTGGTCATTGGGATAAGTTTGGCGATGAACTATTCTTAGTCAAAAGCCAAGAGACTTCTGATGAATTTGCTCTAAAACCAATGAACTGCCCTCATCATAATCAAATTTATGCCTCGGTACCGAGAAGCTATAAAGATCTACCGGTTAAGTACTATGAAACCACTACTGTATACAGGGATGAGAAGAGGGGTGAGTTAGGTGGTTTGAGCAGAGTAAGATCGATTACCCAAGACGATAGCCATGTTTATTGCCGGATAGAACAAATCGATGAGGTTATTTCTGAGATTATAGAAGATATAAAGACTCTCTACATTACCTTAGGCATGGAGTTAGAGGCCAGACTAAGCTACCGTGACGATACAGACAAGTATCTAGGTGATGCTAAACTTTGGGAAACTTCTCAAGCTGAAATTAAAAAACAGGCTGAAAACAGTAGTTTAAAGTTTTTTGAAGCCGAAGGGGAAGCGGCGTTTTACGGACCAAAAATTGATTTTATGGCAACCGATGCTATAGGTAGACAACATCAAGTCGCAACAGTTCAGCTAGACTTTGTTCAACCAGAAAGATTTGGCCTAGAGTATACCAAAGAAGACGGTCAACTAGACCGTCCAGTCATGATTCATTGCGCCATGCTTGGCTCTATAGAGAGGTTTTTATCGGTCTATATCGAGCACACAGCCGGTCGTTTTCCAGTTTGGATTGCGCCTGAACAATTAAGACTTTTGACTGTGAACCAGACCGAGACTACGCTAGATTTTGCTAAAACGATTGAGACTGAGGCTAAAGATTTGGGGTTAAGAATCTACACCGATAATTCTAATGAATCTGTTGGTAAGAAAATCCGGGCAGCAGAAATAGCCAAAGTGCCCTACACAGTTGTTATTGGCGAAAAAGAGTTGGCAACTAAAGAGGTTGTGCCAAGAATTCGCCAAGATATGGCGGTGGTAGACGTACCAATAACTATAGGCATCAGTGAGTTTTTAAAGACTATAGCTAACGAAGCCAAATCAAGAGTTTCAAAAACTTCTTTATGACTAAAAAGCCAGTTGGATTTAAAGCTTTAGTTGAAGATTTAGTAAGTACTATACCGCCAGGTAAACTAATGACTTACGGTCAAATTGCTGCTCTTTGCGGCCATCCGTTAGCAGCTAGGCAAGTCGGCGGGATAGCCCATTTTGGTAATCCAGACCTGCCATGGCAACGTGTGGTTAATAAAAGGGGCGGTCTAGCATCAGGTTTCCCAGGAGGAAAAACAGGCCATAAGCAACAACTTGAGGCAGAAGGATTTTACGTGACGGAAGATTTTAAAGTTGATATAGAAGAATATATATGGTGGCCAAACCCTTAATTGTTATTGTTGGCGAGACAGGATCAGGCAAGTCTGAATTAGCCATAAACCTTGCTAAAAACTTTGACGGAGAAATAGTTAATGCTGATAGCTTAAACTTTCGCAAAGGCATGAACATAGGTACAGCTAAGCCAAGTGCCGCTGATAGGCAATTAATTACTCATCACCTGATTGATATAATCACTCCAGACGCACATTTTAATGCAGCTGATTTTCAGCAAGCAGCCAAACAGATTATAGATGATATTCATGAGCGGCATAAGCTACCGGTTTTAGTTGGCGGTAGCGGTCTATACGTAGATAGTTTAATTTATAACTATAGTTTTTTAGACGCCAGTTCAGACAACTATCGTCAACAACTGAATGAAAAACCGCTAGAAGATTTAATTGAAATGGCCCAAACTAAGAAAATTAGCCTGAACGATGAAGACTTAACCAATAAAAGGCGAATAATTAGACGTATAGAAACTTTGGGGAGGTTACCTAGTAAACAAACCTTAAGACCGAATACTCTCATATTAGGACTGAGGATTGATAGGGCTTTATTGAGACAAAGATTATTACGCAGGCTAGATTTAATGATTGACCAAGGCCTTGAAGCTGAAGTGCTTGGTCTTAGCAAAAGATATGGCTGGCCGACAGAAGCTTTAAGGGCTATTGGCTACAGAGAATGGCAAGACTATTTTAATAATCAAATTACGATCAATGAGGTTAAGTGCCAAATCCTCAAAGATAGTTTAGCTTTAGCTAAAAAGCAGCGTACCTGGTTCAATCGTAGTAAGGATATTAACTGGCTGACTACCCCAGTTAAATGGAATCAAGTCGTTGAAATAGTGACAACATATATGAATAACCAAGTTTAAAATAGAACTAATCTTTGTTACAATTATACTCATGATTGAGCAACTCTTTGGGTCTAAAACGCGCGTTAAGTTACTACAGCTTTTTTACAGTAACCCTAATCGATCATTTTATGTACGAGAAATTACTCGCAAAATTGACGAGCAGATTAACTCAGTCCGTAGAGAGCTAAGCAACCTCTTAAACATTGGTATAATCACTTCAGACAATACTAACAATAAGGTTTATTATGAAGTAAATCAGAAATTTGAATATTTTAAACCATTACAGCAAATTTTTGGAGGAGAGAAGGTAAGAGCTGCTAATAAAGCAGGTAGTGAATCGGATGAAATCGACAGAGGCGATTTAAAGTCTGTCGGGCATATTGATTTAGCAATATACACAGGTCAATTTACTAGAGATGAATCGGCCGGCGTAGACATACTAATAGTTGGTGATGTTAACCTGAATGCTTTGCAAAAATACGTTGATGAACTTGAGGCCAGCGAAAACAAAAGCTTAAGATATGCAGTTATGAGTTTAGACGATTTTAAGTATCGTCAACAAATCAGAGACCGTTTCGCGATGTCGATAATCAAAGCCAAAAAACAGGTTTTAGTAGATGAACATAATCTTATAAGTATTGATCAACAAAAGATTGCAGCTGAAACCCCAGAAAAAGTAAAGGAGTAGTAATGGATTTACAGTATTACGGTAGTAACGTGATCACATGTAGTTATAAAAGTTCCAGGATAGTGATAGACGATGATTTGAAAGAGCTTGGTGCCAAAACTATTTTAAAGTCTGACGACGTTGCTTTATTTACTAATTCTGAACACCCAACCGTTCAAGCTCGCTTAGTATTTGATAAACCAGGTGAGTATGAGGTGTCAGAGATATCCATTACAGGTATAGCGGCCAGATCACACATGGATGAAGATAAGACTAAAAGCACTACTATGTTTAAGCTTACAGCTGGAGATATTACTATGCTTGTGACAGGACATATTTATCCCGAGTTATCTGATGCTCAACTAGAGTCGATTGGTTTAATTGACGTGCTATGTGTACCAGTTGGCGGTAATGGCTACACCCTAGATCCTTTAGGTGCTTTAAAAATTATCAAAGCGATAGAGCCAAAATTAGTAATCCCTACCCATTACAAAGATGATGCACTGAAGTATCCTGTGCCTCAGCAGGCACTAAGTGATGCTTTAAAAGAGATGGCCATGGAACCTAAGTTAACAACTTCAAAACTGCGAGTTAAAAGCGCTGATCTCAGCGATGTTACCCAACTAGTTATATTAGAAAAAGTGTAATATTACTTAGACACAGCCGTAAGTAAGCCTTTTTTCTTCAGCGTTCTGATGGCTTGAGTACTAAGCTTCATTTGGACCTTTTTACCGTCAATAGTTACAGTTTTTGATTGTAAATTAGGCTTCCATACTTTCTTAGTATGCCTTTGAGAGAAACTGACGTTATTGCCGTATTGCTTGCCTTTACCGGTAAGATCGCACTTTTGCATGGGAGCCTTCCTTAATTAAGAGTTTCAAGGTGTTATTTTAGCAAATTGCTTGAGGATGGTCAAGGATATTACGGCGTCTTACAGTTCAACAAACATATTTAACAAGTTTACTTGTTATAATGGTTGGATATGTTTAGCAACTTAAGTGGCTCAAATATTATATTTTTGCTTTTAGCCATTATCATTTCATTGGTTATTCATGAAACAATGCACGGTGTTGTCGCCTTTTGGTTAGGTGACGATACAGCTATGGAAGCAGGCCGCTTATCTCTCAATCCACTAAAACATATAGACCCCATTACCACAATTATCTTACCGGCAATTTTAATAATTACAGTTGGGGTGCCATTTTTGGCAGCTAAACCAGTGCCTTTTAACCCTAATAAAGTTAAGTTTGGTGAATTTGGTGCAGCTCTAGTTGGTATAGCCGGACCTTTAACCAACTTAATACTTGCAGTCATAACTGCCGTTATTTTCAGACTATTTGGAGCTAATTGGCAGGGCAACTTACTAGAAGCAGTTGTCATCTTTGCCCAGATTAATATTGCCATGTTTGTGTTTAATATGATTCCGTTTCCACCTCTTGACGGCTCAAGACTTTTATATGCCTTTGCTCCAGAAGGAGTCCAAGAGGTAATGGCCAGAATTGAAGCAGCCGGGTTTACGACAACTTTGGTATTTATATTTATAGTATTTTATATTGCTTCTGGCCCCATTTTTAATATAGAAAATGGCTTGCTACAGCTACTCTTTGGCTAAAGAACAAAGTATAATTATATTAAGGTCGGGTAAGACTTATTAGTCTCTAGTCGAGTGAATGATTATCTGATACTAATCATAAGGGAGCTTAATATTTGTAAAAACCGTGGTTTTTACGTGCAAGCACCCACCTGGGACTTCTCAGGTGATCAAACTCGATGCCCGGCTTTAATGATTGAAAGTTATCGGGGTGTAGCGCAGTGGTAGCGCGTACGGCTGGGGGCCGTGAGGTCGCAGGTTCAATCCCTGTCACCCCGACCAAAGCTCTTATGTTTATTTTGCTTCATATTTATCAATAAGTTTTACGTTTATTGATAAAAGTTTTACGTTTATATATAATTAGACACATGATAACCACTATTTCTCCCAAATATCAGATTGTTATACCTAAGGCTGTACGTAGACAGCTTAATATTAGGCCTGGGCAAAAAATGAAAGTTGAGGCAGCTAGCGACGGTTCAATAATTGTAAAAAGCGCTAATGAGCCTACGGGTTTTGATGAACTTAGTAAATACGCTGGTAGTCTAGATACGGCTAAGACCGCATGGGGTAAGCAGGGTATTGACGCAGCTACCTGGGTTCGTAGACAACGAGATGAAGAATGGCGTTAAATTATGATTCTGCTCGATACGAACATATACATCTACTTCCTTGAGAAGAATCCAGAGTTTTTTGAGAGTTCTGAGAAGGCGATTAAAGAAGCTCTTAACTATGGATTAATTCCTCTACCAACCATTACTATTATGGAGGTTATGAGCGGTACGGATAGTAAGAAGGTACTAGATTTCTTTGCTGGTAGAGAGTTTAAAGTATGTGATTTTACTTCAAGTACGGCCATACTAGCTGGTAGGTTACGCTATGAGCATGAAGCACTTAGGGCCGCCGATGCAATACATGTAGCTACAGCAATAGAACAAAAGGCCGACCGTTTCATTACAAATGACGGAAAACTACTGGACCTTAACTTAAAAGAGATTGAAATACGTAATCTGTAATCTAAAGCTCGTAGTTTATGTTGGTTGTTGGTTGGTGTACGGATTCTATATCTGCTAGTTTGGCTTCATTGCTATTTATCCAGTGGATTCTAAGTGATTCAAGAAGTTCATCTAGTTGTTCAAGTTTAATCACTCCTACTTAATCAAGCTTATAATAATTAAGCCCAGGGGCAGTCTAGCCTTAGGCTACTAAATTGCTTGAAATCCTTAGCATTCCTAGTAACCAGGGTTAGATTATTCTTAATACATTGGGAAGCTATAAGCGTGTGGATACTTGGAGCTGTTTGACCTTTTCTAATACTGTCTGCCATAAGTTTTGACCAAATTAGGGCAGTATCTAGATCTACAACAACAGTTTTTATAATAAACTCATGATAAGATATTAAGCATGTGGCAAGAAACAAAACACGGACTTTATAAACAATTTAATTTTGAAGATTTTAAGCAAGCCTGGCAATTTATGGTTAAAGTGGCTGAACTAGCCGAGGAATATCAACACCATCCAAGGTGGGAAAATGAATGGAATGTAGTCCAAATTTGGTTAATTACTCACGAGGGTGACCATAAAATTACCGATAAAGACCGACAATTAGCTGATGCAATCGATAAAATACTAACGCCAAATACGACGATTAACCCAAAAGAGCATCCTTTTCCAGATAAGGTAAAAGTGTTTGCTGATGGTGGATCGAGAGGTAATCCTGGGCCAAGTGCTAGCGGTTTTGTTATTTTAGATAAAGAAGATAATGTTTTAGTAGATAAGGGCGTATATTTAGGCGTGACAACTAATAATCAAGCTGAGTATACAGCTCTTAAGCTAGCGCTTGAAGAATGTTTAAAAAATCAAGTTCATGAAGTAGAAGTGTATATGGATAGCTTGTTAGTGATCAACCAGGTAAGAGGCATATTTAAGGTCAAAAATAGAGACCTTTGGCCTTTACATGACTCAGTTAAGCAATTAAGTCAAAAATTCAATCATATTAATTTTTCTCATGTTCCAAGAGAATTTAATAAGTTGGCTGATGCGGCTGTTAATCGGGCTCTTGATGAACAGCTTTTGCTTAAATAAACCAGTATGTTAAGATAGGTTCGGGTCAGATTGTTAGCTGATCGCGTGCTTTAAAACGTACGAGGAAAGTCCGGGCAGCAATAGGGAATGGTAGTTACTAACGGTAACCGGGGGTAACCCCAGGGAAAGTGCCACAGAAACGAAACCGCTAATTTTAATTAGCAAGGGTGAAACGAGTGGGGCAAGAGCCCACAGTTTATATCGGTGACGATATGAAGAGGTAAACCCTGCCAGCTGCAAGGAGATGGATCCTTTAAGCCTAAAGCTTAAAGTGTCCCACTATAAGGATCTCATCACAAAAACCGCTTGAACCATTTGGTAACTTTTGGTCTAGATAGATGATCAGCCTCGACAGAACCCGGCTTACAGACAGTCTGACCCTTTTTTAAGTAGTGATCTTATTTAACTTGTTTAGCGGTTTTGACAATTTCTGCAAAAGCCTTAGGCTCATTGACAGCCAACTCGGCTAAAATTTTACGATCTAAGATAATATTTTTAGCTTTAAGGTCAGACATTAAACGACTATACGTAGTATTGTTGATACGAGCGGCAGCGTTAATGCGAGCATTCCATAACTGCCTAAAAGTTCTCTTACGGTTGCGTCGATCTCTGGTGGCATATTGCAAAGACTTAGTTACTGTTTGTCTACCTCGCTTAATGCTGACACGGTTTGGATGAGACATCCCCTTGGTAGCTTTTCTTATTTTATTATGCCTGTGATGACTGGTTACGCCTCGTTTGACTCTCATTTAACTCTCCTTAAGCTTTCTTTAAACACCTAAATTTTTCTTAACATTCTTAGCAAAACGACCTTGCCTGGTTTGCAAACCTTTTAAAGATCGTTTTCTGCTAGCACTTTTTTTGCCTAAAAAGTGGTTCAAATTAGCGCTGCCAACCCTGACTTTGCCGTTCTTGGTAATCTTTACTCTATCTTTAGTGCCACTGTGAGTTTTTAATTTAGGCATCTTCATCTCCTTCCGCCTGTTTTAATGGTAATGGTTTTTTGCCACTAGATCTAACAACAAAATTAAGTTGTTTTCCGGCAAGTTGAGGCATTTGATCGACTACTATTGTATCACCAAAATCGTCAATTATCTTTTTGGCTAGAGTAAAGCCTATTTCACGATGGGCTTGCTCGCGTCCCCTATAGACAAGTGTGATTTTCACTTTATGGCCTGCCTCTAGAAATTTAAGAGCCTGCTTAGTTTTAATTTCTAAGTCATGAGCCCCAATTTTTAAGCCGAAGCGTATCTGCTTCATTTCTAGAGATTTTGTCTGTTTGCGATTTTTCTGAAGTTGCTTGGTGCGTTGATAATTATATTTGCCCCAATCAACTATTTTACATACAGGAGGTGTAGCATTTGGTGAAATCTCAACTAAATCAAGTTCTCTTTCACGCGCTAAACTCAAAGCCTCGTCTTTACTCAGAATTCCCAGTTGTTTGCCGTCTTCGTCAATCACACGTATTCTGGCAGCCCGAATTTGATCATTCAGGCGGGTATATTTGGCTATGGTTGCTCTCCGTATTCTTTTAACATTAATATTTAATGTGTCTTAGATTTTAACAGATTAATTACACTAGTTCAATAAGATAAACCAACAATTAAAAACGCCTCGTCAATTTTTAGTTTTGACAAGGCGTTTCTTTTCATAACTTTTTGTTTGGCTTTTAAAATTTTTAGTTTAGTTTTGGAGGGACAACGACTTGCGAGAAATCGTCGTCCCAGATAGCTTTTTGTTTTTGAGCACTTAATTTGTTCAAGTGCTATACGTATCTTATAAAATAGCAAAAACCACGTCAATACCATTATGCTTAAACTTAAAAAAAGCTGTGCATAACTTAAAAATAAAAGTAAGCTTTTTGATGTTAATTTTTCCAAAAACTGGTCAATGTCAAGTGCATAATTTTGAGCAATAAATCTAATCCCAAGCTATTAAACAAAATTCAGCCCATGTTATTAATGCCAATCGGTTGGGTCGAATAAGACTACTAAATTACGAATCTGATTCTGAAATTAGTCTATTGCGTTAATGAAAAACGTTAAATTTCAAAAAAAGTATGTTGACAATTTAAGCTGCTTATGCTAAATTAAAAGCTGTAAGTCACAAAAACAAAAACACTAACAGTAACGGCTTACTAGGCTCTATCAAGGCGACTTTCTCGAGGGGATGTCGTCTAAATACGTCGCTCTGCTTTGCTCTAAAGGCTAACAGAGCGGTCAGTCATCGCCGATTGGGTGATAAGCGCTCTTACAGTAATATACAGTAGCGGATTTATCACCCCGGCACTTTTTAATTATGCAAATAAAAATAAAAAAACTATTTAAAATCAAGCTAGTGCGGCTAAGTTTAGCCTTATTTGTGTTAGACTTAATTTTTTTTGGTGGTCTAAATAGCTCTAGAGTGTCACAAATTATTCTGGAAGTCGGCTACGTCACGCTATTAGCCAATATTTATCTCCTTAGTTATGGCCTAACTAGCCTAATAAGGCTATATGGTCTAGTGATTAAAAATCCTAAGCGCTTTAGTATCTACACCACTTCATTCCTCGGGGTTATTATTGGTTTGCAGTCAGTTGGAGAGTTAAGCGGTCACGACATCATTGTAGTCTTGCTTTTAGCTGTCGGAAGCTATAGTTACCTAAATTACGTTAGTAAGACTAGACAAAAACCACAAAAGCTTTAGTAAAGTTGTATAATAAGAGCTATGAATAGCCCAATTAATGTCGGCACGGAATTGCCGCCTCCGGTTAGTGAGACGGTGCCGGAGCAAACTATCCCAGCTGTCGAGCTTAATCCAGCCAAAGCAATAAGTCCGTTGCAGCAAGAACCTAATTTAGGCCATGAGCAGCCTTTAATGCAGCTAAACACCCCACTCAATCAAGTTAATACGTCGTCGGATGATAAACCGGTTCAATCCAGCCAAAGCAACAATCTCGTGGCTGATGATGGTGATTTAATTGAAAAGGAATGGGTTACTAAATTAAAATCAATCATTGCTAGCACCAGAGAGGATCCTTATAAACAAAGCGAAGAGATAACAGCCCTAAAAGCCGATTATCTCCAAAAAAGATATAACAAGACATTAAAGCAGAGCGTATAACTTAAAAAACAATGATTATTATTTTTCTATCCCTAGTTCTGATTATAGGCCTAATAGTCCTGCCGATAGCTTTTGTTGTCGTTAGAAATCAAAGACGAGAATTGAAAAACTATGAGAGAGGCTTAAAAATGGTTCCGTTAATGATCCATTTACCGCCTCCGAGTGACGATATTGATCTTGGAGCTAGGGACGCAAGGGACGTCACTGAAGAAACAATTAGCCAGGCAACTACCATGTATAACGTTGTTGCCAGCACTGTAAAAACGGATTTTAAAAGCCGATTTTATGGGCAACGTCACTTATCTTTCGAAATTGTAGGCATTCAGGGCAAGGTTCATTTTTATGCTGCTGTTCCAGTGGCCTTAGTCGAAGTTGTCAAGCAGGCTATAAACAGTGCTTATCCGACCGCTAGACTAGAAGAGGCTTTAGAACACAATATTTTTAACCCAGTTGGTCGTACCAGCGGTACAATGGGCGGGGAATTTACCCTTAAAGAGAAGTTTGCTTATCCTATAGCTACTTTCCAAGAACTTAAACGCGACGGCATGACTTCACTACTCAACGCACTAGGATCTTTAGGCAAAGAAGATGGTGCTGCTGTACAGATTTTGCTTAGGCCTGCCGATAGTTCATGGCGCAAGGAAGCCAGCGAGCTGGCTGATCGTAAACGAAAAGGTCAAAAATCTTTAGGTTTTGGCTCGCTAGCTAAGGACCTAGTTGTGGCCTTTACTAAACCACCGGCTGGCGACAGCCATGAAGCAGGCGCCAAAAAAGAGTTATCTAACATGGAGCAGTCAACGCTTGATTCAATTGATGAAAAAACCAGGCATCCTGGTTTTGAAGTATTAATAAGGGTAGTTGTATCGTCTAATATAAGTCATAAAACTAGCGCCATTCTTAATAATGTTGTAGCCAGTTTCAGTGTTTATGATTCACCTGGTAAAAATGGTTTTAAGTACACCATGTCTAAAGATATAGATGAACTTGTTACGGCCTATATTTTGCGCCTTTTCCCGCCGCATCATAATGAACAAATCTTAAACTCTATAGAATTATCGACTATGTTTCACTTTCCTGATGAACGTAGTATTCCAACCTCCCAAGTAGTTAGACAGGGGTCTAAGCAAGTTGATGGACCGAGGGATATTCCTGAAAGTGGCCTTTTGCTTGGCTATAATCTCTTTAGAGGCGCTAAAAAGCCGATTAGGCTTAGTTTGTCTGATCGTCAACGCCATATGTATGTAGTTGGACAGACGGGTACAGGCAAGTCTACTTTCATGGAAAACCTTGCTTTGCAAGACATGGTTAACGGCAACGGCTTTGCATTTGTTGATCCGCATGGCGATGTTGCCGAAAAACTTCTATCAATGGTCCCCAAAGAAAGAACTGAAGACGTCATTTATTTTAGTCCAGCCGAGATGGACTATCCGATGGGTCTTAATTTGTTTGAATTTACAACAAATGATCAGAAAGACTTCTTAATTCAGGAAGCTTTAAACATGCTTTATAAATTGTACGACCCACAACATACAGGTATTATGGGGCCTAGATATGAACATTTATTCCGAAATGCGGCCCTTACAGTTATGGCCGATCCTTCGGGTGGAACTTTTGTCGATATACCTAAACTATTTCGAGATCCCAAGTTTGTGCAACAGAAATTAAAATACGTTAAAGATCTTAATGTTTTAGAATTTTGGAATAAAGAAATGCCGGTATCTCAAAAATCTAATGAGTTCGGTGATGTTGTTAGCTGGTTTGTCAGTAAATTTGGTGCTTTTTTGAGCAATGAAATGATGCGCAATATTATAGGTCAGTCTAAAAGTTCTTTTGACCTAAGAGACATCATGGACAATAAAAAGATATTACTGGTTAATTTAAGCAAGGGTCGAACCGGAGAGCTTAACAGTAAGCTACTAGGTATGGTTTTTGTGATGAAATTTCAAGCGGCTGCTATGAGTCGATCGGACGTAGAAGAAGACCAAAGAGTAGATTTTAGCTTGTATGTAGATGAGTTTCAGAATTTCTCAACCGATAGTTTTGCGACCATCATGTCTGAAGCACGCAAGTACCATCTTAATTTAATTGTTGCCAATCAGTTCACAACCCAGCTTACACCAGAAATACGCGATGCCGTATTCGGTAATATTGGTACGATTATCAGTTTTAGAATTGGCCAGAGTGATCTAGAATCTTTAGGCAAGTATTTTCAACCGACTTTTGATGAAGATGATCTTCTTAGACTACCTAATCACAACACCATTGTTAGAACCCTGGTTGGTGGTGTACCAACCTCTCCGTTTAGCATGGCTACCTTACCTACACTCGGTCAACCTAATCCTCGCCTAGCAGCAGCCTTAAAACAGTTATCGGCTGCCAAGTACGGTCGACCTAGAAGTCAGGTTGATCAAGAAATAATCGAAAGAATGACCACCAAAACAGATTTACCACCGACTCTACCGCCTAGTCCAACTTTAGCTCAAACAGCAAACCCACTCGCTCCAGCTTCACTGTCTAATCTTCCAGCCAATATGCCGAAACCCCCAGCGGCTCCGGGATCATTTTTAAACGAATGGCTGGCAAAAAAGTCTAATCCAGCCAGCCCTGCTTTTGCTCAACCTATGCCAAACCCTGTTCCTGTCAGTAATCCGAGCATGAATCAACCTAGTACTAATCCTAGTAACTTTGCTCCTGGACCGGTCCCTACTTCTACCCAAAATATATCTAGTGAGTCGCTCGAAAAAGATGAAATTAGCGAGGTTGCCGCCCAGCTTAAACAATCGCTAGATAGTGATGAGTACGTAGCTGAACAAAAAATATTAGGTAGTCAGGTTAAGACAGAGGCTAAAGATGAGACACCTAGCGAAGACGACACTATCTTTATAGACCACGACGGCACTTTCAAGCAGACCAATCTAAAGGCTTAAAGTAAGCAAGTTAATTTAAGAGAAACTGGCTACGTCAATATAAATTAGACTGGTCAAAAACAGTCTTATCTTATATACTGTTTAAATAAGTGGGAAAACTTAAAACTTTATAAAAGGCGAGGGTAGTTTATTTAAGATGGCTGAGGCTAAGACAAAACCAAACAGTTATGGTTCAGAGCAGATTACCGTTTTAGAGGGCTTAGAGCCGGTCCGTAAGCGTCCAGGAATGTATATTGGCGGCACGGGCGTGGAGGGCTTGCACCATTTAGTATGGGAACTAGTTGATAACGGCATAGACGAAGCTTTAGCTGGTTATGCTACTGAAGTTTCGGTCAAGCTTCTAGAGGACGGCGGCGTAACC
>DAHWAT010000007.1 GCA_027327085.1 Candidatus Saccharimonadota bacterium
AACTGTATCATTAGTAATTCTTGGGACATCTTTAATAGCATCACTTACTTTTTGTTCAATGGTTTTACGATGCCTTAAAGATTTAATCTTAAACTTAGGCAACCGCTTATTAATCTTGATCTTCTTCATGATATAAATTATTTGGCTGTTGATTAGCCGGATAATCGACTAGTTGGACTCCCTTTTCACGTAATATATAAAGTAATTTCTTTTGTAATTTAGCAGGTTTATGTATATGACTTATTTTTAAATCCCCAACATAGGTTTGCATCTTTATTGTACCAAATCCTAGCAAAGTTTCTTCTATGCCGGCTACCGCATAATTAACAGACTGTATCTGAGACAACCTTATATCTGCTACTGATCTATGGAAAAGACCTTTTTGAACTATTTGAATAAACCTTTGATCTGTCACTATAAACACACTGAAATGCCAACTTATCCATGAAGGCATAAACAAAATACAGCCTACCATCATGCTTAATAAAAGACTTAGCAAGAAAAACTTCATTGTGGGGGGATTAGACTTATGAATATACGTAAGAACTAAGGTATAGACTGGTCCCAATAACCATGCCCCCATTCCAAGAATAAGCCCCTTTCGCATGACTATTGGATGTTTGTGAAAAACGTGAAGCACCTCTTCGTCATCGAATTGATCTTCAAAATATTTATGAGGCTGTTCTGTATTAGCCATATGCTTATTGTACAGCAAATCTATTAATGTCGTTACTCCTAATTATGTATGCGAATTTATGTAAAAAACAAAGTATAATACGTTGTGTATCCTACTATGTAATAACTAATCATAGCTGTTAAGTATAGCTATTTAGAATAAATTAATAATCAGAGTACTAGAATTATATAGATATTAAAACAACACTTAAATTTTATAGATATGAAAAAGCGGTCTTAAATTAATGTAAGTTAATGAACTGAATATGCGTTATTTTGATTTATAAACTTAGTAAGTTTTGTGAAATTAGGAGCATTAAAAATCAGGTTTTTTATAATATGAAAAATTATTTAGCTTAAACCTAATAAGACTAAATAAATTAAGTGATTTGTAATTATAGACATACTAATTAATAATCGTTATTTTGTTTCATAAAACTACTAAAGTTTTTAAACTTTTTTTGAATAAATTTTTGTAGTTTTAAGTAATACTACCTTTGATAATAAATAGCTTAATAAATGTGATGAATAAATTTTTTACTAAGTTAAACTTGAGTTGCATAATTACAAATTTTATTTAATGTCTGCTGGTAATGAATAATACCCTGGTTTCTTTTAGGCACGTTAATTATAGACCTGAATTGGATAAAAATTAAAACTTGCCTAAATGTTAATGCTTATCAGTCGAAAATTCTTGTGGTATCCCCGCCGCGATTCGAACGCAGATCTGCTCCTTAGGACGGAGTTATTCTATCCATTGAACTACGGGGACTTAACATAAATACTATACAGCTTTTACCGGTGCATTGTCTCTATGATTTTGGCTGTGTAAAATGCTCATGCACTACTCTGTAGTCAAAAATTTCTTCCTTTTTAAACCAGTGATCAATTTCTTGTTTAGCTTCATTTAGATCAGCTGAAGCATGAACTATATTAGCTACAGCCCTACCGGTAGTAGTCGCTTGGTTATAGTTTACATGAGCAAAATCTCCTCTTATAGTGCCGGGTAGAGCACTTTTAGGCTCAGTACTGCCGACCATCTTCCTGATTGTAGATACCGCCTCTACACCTTCAAGCACCATGGCTATAACTGGACCTTCCTGCATACTTAAGAGAGTACTCTCAAAGATTTCATTACCTTTTCTGGTTTTTAAAGTACCTATGCCTTCATAATGTTTATGGTAATGTTCTTCAGATGGTTGCAACATTTTTAGACCTACTATTTTAAACCCGGCCTTTTCAAACCTGGTCATTACTTCGCCGACAATTCCTCGTTGGACAGCGTCTGGTTTAAAAATAATTAATGTTCGTTCCATTTTTCTTAATTCCTTTTTATATGACAATTTTATCAGATACGGGTTGATATCCCAACCATTTTAATTACAAATTAGCTATGTCGCACAATGTTATAATAAGCTTATGTTATTTGCTAAAGCTAAAACAGATTTTTTAGAATATTTAGAGATTGAACAAGGCCGTTCTCAAAAAACAATCGCTAACTATGATCATTACTTAACTCGCCTCATAGATTTTGCCGGTGATATAGAAATTAAAGACTTAGACGCAGAAATGGTTAGAAAATGGCGTCTTTGGTTAAATAGGCTCGGTACCAATACGAGTGATGAATTAGGCAAACTAACTCTAAATTATCATCTGATTGCTCTACGAAGTTTTCTGAAATTTTGCGCTAAAAGAAACATCCCCGCTCTATCTGCCGACAAAATAGAATTGGCTAAAACCCATCGTAAACAAGTTACTTTTTTAAATATAGAAGAAATTGAAAGATTATTTGCCCAACCCAAAGTTAACAACTTAATAGGACTAAGGGATCGGGCTATTTTAGAATTACTCTTTAGTTCTGGACTAAGAGTTAGCGAATTGGTTGGGCTCGATCGGGATCATATTAATTTAAAACGTCGAGAGTTTATGGTGAGAGGAAAAGGTCAGAAAGATCGTCCTATTTTCATTAGTCAAGAAGCAGCCAATTGGCTACAGGCTTATTTAGACAAACGTAGCGATACTACTAAGCCACTTTTTATCCGTTACAGCGGTAAAAAACAGGTTGATTTATCCGGTAACTTTCATAGATTGAGTGCAAGAAGCGTAGAAAGATTAGTCGCTAGATACGCAATTCTGGCTGGTATTACTAAACACGTTAGTCCCCACACCCTGAGACACTCATTTGCCACAGATCTACTAATGAATGGTAGTGATTTGCGATCAGTCCAAGCCATGCTTGGGCATAGTAATATAGCTACCACCCAGATATATACGCATGTTACCGACCCACACCTGAAAGAAATTCACGAAAAATTTCATCGTCACTCTAATTAAAATGCTAGTTAATAAATTTAGTTAGTTGCCGGAGAATTACAAATACCCTGTGTAGCCTCATTAGAACTATTACTAGCACCAGTATTAGGATTGGTAGGTACTAATGCATATTCCTTGCAAACAGCACCTTCCTGAACTGCAACCGGCAAATAATACTGATTGGTCTCTGGAATTCTTACCTGAATCCGTTTCAAAACATTCTGGGCTTTACCGGTAGAATCAACTAAAAGTTGCGCATCCGCTATATCTAGCGGGGTTGCATTGCCGTTAGGATTAGCGCTGTTGCCATACATAGTAATATCTGATGTTATGGGGTTTGGGTAAACACTACGCAGCACTAAAAGATAGGTACTATAATGGTTACCGATTTTATCTGTTAAGTTACCGACATTGAGGGTTACTGAGCATGGAGAAGTACTGTTTGGACAAGACGCATTTAATATATCACCGCTACCAGTATTTCCAACTGGGTTACCACTAAAAGATGCCGAAAGCCCAATCCCAGGGCTTGAAGATGGACCAATAGTGTAGTAGTTGCCCTGTCCAATTGAATTATTCGGGCAAAGATAAGCAGTATAAGTATGATTGATTAAGAAATCTCTATTTAAAGTGTCGTTTAGGCTTAATGGTATCAGTTCTATACGTAGCAAGTTTTGGTAATTCCAATCGCCCGTAGTAGAACCAGCAGGTGTAAATTGAGAGCAATTAGGGGCTAAACTATTATTATCGTTTGCATCATTCCATTGAATATTAATCTTACTGACACTAGTAGGAGAACCATTAGTGCACTGAGGAGATCCAGGCGATGAACCACCAGTAGTTGAACAGCCCTGCATTTCTATAACTATTGGCTGGCTATTATTTATGTCGCCAATTATAACGTTTGGTGGGTCTGGATTCATTAAAAGACAAGTGACACTTGTATTGGTAGTGCTGTTAACGTTGTTGTTTGTAGTATTGAGATATTGTGAGCCTGGGCCTGTAACGTTAGAGCTGCAGCTACTTTTAGAGACATTAAAACCATGGGTATAAGCTTCATAGGCATCATTGACCCCGCTTTCTGCCGCATAGTAAGCTTGACTAGATAGTTGCTTACTTAAAGCAGCCGCTTGATCATTTCTCATTAATTGAGCAAAGCCCACCGTTATAAGGCTAAGCACAATTATAATGATCAGGGCAACAACAAGTGCAGCAAAACCATCTTGATTATCTATGTCAATTTGGTTTGTTTTTATTAGCTTCATATCTTACATTTTACTCCAATTTTAGTTTCATATTAATAAATCCTGCCTTCGGCCGTACTATTGACAGAAAATGTACTACAAAAAGCTGTGCTTGATGATTGAAGACTAAATATACAATGCCCGCTAGAGTCAAACTGGTCAGCTGCACCATAAGCTGTTGAGATAGCAATGTTATAAATATCACTACCCAGATTAGTATCTGGAGTTATAGCAAATGCAGTTAATTGAGTGTGGTTAGGCATCATTTCATAACCACTACCCTGTACCACTATGCCATTATTTTCATCAGCTGTGGATGGGTTTTGCCCCTGGCTAGGATTCATGTTAGCAGGAGTGCATGCAGGATCAGCATTGACACTAGTTAAAGTATCGCGCCATAAAATATAGGGTGTTATAGCGTTATTTGAAGAATCAGTGCCTAGCTCATGATTAAGTACATAGCTATACCTAGTAGTACCTATACAATAAGCCTTAACGACTACTGTCTGGCCAAGATTATTGTTATACGAATAATTGTTTGAATTTTGGGTTACGGGAGACCCACTAAACTGAATTGCCGAAGTAACATCAGCTACAACAGCTTGGGTTGAATTTTGTAAGTTAGATGAAGTTACGCCTTTATTAAACAAGCTGCCAATTTGTATCATAATAACAGTGCTCATAATTAAAATTAACGATAGAACAGCTAAAGCTATCATAAGCTCTACAATCGTAAAGCCTTTTTGATTTCTTTTTATTGAATTAATTGCCATAATCTTATTGTTGATTTAGCGTGACGCTATTAATTTCTAGGTTTGGGTCTCCTATTGATGATGTTACATTGTTAACCCAATCTAACTCTATACTATCGCCACTGACATAATTAGAAATTGAGAATGATGAACTGGTTGTAGGACTACTCTCTATAGGTAAAGTAATGTCGGTAGGACTTGAAGAAGCACAAGGGCCCGTAGAAGCATTAGGGCCTGTTGTCGGCGGAAAAGTATCAAAATAACTAATGCTAGTCGGCTCAGGTTGATTACTGGGAATGGGAGGGCTATTTGGAGGTACTGCACATGCGTACAACTCAAAATTATAGCTAGGGTTATTGGTAGCCAATTGACCTATACTGCCAAACTGATTGTAATTAATAGTTATCGAAGTTTGTGCTGCAGTTTGGCCTCCGCTAAAAGGATACTGGACAAAAACCTGTCTATAAGCGTACATAAAGTTACCTGATTTGAAACACCCATCCGCTCCATCACTAAACAAATGTTCTCCATGAGCACAATAACTATAGCTGGATCCCAAATCTGTAATAGAAGGCAGAGGGACAGGAGGAACAGCAATTGTTATAGGGTAAGCGTAGTTACTATTATTACTTGACCCTATCCTGTAAGTTAAACTTTCCTGTTGTGGGCCAAGACTACCAACACCATCCCATCTGACCGTAACCGTATAGCTGGTTTCTGGTGAAGTAGCAGGTGTATTATAGCCATAATTTGAACCGTTAGGGCTAATGCTGACGTGAAAGAGATTATTAGTACCTAAATTACACGACGTCGGATATTCTGAATAGCCATTTTTTGAATCTTGAGAAGCTGAGACAGGCACCGTAGGTGACACATTAAAACTAATTAGTGAGCCGTTATTACTCATGCAGAAAAAATCATTACTGCCGTTTGGTATTACCGCTGTATTGTTATCTATAGCCGATCTCAATTCCTCAACTTGGGCATCTATGAGACCTAGAGCCTGGGCATGTTCCTGAGCGTTAACAGACTGGTTAATGCCCCCATTGGCCGCTTCGTAAGATATACCTAAAGATAAACTCAG
The DNA here is from genome assembly GCA_027327085.1 of Candidatus Saccharimonadota bacterium. Lineage (GTDB taxonomy): Bacteria > Patescibacteriota > Saccharimonadia > Saccharimonadales > UBA4665 > DAHWAT01. The sequence goes on from DAHWAT010000007.1 coordinate 6,069, forward strand.
TACCGCTAAAGCAATCATAACTTCAACAATCGTATCACCAGCCTGATTAAAGGTATAAGGTATAAAACGTTTAAAGAATTTATCTTTTAAGGTTGACATGCGTAAAGACTGTTGCCTCCCATAGTTCCAAAAGGATAAATAGTTGTATCACTAATCTTGACTGAAGTAGTTAGACGTTGTCCGCTGCCACTCCCTCCAATTAATAATGCTCCAACGTGTCCCCTGCCATCACTAAAACATACTGCAAAATAAGGATTTGCTATAATTGGGACATTATTTCCATTTAAAAACTGGTCTATTTGGCTAACCATGCCGCTTTCATCCAAATTACTATTTGGGTTATTTATATCTATATTCTCGCCTGGATCAACCACATTTACAGTTTGAGGGCCAGACAATAGCCCAGCTGCAGCAGTATTTTGAGCTGCAAAACTATTAAAAAAACCTATGGAATTTGTATCTTCGATTGTGCCGGTAGCTTGAGAGCCGCCAGTTGATCCTGATCCTCCATTTGGGGCTGGGAGACACCCTGGAGGTGTAGGAACCTGGGAACAACTACTTGATTGTGTATATTGGTACATGGCAGTGACATAGATACCCCACTGAAGAGTTTTACAGCTGGTTAAATTGACCGACACGTTATTATTAGTCCCCCCGGAAGAGGCACAGTTATTAACACCAGGGTCAACAACTGTAGCATAGGCGTCACTAAAACCACTTGGTGGTTGTCCGCTTATAAAACCATTGCTATCACAATTATTACTACTCCCTACAAATTCACACCCCGCCACTCTATAAACATTAAAGCCCTGGTTATTGGTACCTTTTACGCCAAACTGAACAACTTCGCCTAAAAATACACAGCCTAAATTTGAACCCTGTAGATTGCTGGTTGAAGCTGTTATTGTTAGAGGGTTATTTTTATTACCATTTGAGGAACACTGTAAATCAACCGGCGGATAATTATTGTCATTAACGTCGTTTATAACTTTCTGCATCGACGAATTAATTGCCTGCATGCCTTGATTGAATTCAGCATTAGCTTGTTTACCTTGGATAAAGTAAGCTGCTACAACAAACATAAAAGCCGACACGGCTAAGAATATCATGACTTCAATAATAGTATATCCCCCTGATTTCCGGCCCCTGTCCATGCTAAAAGTATAACATAAGCGCTTACCTGTTACACTCCATAAGGAAAAAATGTATTATTGTACCAAGACAAGATAAAATGACCAACTAGCTGAACTATAATAGCTGACACTATTAAAAATGGCCCGAAAGGGATAACACTATTCTTTTTAAGTTTATGTGTAAACATCAAAGGTATACTAATCAAGCTGCCCATAACCGATGCCAGAAAGATAACTAGGATACTACTCCCAGGTGTACCTATGCTTAAACCTAAGATTAAGCCTAGTCTAACATCGCCTCCTCCTATCCACTTACCTTTTGATATTTGAAACAAGACATAAAAAATCCCTCCACCTATTAACATGGCCAGAACCTCATTTACTAAAGCGGTCAGATGATTAGGCTTAAAAGCTATATTCAATGCCGCTATTACTAACGCCAGATACAATAATGGGTAAATAATACGGTTAGGCAGAATTAGCCATCTTAAATCATAAATAGCCAGAGCAATTAAACCGGTTAATAAAACTAGCCAACTACTAAAAATGGCTATTTCTAAACCCTTAATAGGTATCGGCCAAAAGATATAAGAAACAATAAAGACCAAAGTCGTTATTAGCTCTACCAGCGGATACTGTAGTGATATGGCTTTATGACAATACCTACATTTTCCTTTTAGGCTTAGCCAGCTTAAAACCGGAATTAAATCTTTAAGAGCAAGTTTATGACTACAGTTAGGGCACATTGACCTACCCTTTAGTATAGATAATCTAGCTAAGTCTGCCTTTGTATACTTTTTTGACTTTCTCTTTTCTTGCTCATGCACACGCCATACTAGAGCATTAATGAAACTGCCTAAACAAACACCTGCTACAAGAAGATATATTATAACCATATGATTATGATATATCTTCTTGTCGGTTCACTGAAATTAATTAACTTGTTCCTAAAGAGTTTTAAACTTGAAGACACTGAATAATCGAAGTGCCGCTGGTTTCTTCCGCATAATATACGGCCGTGGTACGGCTTGATGCAGCAGTTCCCGTATTCGGGCATGCAGCTCCAAATATAGCTAGAATATCTCCAGTACTTATTTGATTACCCGATGGGTTACCGGATGTAAATGTTGGAGCACCTAACGGTGCTGATGTTGTGCTAGTTTCATAGCCAACATTAGTAGTAGTCTGAACCTGAACATTTTCACAATTTGCCCCAGCAGTTCCACATATCAAAACAGTAGGTCCCGCATTGTATGTAGCTACACCAGGTATAGTAGAAGGCGCAGTATCACTACTACCGTTTCCAAAAACAGCTGAAGGAGTTGATCCATTGTTATCCGATTCCCAGGTTGTTATACCTCCAGCTACTGTGCTGGCATCATTCTTTAGAGCGGTATTACGTGCGTTTCTTTCTAGTGCTGGTACGGCTAGTAAAACTATAAGTAGAATTAAAGCGGCAACAGCTAGAACAATCATCACTTCAATTATGGTAAAACCTTCGCTATTAGATTTTTTTATTTTGTTAAGCATAGTGCAAATGCCCCCTTTGCTGCTTATTATTAATGCTTATGATAAGATAATAGATAATATTTAAATTAAAAGCAACAAGCATATTAACTTATCCACAGTTTTATACGCTATTAGTAAAGCCGGATTGGTTAACTAGACCATAAATTGGCAGTAAAATAGCTGCCACAATAATAAGAGCAATGATCCCCATAACAATCATCAAAAAAGGCTCAATAATCGTACTAATAGCCTTAATCTCGTTATCTACCTCTTTTTCGTAATAATCAGCTGTTTTATCTAACATGGTCTCCATCGCGCCTGAATCTTCACCGATCTTTATCATGCTGGGTACTAGCTCAAGAAAGTTAGGATCATCTCGGATAGACTCGGAAAGTGCTTTACCTCCCTTAATCTTTTCAATGGCTTTACGCAAAGAACTAGCTATATGAACATTGTCTACAGCGTCAGCCGATATTTCCAAAACTTGTATCAGAGGAACGCCACTACCTACTAGCGTGTTAGCAGTTCTAGAAAATCTAGCCATATACATCTTCATATATAGTCTGCCTATAGGCCCGGCTTTCATTTTGCCCTTATCGATAATCGATCGGCCACCAGTTGTTTTAGACCACCTAGAATAAAAAAATATTAGGCCGACAATTATTAATAAGACAATAAACCAATAATGAGTGACAAAGTGCGAAAAGGCTAAAAGAACTCTGGTTAGTATTGGTAAGGAAACACCGTTAAGGCCCTTGTAGACATTCTGAACAGTCGGTAAGACTTTAACCACCATAAAACCGACAACTGCGGCCATTACTAGTAGCACTATAACTGGATAAGCTAGCGCTCCTCTAACCTTGCTTATAATGTCGGCATCTTTTTCCTGTTGGGTAGCTAGCCTATCTAAGCTTGCATCTAATGTACCTGAAGCCTCTCCAGCCTCTACTAGGCTAATGTAGACTCGGTTAAAAACATCTGGGTATTTAGCTAGAGAAGAGCTAAAAGATGAACCAGCTTCAACGTCATTTATTACCTGATTAATAATATTTTTAAGTGGTTTATTTTGGGTTTGATTAGCGGTTTGCCTAAGACTTTGAACCAGTGGTAAACCAGCGTTAATCAGAGTCGATAATTGGCGACTAAATAAAACTCTGTCTTTAGCTTTAATCCTGGTGAAACGGCTAGATGAGCCGGCTTTTTCAACTTTTATACTTAGAGGTGTTAGTCCCTGTTCCTTAATTAATTTGGCCGCCCCTTGTTCATTATCGGCCTGAACCTTTGCCTTAACTTTCTGCCCAGTTTTACTATTAGTTGCTTCGTAGTTAAAAGTTAACATACTAGCTCCTCATCAACCGATCTAGTTCATCAAGATCAACTGCGAAATTACGAGCTTCTTCATAGGTTATCGTTCCAGCATGAACCAGATTGGCCAGTGTTCTGTCCATCCCCTGCATACCAAATTCTGCACCGGTTTGAATAACCGCTTCTAGCTGATGTGATTTACCCTCTCGAATAATATTTCTAACAGCTGGTGTGGCTATCAAAATTTCAGCTGCTACTATTCTGCCTCCACCAATTGCCGGTACTAGTCTTTGTGATACGATAGCCATCAAAATATTAGACAATTGAGCCCTGATTTGCGGTTGTTGGTGGGGCGGAAAAACATCAATCATACGATCAATACTTTGAGAGGCACTATTGGTATGCAAGGTGGCAAACACAAGATGCCCTGTTTCTGCAATGGTAATGGCACTAGCAATGGTTTCTAGATCACGCATTTCACCAATTAGTACTACGTCAGGATCTTCCCTTAGTGCACTCCTAAGAGCCGCACTGAACGAATAGGTATCGTAGTGAACTTCTCTTTGAGCTATCACCGATTTTTGTGATTTATGAGTAAATTCAATAGGATCCTCTATCGTTAATATGTGTACCGCTTTTTCGGCATTAATCTTATGAATAATTGAAGCTAAGGTTGTAGATTTACCTGATCCTGTTGGCCCGGTTACTAAAACTAATCCTCTTGGATAATCTGAGAACTTATCCATAACAGCCGGTAAGCCGAGTTGGTCGGTAGTTAATATTTCATTTGGGATTAGCCTTAAAGCTGCGGCAATATTGCCTCTTTCATGGAAGGCATTGACCCTAAATCTACCTAATTCTCCGTAAGAAAAACTAAAATCAAATTCCTTATCTTTTAAGAGCACTTGTTTTTGGTCTTCGTCTAATATGGCAAAGACTAGTGTCTCAACAGTTTCTTCGGTTAGAGGATCGGCGCCGGCTACAGCTATAAGTGAGCCATCAACCCTAAGCATTGGTGGTAAACCGACCTGTAAATGTAAATCAGAAGCCTTACGTTTAATAACTTCGTCAAGTAAAATTTCAATTCTGGGTCCGTTACCGTTCATTCTGACTCCTCTTGAGTGGTAGTATTATCGGCTGCAGCCACTCTGTTAACTTCACCTAAAGTAGTCATTTTATTTAAAGCCTTAAGATAGCCATCTTGACGCATGTTGATCATGCCTTCTCTAATGGCTGTTTTTTCAATATCGGTACTTGTTGCTCTTTTCATAATCAACTCTTGTATGGCTTCGCTAACCGTAAAGACCTCATATAAGCCCATTCTTCCCCTGTAGCCACCGGGGGTGTCGGAACTATCAGTTCCCTTGGCTAAAGTATAAGCGGTTTGGGTAAGTAAGGGCAAGTCTTTATAGCCAAGATCAGCTTCTTTGGCAGCCTTTTCAGCTTCGGTTTTAGGTAATAAATCAATTAAAGCCTGTTTAATCGCTTCCGTTTCAACCTCGTTAGATGTATAAGTCTGTTTGCCGTTATCGGCTATACGTCTAATTAATCTCTGGCCAATAACAGTGTTGACCGTGCTAGCTATCAGAAAAGGTTCAACGCCCATATCTAGTAGGCGTGGCAGAATACCGGCGGCTGAGTTAGTATGCAATGTACTAAAAACTAAGTGCCCGGTTAAGGCTGCCTGAACCGCTAATTGGGCTGTTTCTTTATCTCTGATCTCACCAACCATGATGACATCAGGGTCTTGCCGAAGAATACTTCTTAAGCCTGACGCGAAAGTCAAACCAACTTCAGGGTTAACTTGAATCTGATTAATCCCCTCCATCTTATATTCAACTGGGTCCTCGAGTGTAACTATATTGATAGCCACGTCTTTAATCTCCTGGAGTAAGGCATATAGTGAGGTTGATTTGCCCGAGCCGGTTGGACCACTAGTCAGAATCATACCGTTAGGTTTTTTTAGCCCTTCTCTTATAACGCGCAAAGATCGGCCAGTATAGCCCATATCTTCCAGCTTTAGAGATGTTCCGGTTTTATCGAGTAAACGAATTACCACCTGTTCTCCCCAAACAATTGGAGCAATGGCAATACGAAGATCTATTTCTTTATCGTCGTAGGCAAAAGTATATTGACCATCTTGAGGCACTCGGTGCTCATCAATTTTTAAATTAGAAATAATTTTAATACGAGAGATGAAGGATGGCTCGGTTTCTTTTGGTAGACGCATTATCTCTCTTAAGACACCATCAATACGAACTCTTACCCTTAGATCCTTTTCGGTTGGTTCAATATGTATATCGCTAGCCCTGTTTTTGGCAGCAAATTCTAAAATAGCTGATAAAGCCTTACTGATCGGTGAATCTTCAACAAGCGTTTTAATAGCCTTGTTGTTTTTTTGGTCTTTAGAGTTTTTAGTATCTGTTTGATCATTAATTTGATCGGTTTGTTGTCCAAGTTCACCACTAAAAATATCACCAGCTGACGTATCTAATCGAGCTTCGTATTGTTTTAGAACTTGTTTAATACTATTTTCGCTGGCAGCGTAAACTTTTAAGGCCCTGCCGGTACGATTACTCAGAAAGTCTACGGCTTGAATATTATTTGCATCCAGCATTGCCACCACTAATTTATGCTGCATCTCGCCAAGCGGTACTGCCATGTACCTTTTAGCAATTTCTGGTGGTAATAATTTTAAGACGTTTGGGTCAATTTTTGCAGATGTAAGATTAACGTAGGGTATTTTAGCAACCGTCGCATTAGCTTTAGTCAGCTGTTCGTCTGTAATATAATTTTGTTGAACAAGATAGCTTAGTAACGCTTGATTTTGTTTTGCAGCTTCAATTTTGGCATGGTCTAACTTGTCTTGCGTAATCACTCCACTACGCACCAAAACGTCCGTAACTTGCTGTTCTGTAGCGGCCATCAAAACACTCATGTTTGTTTGATTTTAATCCTTAATCTAATTACTTCTTCCAAATTTAGCCACCTAATTGCCCGAAGTAGAGTTAAAAGGGTTAGAGTTGTTATTTGGTGCAATCTGGATAAGCTGTGTTGGATCAAAGCCTCCCTGGAAATACTGGTTATTAGTTTTAGTTGGAAAACTAGCCGTAAGTGGTTGAACCACTTCGACGGCTTGTTGTCTGGAGCTTGGTTTGGCAAAAATTGCTTTAGATATGAATAATGACAAAATTATACTCACAAATATAATTACTACAATTAGGGCTATGTCTTTTTGTTTCATTTTACTTCTTGCTCCGTTATGCCTAAGCTTTTAGCTGGTTGAAAATAGGTATGAGCTTGTACAGACAAGGTGATAGAATTGCCACCACCATTAACAGTTAGGCTATCTATGGCGATAGGCCTGATCGATTTTTGCAGCGTGTCCAGTAAATTACCTATCCCTTGATAATTAAGGTTCTGAACTGTAAAACTAAAAGGCATACTAACTGGTGCTGGGTTAGGACTAGAAGTATTAGCTTGCTCGGTTAATTGTTCATCCGTACCACTAATGCCGGTTACGTCAACACCTTGCTGCTTAAGTATGCCAGCTATAGAAGAAGCTAGGGCTGGAAAATCATAAACAGGTGGCAAAGCATCAAGAATAAGTTTTGAATTAGAGCCCCCATTATTAGCTGTGCTGCTGCTTTGGCCTCCTAGGATGTTGGTTGGATCAGCAACAAATTGATTGTATTGATCGCTAAGGCTTTTATAGGTACTAAGATTAGCTTCGAGCTGAACTTTAGCTTTATCCTGAGCACTAATAACTCTTGACTGATATTCATTCTGACTTAATACCGACTTGGCGGCAATTAAACAAAATACGGTTACAAAGGCTGCTACTCCAATAATGGCCACCATCTGCGCATTAGCTTTAGATATGGCCAATCTTTTAGTTATAATTTCATTTTTAGCCATATTATTGACCCCCCGATGGTGTTGGTGTTGGAGCAGCCTTAAATAAACTACCGGTATCGGATTGCTGGAAGTGAGTAACTACAATATTGGGTATATTTAGCTTAATCTTCTCGGTACTATTGAATAAATCAGGTGAAAAATCTAAGTTAATTGTAAAGCTAGCATTTTGACCGTTGGTTTGTTGCTGACTAATTCCAAAACTACTAAGTACAACGTTAGAAAAGGCCGGTGATGACACAGTCGAACCGTTAACGTTATAGCTGGTAATTTTTAAGGTATCGATATATTGATTAACCGTATTTAAAGTATCAGCCGTACCAGTTAAGGTTGCTGTATTAGCGGTAAAGTCAATATTTAGATTATTAAGTGATACCGCCTCGGGTGTAAGCTCGCTCAAATAATTAGTGAATAGCCTGTATGCTGCTGGACGAGCAGCATATAAGCTACCCAAGCTCTTTAGTTGATTCTGTACAGTCAAAATAGTGTTAATATGAGGCTTATTCTGTATTTCACTGGTCAGTGAAGCTATAACCGTTTTATTATTATTAATACTACTTCTTTGATGCAAATCATAGACAAACATCAATGCCAAAATTACTATAGATGCAACGGAGATTACTACCGCTATACCAGTAACCAGACTGCGCATTTTTTGGGCTTTAATATATTCCAGTTTAACGTCGGGTAAGAGGTTGAGCTGAATCATACGTTTCTCTCCGCTAAGCCGGCTGCTACACCAAACTGATAAGATACACTCAGGAGTTCATTTTGTCTGTCTTGTGAAAAACTCACATTGCGCCAGGCGTTGCCAATAGATACATTAATACCAAACTTATTAGCAAGGTAAAGAGGAAATTCTGGTAAAGTTGAGGCACCTCCCGTAACAATGATTGTTTCAATTTTCGTCCCATTATATCTAGTGCCAAAAAAGGTTATTGATTTTTCAATTTCACCAACTAGATTATCGACTGTAGCCGAAATTGATTTAGCAACTTGACCTTCCAATTTATCTTGGCTCATACCAAATTTAAACACAAATTGTTCGGCTTGTTTTTCATCTATATTAAGGTTTTGTGATGCTGCTTTAATAATAGTTTCTGTGCCAGTTGGTACATTTCTCATTAAATGCGGTACCGTATTCATGACTATCACTATATCGGTACTTTTATGCCCTATATCTACAATTAGCTCGGGTACAACTTCATCGCCTGTTACTGCTCGTGCTAGGGATAAATTATCCGGTTCAAAGGCAATAACATTTAAACCAACCGACTCTAGCATATCTAATCTATCTTCAACAAATTTATTGGGCACACTAGTAATGAGGACTTCTTGCTTGGTCTGATCAGTAGGAGAATCCCCTATTAAAGCCCAGTCAACTTTTGATTCATTGAGAGGTGTAGGTATAAGTGCATCAGCCTGAAACGGTATGGCTTTAGCTAGATCACGCCCATTAAGACGATCAATGTCAGCAACAGTAGAAAAAACCTTGTTTGAAGGCAAACCAACGGCAACATTATTAGTATTCATTTTAGCTTGTTTAACTAGTTGAGAAATTATTTGAGCCAGTTGTTGCTCATCAGCTTTTGAATCGCTAAGGGCAATTTTTGGTTCTACTGGAACATAGGCATACTTAACTAGACTCTTAGAACTGCCCCCACCCTTAAGTTGAACTAGCCGGACAGAAGTAGTACCTATATCCAGTCCAAAGAATTCTGATATCCCACCAAATAAAGAACTCATGATATAGCTCCGATTATACCATTAGCAATTTGATCTGACGAGTTAACTGTATTTTTAAAGATATGACTTATTCCACCCATATTGTTTTGATGTTTTAAATTACTTACTACTTAATTCTATCACAACGTCGGCGATAAACTAGTAATATATTCATAGATGCCGCTCAGGGGTTTCAGGGCTGGTTGGGATAGGTAGACCTCTGGGGAGAAGTTAAACACTTCAGCTGCACAGGTCGGTTCTGATAGTTGATTCGGGTTAACGTCTTGGTTGGGGGTGCCACAGCTATGGGTAGGTGTAGTTTGGGGATTCTCCCCTGGATTACTATATCTAACTGAGCTGTAGCTTCTTTGGAGGATACTGGCTTGATCAATGAAGGCTCCATTAATCGTTAGCTGTTGGTCACAGCCAGAGCTAGGGTTAGTAGTGCTATTACCATAGAGATAGCTGAGTGGGAAAGGGCCGGATGAGTTAGCACAGGTGTAGATTAAGCCACTGGTACCAGTAGCTGAGCTAGAATTAGGTTGAGCAACATAGACACCATCTAGTTGGGTAACATTAGGAGCTATGTAGATATTGCCAGTAGCTATGATCCAAAGTGAAGGAATTTGATTAAAGCTCCAGCCGGAGTTAGCTCCAGCATAAGTTATGTTAGCCCCTATATACGCATTGCCGTTGACAAAGATAGCAGCTTTAACGCCTGGGTCTATGGTTAAAGGTGAGGTATTAATGGTAGCCGTATTGCCACCACTTGGGGGAGATAGATTATAGTCTTGGGGGCTGGTATTATTGATAGCCATATTAGTAGTGTAGGTTTGAGCACCGGGTAGTTCATCATTGTTATAGGTCGGGGTCGAAGCGCACTGACTAAAACCTACTTGCCCACCTAGGCTAGCGGTGTCTGGGCCATTACCGCTAGTATTACTGGTGTTAGAGAAACTCAGTCCGAGTGGACCAGTGGGGCTGGTGCTACGTAGACCAGCCGTACCAAAGCCTAAGATGTCTCCCAAAGCTTCAGCGCCAAATTGAGAGTATGAGCCTTTGGCAGTACCATTAGAGCTAGATGAGGCTTGAGAGAAAGTATAGATTCCAGACGAGTTATTAGCACCACTACAGGTTGTTGTGCTAGAGGTATTAAAGGCACTGTCGCCTATGATATCATTGCCGAAGAATTGGACGTAGGGTTCATTATGGACAGTTGCACAGGCATTAGATGACTTACCCGTAGGGTCAGGGCCGAGGTAGCTACCGCCTGGGCCTACATAGCCGGAGGTTGGGCTTAAGGTTAAAATAGCACAGAAAGCATCGCCTGCATTAATAGGGGGTAGTGGTGGTCCATAGGTTTCATTGGTATTAGGGCCAACCGTGCCATAATCTTGTAGTAGTTGTTGGGCACCACTAAATGGTACGTAGTAAAGAGAGCCGTCAGTAGATAGATTATTAGGTGCTAAATTGTTTGGCCCACCTCCACTCTCCTGGTAGTTATAGTTTTGATTGACCGAACTAGGGTCTTCATAGGATGGTACTAATATGGCAGTGCCGTTATAGCTGTAACTAAAAGGGTCATAGCTACTGACGTTAACGCTACAGGCGCTGTTATAGCTTAAGTTAGTATTGGGATAAGATTCATTGACAATAATACTATAGGCTTTAGTATTGTCGGTTGTAGCGTTAAAACTATACGGAATAGTGGTATATGAATCGTTAGCCGACATGGCGTCTATGGTTAAATTATCTGATTGGTTAGTATAGTAGGCTGTAGCGCTCATATCGTAGTAAACTGGGCTTGGCCCGGTATTGACTTCAATCGGGTTACCATTACTTGAACCACTATTGAAGGTAACTTTGTAGTTAAAGCCACTGCCACCAAGTACAGCGTTAGCTTGGTTATTAAGTAAGGCACTTGGTGTAACGTAAATGGTACAACTTAAGGGCGCAAAACAATTAGAAGCACTGGCTGTAGCGATATTATCTATCCTTAAAGCATAGAGTCCTCCACTAGTCTTCCAAACATTAAAAGTTAAGGCATACCAGCTAACGTTGCCGGACAGGTACTGACCAGGGTTCATGGTGTAAGTGATGGTGTGATTGGTTAGGACTGGTGAGGTTGTAGGGTTAGTCGATCCACTAGGATCAGTGAGTGATTCATTGGTAACATCTGGATAATGCTGAGTGTTAGTCATGGCATAATAATCTGACCATTGGCTAAAGTTCTGATTGCCGCTATTGTCTGGATTGCCACCAGCAGTTGGTGTATAGGCATAGACGGCGTAAAACATTGGGCCTTGGGTTTTAGAACTTAGAAAGGTTCCTGAATTAAACTTAAGCTGGGTGCATGAGGCATTCTCTATGATAGTAGTCTTATAGTTTACGCAAACTGCAGAAGAAGCTGCTATCTCGTTGATATTAGGGCCATTAACATCTGTATAATAAATACGCTCACAGTAACCATCGCCGTTATTAGCAGTACTAGGAAAGTTATAGTTAACTAAAGCTTTATCGCCACTATAGCTGGGACAATAGTTAGGACTGGTAGCAGACCCAGGCGAACAGACGTAGTAAGGGCTTTCGAAGTTAGTACTTATAGGTAAGGTTGAGTGGCTTTGACAGTAAACAGCTCCAGCATTAGTATTAATACCGTTTGAATTTGTATCATTAGAGCAATCTTTATACCAATTAGGGTTAGAATCAGGATTTGTTGTCGATGAACTACAATAACCTGGATCGCCGCTAGGATAATAACAGCCCTGGACTCTCCAGGTATAACTAGCTGTATATGGCCCCTTGTTACCTACTTCATGATTAAAGGTAGCCGTTTGACTAGCAACAATTGCTTGAGTATTTACTTCTGAATTACCAGTTAAGCTCCAGCAGTTTATGTTTAAGTCTATAGGGTTTTCTGAAAAAGGAATGGATTCGGTTATTGGAACACCATATTGCGCATAAGAAGGGCTCCACCACCATTCATAGGTATAACCTGCATTATATTGAAAGCTAGCAGAGTAAGGTGTGTTTAGATAATCTATTGCTTGGGCATCACTGTTTAGTTTTGAAATATTACCAGAGTCCGAAAGGTCTTCAGTGCCATACAGCCATTCGTTGCCTACATTTTGCATATTATGTCCGCTTATATCGACACTGATTAGCTTTCCGTTCGTGGGTGGACTAGTTGCACTTCCATTTGGTGAAGTGCCTGGAGGAAATTGATAAAGCTGAAAATACTCTCCTGATTCGGCAGCTTGAGTAGATATAAAACTCCCGTTAGTGCCTGGGGAATTATTACCATCCATACCATAGACTGCACCCTCCCAACCTATGTAGGCAGTACCGCCAGCCCTACAACTAGCCTGGAAGGTTCTATCCATGGCGCTACCATATACAGTGGCTTGGTTAGCGTTATACCATCCCTGGCTCGTCTTTATGGTTTTGGTAACACCGCCTCCAGTGGCTGTAATACTGTAGCCACTACCGCTAGCCGGATTGTTTTTAGGACTCCCCGCAGCCACTTGAATGCTAAGCTTACTAGAAGTAGATGAAATTTTAGTTATATCGGCAGTAATTCTACCTCCCAAATAGGTGTCATTACCCCCGGGATTAGAAGGTATCCATTCTAAAAATATCTTGCACATTGTATTATTGTAAGTCGAACACGCAGTACTACTAGGCGAAATTGTAAAACTCAAATAGTTAGGGCTCTGATAAAAGCTCTGGCCTATGTTGCTATCGTTACATTTAGTGGCTAAATTGCTACCTGATATAGTACCATTAATAGGTTGCCAATAACCATTTTCAGCGCCTGTGGTGCAAGTATACCCCCAATCTACAGTTATTTGTTTTGGGGATTTTTCCCAAATTTCATAATTTGAAGGATTTAAGTAGTCCGACTGACAAGTAAAATATGCTTCATAATCATCTGGACCTTTATTAGATGAGTTGTTGCCGGTGGAGCCCGGTTGACTATTACAGCCGGCCGCGGCGATAACGGGAGCAGCAATGTTGCCTCCTCCAGCTCCAGAGGTAATTTTTATTAATGCAAATGTAGTTTTAGAATTTATCAGGCCAAACACATAAAATACGCCTAAAAGTACTACCGGAATTAAGATAAAGCGCTTTTTAGGTAATTTGAGCATATATTGATTGTTTAAGATCTGTCCTGCTTTTTTGTTACAACGTGAGGTTTTGCAGACTTAAATCTCCTTTAGCATACAGCAATTATAGCAATGTTGCTTATGCTATTACAAGCAAGCGGTTATAGGATCTTACTCTGAACTTTGTTCTGTGCTCTTGTTTGAAGTTTTGGGGATAAAGTTCCTACTTAATGTTATCTGTCAGTATAACTTGTTTAAGTTCAGGGCCTTTAGATTTGCCTGGTTTAAAGTCTAGGACGGCTCGCTTAAAGTAGTAAATCAGTTTATGGTTAACTATTTTATGGCCTCCGCCTTCTATAAATAGTTTATCGGCTACTTGCTGACTGTTGATTCTTAAGGCTTTCTTGACGAAGGTACCTTCTTCAGCTATGCCTGGAGCAAGATTCATTTTTTCACAATCAGCTATTTGCGTGGGGGTTGATGAGCCATCGCTCTCACCTAATTCGCAAAAGCCAGCTGGGCCATCCATTACTTGGCTACCAGTTGATTCACCACTGCTGCTGCAGGGTATGATAAAATTTTTCTGTCGGTTAAATCTATCGTAGCCTACGTTATTGGCAAGACCAGTGTTGCCATACCTAAACATCTGACAGCTAGCTCCATAGGCAAAGGTGTGCGGTTCAGCTGTAATTGAGCCATAAAATGTCATGCCAGGAAATGCATTTGTCTGCAAAGAGCCTATAAACACATTGTTGTCTATGTAATGAAATAGATTGTTCTTCATGGTCATAAGGAAGTGGTTAGTTACTCGATAGTCTCTGACACCTTGACTGGCATTAGCTAGTTCTGGGGACATAGCACCTACCCCCATCACGGCGGTTGATAGAACGCCTAACTTTAGGGCATTGTTTCTTATGAACCTAGTTAAGTGATTCATAGTCTTTGGTTGATAATGCCTATTAGCTTGATTATCTACCAGTTCGGTTGAGGTAGACGTAGTTAGCTCTGGTTGGTCTAGGGTGTATAGTTGGCTTAAGCTAGTGTTGGCTGAATTAGCTAAGACTGGGTCGGCTGCTAAAGCTGCTAAAGCTAGGTTGTCTGGGTTATCGTTAGTAGGCTGTACTAAAGTAGTTAATGCTTCGTTTAAATGATCTTGGGTTGGCTTATATAGTTCGCTCATCTTATTTAGTTCCTCTTGGGTTATAAGTTATTAATATTTAAGTATTAGCCTATATTAATATACTTAGTCATTAATATTTCTAACAGTAACTTTAAGAAATATTTGTTTTGATTAATCATACTTATACATTATTTTATTGGTTTAGGCAATGGTTTAGTTTAAATTTATGTCGTTAGCTATTAATCAAGTCTGCTTGCAGATAGGTAAATGTAGCAAATGCCAGCCTATATTAAAAGACTAGTTATTCACTTTAAGGAAATGCATGGGTAAAACTTTAGTGTGCTAGTATAGCCTTCTCTCCATGACTTGGGTCGGCTTTAGCTTTTTGACTTTTAATGACTATAGATGCGATAAACGAAGCGACAACAGCAAAGCCGGAAGCAATTAGATAACCATGGTCATAGCCGTGAACCGTAGCTGCTACTTGGTCATATTTACTAGGTAGATGATGTAGGCTGCGGATATAGTAAGTTGCCCCTGAAGCAGCTATGCCGGTTAAGACAGCTAGTCCGATTGAACCGCCTATTTGCTGAGATGTGTTAAGCAGTCCTGAGGCTAAACCAGAATCATGATGGGCTACCCCGGTAGTTGCAGCAATGGTAACACTTACAAAAGTAGCACCCATACCTAAGCCCATTAGTACTAATCCAGGTGCCAAATTAGTCCAATAATGACCATGAACTGGTATGTGAGATAGATAAAATAGTCCTGCAGCTACTACTAAAGGAGCTGCAATTAGAATCGGTCTATAGCCTATTTTTTGGACTACTCTTGGAACATTAGTGGCGACAATTACTATCATAATCGGGATTATTAGAAAACTAAGTCCAGTTCTTAGCGGTGAAAAACCTAATATCTTTTGAACATAAAGAGTTGTAAAGAAGAAGACAGATAACATACCGGCCGCCATTAATGTCATTAAGGCATTTGCACCAGAAAGATTGCGGATTTTAAAAATACGCATAGGCATTAAAGGATGCTTAGCCCGTAGCTCATTAATAACAAAGAAAATTAGTAGTACTAGACTGATGCCAAAGAAAATTAAAGTTTTGTGGTTAGTCCAGCCATAAGTTGGAGCTTTAGTAAGGGCATAAACTAGGACCATAAGGCCTGCTGTTACCGATATAGCTCCTGGCAAATCTAAGTTGTTATGGCTTAAGTCTGTCTTATAGTGACCAAGTACCCTCAAAGCAGTTATGACCACAAAGATACCAATGGGAATATTAATAAAGAAGTTCCATCGCCAACTTAAGAATTGAGTAATAATGCCGCCCAAAAGCACGCCTGCTGCTGCACCACCAGAGGCTACTGCGCCCCAAACACTCAGTGCCACATTACGCTCATGCCCTTCTTTGTAAGTCACTAAAACTATCGATAAGGCTGCTGGTGACATAAAAGCTGCTGCTAAACCTTGAACAGCTCTACATATAATCAGCATGGTGCCGGTTTGAGATAAGCCGGTACCTAATGAAGCAACGGTAAATAAGGCGACACCACTGAGGAAAATTCGTCTTCGGCCAAATAAATCAGCAGCTCGTCCACCAAAAAGCAGTAGTCCACCAAAAGCTAAAGAATAGGCTGTTATAATCCACTGTAAATTGGTCAAGCTAAGATTAAAAGCTCTTTGCATGTGCGGTAAGGCAACGTTTACAATCGATAAATCTAAAACTACCATAAATTGAGCCAAAGCCAGTAGAACCAAAATAAACCAGTGGTTAGTACCTGCCTCTTTAGTTTGTTTTGCCACTACTCCTCCTGAAAACTTGAATTGTTTATATTTAATCTGTTAATATAACTTTACCTATTTAATTGTAAAGGTCAATTATTGACTATGTCAAGTAATATTTCTGGCTCAGATGTTGAACAAACCTATGCATTGCTTATAGAGTGCATGATGCAGGCTAAGCATCGATTAGCCCTGCTAGCGGGAGATTTTAATATTACGGCCATGCAAGCTATGCTGCTGCTTTTGCTTGACGAACCAAGTCCTATGAATAATTTTACGAAAGTATTCAACTGTGACCCATCCAATATTACCGGTATTGTGGATGGCCTTGAACAAAGAAATTTGGCAGCTCGATTCCCTGATAAAAACGATCGTCGTATTAAAATGGTTAAACTTAGTCCTTCCGGCAAACAATTACGCCAGAGCCTTATTAAACTTCTAGTTGAAGATCAGAAATCTAGTCTATTTAAGTTTGACGCTTCAGAGCTAGCCACCTTTAATCGACTGCTGCGTAAAATCACTAGCTAGTACAAATATTGATTCATTTTGTGTGTTTTTATGAACTGCTCAATTTTAGGATCGGTTTCTATGTCTGAAGCTAAAACCACCGATTTTAAATAAAGGCCCTCTAAACTTTTGCAGCGACTGAGAGCTACATAAGCTTGGCCTTTGGTAAAAGCCCCATGGCTTAGATCGATCACACAAGAATCGTAAGTTTGACCCTGAGATTTATGAATAGTGACCGCCCAAGCTAGTTTAATCGGATACTGTTCGGCTACCTTTACTATTTTTTCTTCTATACTGCTAGTTTTAGGACTGAAACAATACTCTGTCTTGGTCCAGACAGATTTATTGATGCTATAAACCTTTGTGCCTATTTTAACCTTTATGTTTCTTCTGGTTAAAGACTTAACTGTACCTAGCGTACCGTTCACCCACCGTTTATGGGGATCGTTTTTAGTTAACATTACTTGAGCGCCTACTTTAAGTCGTAATGGGTTATCTATTGAGCCGTCTATCACTTTTAGATTGTATTTAGATGTAGCGTAACTATATTCTCGGCCACTTAGGCGCTCTAACTTAAGATTATTAATTTCGTTAACTACTTTATTAGTGGGAGCAAGGGTAATTACTTGACTATTAGGCTTTGGTGATTGGACTCGTTTATTTAATATTTCTAATGATTTTTGGCTGATGCTACCCTGCCTTATTTCATTAAGAATCCT
>DAHWAT010000008.1 GCA_027327085.1 Candidatus Saccharimonadota bacterium
GCTTGTTTATCTGATCCAGAGACAGAGTATCCGGCTTGGTGGGCAATTAAGGCAAGAGGCCCAATGCCAGCTCCACCGATACCCGAAAAATATAAATGCATACCTAAGAGTTTATAGCTATTAACAAGTCTAAGTCCAGTTGCTATATAATACATATAGCTAGAAAAACAAAAATGTCAAAACACCAGCTAACTAAAATTATAAAAACCTTCTTCAGGCCCCTCCCCCTAGGAATATTGACTCTAGTAATTGGTTTGGTTTGTGCCTTAGCGCTTAGATCAAACAATAGTTACATGGGGCAGTTAAGGAGTCAGGTTTACGCCGCAGATAAAAACAACGGCAATGTTGTCTTAGCCTTACAGAAACTACAAAACTACGTAACTCATCATATGAATACTAATTTAAGTGCCGGAAATGGTGCGGTCTATCCACCAATACAGCTAAAGTATACTTATCAGCGACTACTTAATCAGGAAAGTATTAGTCTCTCTAACTCTAATTCACAAATTTATACTGACGCCCAGACCTACTGTCAAAAGCTTATTCCGAATGCTTTTTCCGGCAGAACTCGAGTACCATGCATTGAGCAATATATTGAGACTCATGACAGTAACTTGCCGGCTGTCCCAACCGCTCTCTATGAGTTTGATTTTATTAGCCCTTTTTGGTCACCAGATTTAGCAGGATATAGTTTAATAGCGACCATACTTAGCGCATTGGCTTTTCTGATCGCTATTTCACTTAGCTTGATTAAGAAATTTAATCTTTAGCTGGACTACTTAGCTGGAGTAGTAGTGGCTGGTTGAACTGAGCCATTAGTGCTACCTGAGCTTGTAGTTTGAGTAGTACATTGCTGACCGTTAGGATGCTGTTGTTCCCAGGTTGCGACAGCTTTAGCTACTTGACCGGTTGACTGCAAGTTCTCCCAGAAGGTAACAGATGCTCTGTTGATGATCATTTCATCATAGGGCTGGTGTAGTTCACAGCCTAATTTAACTAGGCTAACATTATTGCTGCCTGTGCTAGTACTGCTTGATGAAGTCGTCGATCCTGTAGAGTTTGTTTGCAAGTAAAATATATTGGTCAAAACTAAGAAATTGTTATTGAGGACCTTAATATTACCAAAATAAACCTGGCCGGTATTTAAGAAGACGGCCTGTAGCTTATTAGTGTAAATATATTGACTTTCAGTATCCTTAGTATTGCTATTATTGGCATAAAGAGCGGCAATAATACCAACTAGTAGTATGACTACGCAAAGTACGGCAGCGGTAATGCCTAGGCGTGTCCATAAATCTTTATTATCTTTTTTAAAATGACTCCTGTTGTTAACAGGCATTGGGGCGTGCTGTGCTGGGTTAGCAACAGGCTGTGCGCCACGATTGGAAAAATCCATTTTTGTTACTCCACCTTCCTTTAGTGCTAATGTTTACCGCCACAGTGTAATACAAGTTCAGGTAACAATGCAAGTAAGATAGTTAGATTTCCACAAAAACCGAGGTAAATACATGTTATTTAACTATTTATTGGGCATTATAGTGCAAAAAAGGGTTGACAAACAAAAAGTGAAACGAGTATGTTAGGGGTACACTACAATAAGATAAGAGGAGAGGGAGCCTAAACTATGGCCTACAAGCACACGAACTCAAAGGGTGTAACATATTATTTAAACTCAAAGGATGTTACGCTTCGTGGTGGGAAAAAGCAAACTATCTATTACTTCAGTAAAGATCAGCGTCCGGAAGCTACTGATCTTCCAGCTGGCTACGAAGTAAACGAAAACCCACGCAACGGTTTTCTAACTGTTAAGCGTAAGTAATTCAGTTTAGATAGCTTAGTTTAACTAATTAAATATCCGGTAGTTGTTTTTCAGCTACCGGATATTTATGTTACAATCAAATTTTTATGAGCGAAGTAATTTTAAAAGTAAACAAGCTAAAAAAGGTTTACGGTGATAAAGTAGCTGTAAAAGGTATCTCCTTTGAAGTTAAAAAGGGTGAAATTTTCGGTATCTTAGGCCCCAATGGAGCAGGTAAGACAACTACTCTAGAGATGATTGAGACGATGCGCCAAATTGATGGTGGCAGCATTAAGATTGATGGCATAGATGTCGCTTCTAACCCAGATGCTGTTAAATATGTTATTGGTGTACAACCTCAGTCTCCAGCTTTTCAAGATAAACAAAAGCTAAGCGAAATTATTGAAATGTTTGCAGCCGCTTATGGCGAAAAGGTTGACGCCATTGGTTTTTTGGAAGAAGTCCAACTAGCTGACTATGCTAATAGTTATGTCGAGCAGTTATCTGGTGGCCAAAAACAGCGTTTAAGTATTGCGGCTGCCTTGGTACACAGCCCCAAAGTCTTTTTCTTAGACGAGCCAACTACCGGACTTGATCCCCAGGCCAGGCGTAATTTATGGGATTTAGTTAAATATGTTAGAGATCAGGGAGTAACTGTTATAATGACGACTCATTATATGGAAGAAGCCGAAAGTCTATGTGATCGTGTAGCCATCATGGATGCTGGTAAAATTATCGCCCTGGACACACCGGCTAATTTAATTAAGCAACTTTTAAAACGAGGCTTTAAGAAAAAACACCTGGTTGAGGCAGCCAATCTTGAGGATGTATTTATTGACTTAACAGGTAAGGATCTAAAACAGTGACCATAACCATAATCCTGATTATAATAATTGTTTTAGCCCTTGGCAGAAGGCTAATTTTGCCAAAACTAGTCGCTAAGAAAAAGTTAGCCAATCCTAATCACCAGTCCGGCAGATCACAAATTAAAGTTACTAGTCAGCACCAGGTTTCTTTTAAAAGCCAGATAATAACCGTTATGGTATTTACTAAACTGAGTGCCAAGCGGTTTTTGAGAGATCGATTAGCTCAGTTCTTTACCATCCTGTTTCCGCTAATCTTTTTATTTGTGTTTGGCAGCTTAACTAAAAATTCGGGCAATGTCTCTTTTAAGGTTGCGATAATTAATAATTCTAATTCAGTGTTTGCCCGAGAACTAGATAAGCAGTTTAAGTCCTCTAAAACCTTCAAAATAAATAATAACGACAAAACCCTAGCCCAAGCTAATAACAGTCTCAGCCAAAGCCAGATTGATGGTATTATAGTTTTTCCCTCTAACTTTGGTGAAATTAGCAATAAGATTCCAACTGGGCAAATAAAGGTTTTTTACGATCAAACCACTTCAGGTACGGGTCAGACGCTAGTTTCGGTGCTACAAGGCGTAGTTAAGGGCATTAACGCCAAGTTTGTGCCCGTTAAACAGCCAATTGTAGTATCAGGCGAAGAAGAAAACACTCAGGGGCTTACCGCTTTTGACTACACCTTTTCTGGACTACTCGGTTTTTCGATTATAGGTATTGGTATCTTTGGTCCAGTTAATGTCTTTCCAGAATTAAAGAAGCAAGGAATTTTACGACGTCTTCATACGACTCCACTAAAAGTTTGGCAGTATTTTACGGCTACGATGTTAAGCCAAGCCATAACTGGACTAGCTTCCATTGTCGTTCAGTTTATAGTGGCTATAGAAGTTTTTAACCTGAAAGTAGACGGTAATTACCTAGAAATCCTTATTTTTGCCATATTTAGTATTTTTATGATTCTAGGCCTAGGCTTAGCTATTGGAGGCTGGGCCAGAAATGAACGACAGGCTGCTCCATTAAGTAACATCGTAGTTTTCCCAATGTTATTCTTATCCGGCACTTTCTTTCCTAGGTACCTAATGCCAGGCTGGCTACAAAGCATTACTAATTTTCTGCCCTTAACACCTGTCATAGACGGTCTTAGGCAGTTAACTACCCAAGGTAAAAGCCTGATTGATATTGGTCCTCAGATTGGCCTAATAGCAGTCTGGTTTATTATTATTTACTTCATTGCCTTTAGAGTATTTAAGTGGGAATAAGCTTACTAATCTATACACTCAACAACCGCTAGCCATAGGCTTAAAAAATCATTGTAATATAGCCCGTATTATGCTATAAATATATATATGTCTCCTAAGAATAAAATTAATCCAGACCAAGAAATACTGTTTCATGAACAGACTGGCGGTTATGTGCCCAATTTACCTAATGACTCTGAGCCAATCACTACTTTTGAACCTCCTGAAGATGTACCGTTTGAAACCATCCCTGAACATATGGCACATCTGGCCTACGCATACCAAGCCTTAACGGACTTAAGTGTCCGAAACACTAAACTAGGTTTTAATTGGAAAGTTAAAAACGACGGAAAGTTTAGAGCCGATCTTGAAATAAAGCAATCTGTAAGTCCTAAAACAGATTATCGAGGTCGAAGAATGAGTGTAAGTTCTCAAGGCGCTAGAGCCGGTGAAAATGCTGATAAATTTAACCGTTTAGCAAAGATCCATTTTTTGAAAGCCATGGGTTATTTAGCTCTAAAGGCTGATCATCAAGTTGTCCAAAAAACTCTTAGAGATGATGAAGCTAAAAGTGCTTTTGAGGCCTTTGAAGATAAGTTTGGCGAACCAGTCTGTGCACCTCAAAGAAGACGCGAGAGACGGAAAATAATAGAGGCATATAAGCGCTATGGTAAGTTATTCCAAGCTAGGGACTTAGACGAAGATCAGGTTAAAGCAGAGTTTAGAGCGATCATTAACAGAGAATTTGATCCATCATCTCAGCCATTCATTATTAAGAAAGCTTAAATTAGCGTGAAGCCAAAAAAACCAATATTTATATTGGCGCCTATGGATGATGTAACAGATAGTGTTTTTCGACGCATAGTTTCAAAATGTGCAGCTCCAGATCTATTGTTTACTGAATTTGTGAATGTTGATGGCCTGCAGAGTCCAGGTAGGGCTAAACTATTAAAAAAACTTTACTTTACTCAAGAGGAGGTGCCGCTTGTTGTTCAACTCTGGGGTAAACATCCCGAAAACTTTAAAAAGACCGCTCAAGAAATAGCCAGTGGTAGCTTAGCCCAGGAACTAGGTTTGCCGAAAGGGGTGAACTTTAGCGGCGTTGACCTTAACATGGGTTGTCCCCAAAAAAATGAAGTTAAGGCTGGTACTTGCTCAGCCCTAATTAATGATAGACCATTAGCTTCAGAAATTATTAAGGCCACTAAAGCTGGGCTTAGGGGACGATTACCCTTAAGTGTTAAAACCAGGCTTGGCTGGAACGAGATAGATTTTAGTTGGCCCGAGTTTATTCTTAATCACGATATAGCCATGCTAACCATTCACGGACGGACTAGAAAAGAAATGAGTAAGGTCCCAGCTCATTGGGATGCCATCGCCGAAATAGTCAAAATAAAGGACCGAATTGCTCCTCAAACCAAACTGATAGGTAACGGCGATGTTACAAGTCGTGAACAGGGTTTAGAACTAGCAGAAAAGTATAATTTAGACGGTATTATGATAGGCCGCGGTGTTTTTCAAGACCCCTATATTTTTAGCGGTAGTAGTCCTTGGCCAACAATGACACCATCAGACCGAGTTAAGCTTTATAAAAAGCACGTATTATTATTTAAAGAGACTTGGTCTGATCGCTCTAGACCAATACACACTTTAAATAAATTTTGTAAAATTTATATCAATGGCTTTGATAGCGCCAAGGAAATTAGGGAAAAACTAATGCAGTCAACCAGTGCTGATGAGCTAATAGAAACCTTAGATAAAATTAGTTTTACTCAAGATTAGCCTGTAATTCTTCAACTCTTTTTAAAACAGTTTGAGAACTGGGCCGCTTAACCGGATCAACCGCTAAACAATCCATGATAAGCTCAGACACCTCATGAATGACAGAAAAGTTTAATTGGTTGGGCCTAAAAGCAACACCATAATTTACCTCTCTAGCATATTCAGTAAAAGTCCTAGATGCAAACGGTTTTTGGCCAGTTAAAACTCTATAAAGAGTTGAGCCCAGGCTGTAAATATCTATGGCTGGGGTGACTAAGTCTGGATCATTAATTAATTCTGGAGCAATGTAATTTAGGCTGCCGGTTACTCCCTGCGCCTTTAAGGCTGTCCAAAGTTTAATCTCTCTGGGATCAGTCAGAGCTTTCAATCTAGCCTCTGTTGATCTAACTAGCCCAAAATCTGTCAATAAATAATCCATTTGTTGACCATTTTTTTGCCTCAGTATATTGGCTGCCTTGATGTCTTTATGAACTAGACCAATACCATGCATAACGACTAAACCAGGCAAAATTTTAGAAGCTATTTGAAGCGCCACTTTTTGCCGCTGAGTCTCATCTATTTTATTGATATAGTCAAGGACTGTGCCTTCGGCCATCCTGGTTATTAGAATGTGTTGGGGCACCGGTCCTTCGTTAACAGGACCAACGTATTCAACTTCAACGATGCCTTGATTGCCGCTCAGTAAAGCATGGGCAGTTAATTCACGCTGAACGTCTTGTCTTAATACCTCAGAGTTCGGTTTAAAAGTTTTTACAGCTACCGTTTGGCCATTTTTATTCACCCAATCTACAGCCTCGTAAATTTCAGTTACAGGTGGTGAGTAAACGTCAGCATCTTCACCGTAAGGCAGGGTGGTCGCATTGTTGAATAAAGGACCTTTTACAATTTCAAAACGGCCTTCTAACACGGAATCATATATCCTGAAACTAGGCTCATCAATTTCTGGCCCTTTATATAGTTGTACGTTATCGATTATCTGTTCTTGGCTGTGAGGCATATAACTTTATTTTAGTTAATTATCCTAAATTTAATTATAGTCTCTATGTCAAACTTTTTAAGCTTATTCTTAGTATTTTAGCCTCTTGAATTTTTATTAATTAGGCAGATAATAAACATTAGCCCTTAAAAACAAAAAATTAAGTGGGCAAACTTAGCTATGACAGCTCTTGAAACCTTTTATCAAACAGAAGTTAGTGACCAAGGTCACCCTACAGGCGATAACCTCCTAGATAATCGACCGATTGAATTAGGTAGCATGGCCATGCAAGTTATTGAGAGTGATGCAAAAATTGACATAGGTTTTTTTATGGAAAGATCGGCCGCAGTTTTAGATGAAATGGGACTTATTAGATTTCATTCCATAAGTATCGGCAATAACTATTTTGAAGGATTAAAAGCTTTTTCTAAATCCGAAACTTATCTAGATAATAATGCTTCGGTTGATTATCTAATTCGACTTGCTGCCGGTTGCGCTGCTTCTAAAAACAGTACACCTGGGGATAAATCAACTATCGGCATTCTGCCCAATCTAGACAACGATTTACTTGATCACATTCAAAAAAATGCTTTTACGTACCTGCTCTCACTAAACGTTGTCAAAGGACAAGCTGTGGTAGAGCTAGACGAATTAAGAAAAAGAGAGATCGTAATTGCTCAAAATCCACAAATAACCCGCCAATTAGTAGATCATAAACCTAAATTTAAAGAGACAGAATTAGATTTTTTTCTAAGTTCAGCTTTAAATCGAGCTCGTAAAATCCAGTCCCTTACTTACAAGATACAGCAATTTGGCATAGAGTCTTTAATTTGACAACTCAATATCGGCCGATATGCCATAACTTATTGTTAGGTCTTTCTTAAGACATTGCGTTTTATAATTTAATAAGTAAGCAAGCTGGTGGGGGTGCCTGGATTTGAACCAGGGACCAATCGGTTATGAGCCGACTGCTCTAACCACTGAGCTACACCCCCGTGTATTCATCTCAGCGACAGCTTATTATTGCGAGTATAGCAGATTTGGCGCAAAGTTATATAATATTATAAGCAAGATATGATTAAAAAAATAAAATATCCAAAACAAATAGAGTATTTTCTAGGCAGATTAAATGATGTTAGGTTTTTAGGTCAGTTAGTTTTTGTTGTCATAGTATTACTTATAAGTTGGAGTGGTGTTAAAGCCATAGAAACTAACTATCACTTACAAAAGCAAATTACTGCTTTGAAACAGCAAAATACCCTTCAAAGCTTACAAAACGATAATCAAAAGCTGCAGAACGAATATTACCAGACTAAACAGTATCTAGACATTGCCGCAAGAGAGAACCTTGGTTTAGCCGATCCAGGTGAAAAAGAAATTTTAGTAGCACCTCAGGTTGCTTTAGCTTATACGGTTAACATTCCTTCTCTAGATAAAACCCCACCAAAAACAACCAAACAATCAACAATTCAAAATAACTATAACTCTTGGTTCAACTTCTTTTTACATAGAAATGTTTAAAAGTTTGTTTACAATTACTACCTCTGTTGGTATAATGCATAACTGATCTTAGGAATTATCGCGGGGTGGAGCAGCGGCAGCTCGCGTGGCTCATAACCACGAGGTCGCAGGTTCGAGTCCTGCCCCCGCAACCAGATCATGCACCAACAGAGGTAGACCGGGTCCCCAGACCGGTCTTTTTAATTATCCCTTGAATCTTCACCCATGTTGTCAGGTTCGAGTCCTCCCCCCATTCGGCTCGAACTTTGTAATTCGTTGAAAATCCCACAATAACTTCTTAGAGGTGGTCCCAGAACCATCCGATCCTCTATATGAGGGCTGGGCACTCGTAACCGAGACCGGGTTCCATGACCAGCATCCATCACTTATTTGTCTTTAAGCTGAGGGAACAAGTATTTCACGAAGCTAGTGTGCACAATCTTTGTATTATGAAATTCTTTGAGTGATAACAAATCAAGATCGGCAGTAATAATTAAGTCAGCTTTGGCTTCCAATGCGCACTCCAGGATCTTATTGTCATCTGGGTCACGATCATTAAGTACATCAACTTTTCTGTGTGGTCGTATCACAGTGACGGCTTGTTCAAGGCGATTTAACCAACGCACGACATTGTCTCGGGAAAACCCAAGTTTAGAACTCTCTAACTTATCCTGTAGTTCTTGCAGTATTTCCGGGGAGGTAAAGTACTCAGCTAAATACCGTGCGGCTGAATCCTCAACTATCTTGTAGATAATGCTTTGTGGATTCAACGCTGCCGCAATATACACATTCGTATCCAGGACTACTCGAACAGGCTTCATCCTAGATATTTTTCTATGTCGTCAACGCTGGTAAGATTAAGTTCATCTAGCCTTTTACGGATTTGGGCTGACATGTCTTTCCAGGTTCGCTCCCAGGCAGCTTGCTCCAGCAAACGGCGTACCACAACGCTTTTAGAAACGCCGTCTTCCTTTGAGAATCTTTCGATCTCTTTTTTTAGCTTTTCATCTAGTGAAATACTTAATGTCGTCATGTAAAAAGTATAACAAAAATAATAACAAAAACTAAGAAAATATATGCTAAAAATGATTTTAACAGAGTTAGAAATTATGCTAGGATACAGCGAGTCGTGAAAGCGACGATAGTATATCAATGGTTTGGTTCGAGTCTACTCGCTGCAACCAGATCATGCACCCAAAATACGAGACCGTGTTCCATGACCGGTCTCTATTTATTTACCTCGTATATTACAAATGTACCCATTACTTCGGTAATTAGGTACACTTACATATGGCATGGGAGTCTACTAGGTTTTACCTCCTTTATTGCAGCAGAAGTTTTTATTTCTCTAAAATCCCTAAGAAGTTAAATGTTTCAGTATGCGGGGTTGTAATTTATTTTGTTATTACTTATGATTAAAACATTATGAAAAGAACAAAAAACGAAACAGGCTTCACCATAATTGAAGCCCTATTGGTAGTACTTATTCTGGTTGTAATAGGTGCAGTTGGTTATATGGTTTACCATAATGACCATAACACTAATAGTACAAACAATACAGTGTCAAAAAGTGCTACTAGCTCTAGTAAATCAACTACAGCAACCAATCCTTACGCTGGTTGGCGGCAATTCTGTTCAAGCAGTGGTGGGCTTTGCCTGAAGTATCCAAGCAATTGGAAATTAAGTGGCAGCGATAGTAATGGATACACAATAACTAGCCCATCGGGAACAACAGCCGTTAACTATCTTCCGAAAGGAACACCGGACGATGGTATGTATGGGTACGAAAATGCGACAGACTGTCCTAGCAGTATACTAAGTGTTAAGCCTTTGACAACTAACGCAAGCAATCTAGACATAGTACAAGCAATAACTAACTGTACCGCTAACGTCAATGACGTGACCTCTTCCACCCCAAGCTCATCTGTTATTCCTGCTCTTTCGGTTGCATCACAGGGCATAAAAGCGGGAAGCACCGATAGTAACAGTCTTAATATTACTCTTGTCAATAATAACACTACTAGCACAGCCCGTCAGCTTCTATATCTTAGCAACCTAAGTGGTGCAACTTATGTAACATCCTCTGCTGCACAACAATGGTTTAGCAATATAGATGTGCAAACGGCAAACAAAATATTGAGTAGCACTAGTTACATCAAATAGGTATTAAGGCCTATTATGCCGCTGTAGACTAACCCACTAGGGGCACATATCTATTGAGCTGTTAATATTTATTCAGTTCGCTAAGAATGAAATTTAAACTCCAATATACTTGGACTTTCTGATCATGCAACCAAAACGTGAGACCGTATTCTTGCTCTAAAATCTAGATATAGCTATTATCTATTAATGACTAAATTACTAGCTTTGATACTGGTGGGTTTATCGGTCGGGCTGGATAATTTTGCTATATCTGTAGCTATGGGTCTTGCTGGCCTTAGCAAAAAACACCGTATACGCAATAGCTTGGTTTTCGGTGGTTTTGAGACTAGTATGCCTATAATTGGCTTTTTTGCTGGCCGAAGCCTCTCTAGCTCTCTAGGTTCACAAGCTAGTTTATTTGGCGGGGGGCTGCTTATATTAACAGGGATTTATGCGATACTACAAGATTTTTTAAATACCGAAACCGAGCCAAAGACACCTAACAGCTTAAAAAAGCTAATGATTATGGGTTTATCAATTAGTATCGATAGCCTGATTGTCGGTTTTAGCTTAGGTGCCACCAATGAACCAATTGTTGAAACCATTGCTACAATCGGTATTCTAAGTGTTTGCCTAGCCCTATTAGGTATGGAAATAGGTAGTCGCTTAAAGACTAATGTTGAAGGCTATAGCGAGCTACTCAGCGGTCTGATCTTAATTCTGGTTGGCTTTTTAATTGGTTTTAGAATAATCTAGTCTTTTTGGTTTATTTAAGCTGAAGATTTACAATTAAACTTAATGCAAAATAGTTTAGGATCATCAAGTAGTGCAGGAAATCAAGTTAACACTCAAAATCCTCAGGCTGCTACAACCAACAATAGTCTTAATGCTGCTCAGGCTAATTTACAATCGTCTCAAGTCAACTTATTTAACCAAACAAACGGTATTAGCTTAAGCCCTACGGCTTTGCCGGCCGTTAGCTTACCGGCGGCGACTGCCGCCATACCAAAACCTCAGACAAAAATTGAGCAACATAACGTTAACTTTTTCTTGCTAGGCTTGGTTATAGCGATTTTTGTTGTGGCAATATTCATTTTTTGGCGGATGACTATTTCTGCAAAAAATACAACAGATTAATCAAATTATATATTGATTTACTTCAGTTAACGGGACTAATATATAAGTGAGGTCAACAAAACAAAAAACATAGCAAATTTGACAAAATAACAAATTTGTGTATAATGTTAAATGTTGAGTGATCGCAAAACAAACAACATTAACAATAAAAAGTAAGGATCATCATTATGAAAAGCAATGATGGTTTGGCTTTTGAACTAGTAACTTCTCAAGAGTTTACCGAGATTGATAAGTTACTAAAAAAGCTATAAACAGTACAATAGAGCTCTCATGCGCAAGAGAGCTCTATTATTTTTCTAAACTTTTTGTTAACAATAGGGTTAATAAAAGATATTTTGACTATTTGCGTAGAAAACGTTTTAAGACAGGCGCGTGCGTCTTGCTAGCTTTAATTCTAGCTACTACTGCAGAAGCATTGTCATGGGTTCGCCCAGACATTATATAGGTAAGATTAGAGGCTAATTCGAAAATCTCTTCTGTATCATCACTTTGTAGTTGCCTTACTAAACGTTCTACATATGCATGATTATCATTATCAGCTTTTCCCCAGACTCCATCGCTTGCAACTACTAGGGTGCCTGCTTCTTGAATTTTGTAACTAGAAATTTCAGCTTCGGCAATAACGAAATCATTTTTATGGTTGCCGATTGCCCTGGAAACCATAATGACATCGTTAAAATAGTCAGAGTCTCTTGTTTGATATCCTAAACTTGCAACTCGAGCAACCTCGGTTTTGTTATCTGTAGTATGAGGCTCTATTAATGGAATGGCCTCACTGCTGTCTGGATAATATATTGCTTCACTATCGCCAAGGTAAACTACAGATATAAAACCAGACTTAATACAGGCAATAGTAGCGGTTGATCCGCTAGCATTGGCAAGTCCATCTCTAGATAAATTTTTATCTAAATCTCTTAGTTTTGATCTCACAAACCGAGCACTGTCTAAAGAGCTGGGGTTATAAATCTGGACGTGTTTCACCGCCCTACTAATAAAACGTTCAGACTCATGTGCAATAAAGTCACCATAATCACCATGCCCATCAAAAATACCAAAGAAACGCGTTCCATCGCTTGATATTGCATCAAGGGTAAAATCTTGCATTTCTCCTCTGAAATCACCTTGATCGGCAGCCGAAGCTGAATGACTCACTTCAAAAGACATGACAATAATTATACAAGAACATAGTCTTAAAGTAAAACAAGTTAGATAAGAATACTGCTCTAAATGGTTTAAGATTAAGTCGCGAAGATTATTGACCTATTAGCGTGCTAAAAATTAATAAAACCGTTATTTGTCAATCTAAACTGATTGTTCCTTTTCGGTATCAGTCTCTAAAGTAACAGGATAATAGGGCTGGCTGGCCTTAAAAGCAGGAGCTGGTATCAGCTCTATTTCTGCGTAGAAACTAATTGAATTTTTAACATTAATTAATCTTTGTCTAATACCTAACTTTTCAGGCATGTTTTAACAATAACATTTTAAGCAAAAACTCTTAAAAGAGCTTTAGTAATTAAATTGGTAGGCATGAGTTGTATGCATTGGGCTCTCATCAAACAGTGGTTAATAAGATATTGACACATATCAGACTATTTGATATTCTGAAAGTATGAAAACAGTTAGTATTATTCGTAATAGGGGTCAATTGACTATACCTGACAATATTCGTAAAGCAGTTAGCTGGGTAAATCCCATGTCGGCTGTTTCTATTACTGTAGTAAATTCTGACGCAATAGTCATTAAGCCTCATCAGCCTAAAGCAGACTGGGAGGTCGTTTGGGCAGCAGTAAAAGAAGCTCGCTCAATTAAGGGTAAGAGCGGCAACCTGTCTAAATTTATAGCTGAAGACAGGTATAATCATTAAGGTTGATAGTATATGACTCAACTGGTAATCGACTCCTCAGTCATTGTTAAATGGCTCAATCAGCAAGATGAAGAACGGTTAGCTCAATCCGATAAGGTTTTACGTGACGCCGTTGAAGAGCGGGTTACATTATTAGCTCCTGAGCTTGCCAAGTACGAGATTGGTAACACGCTACTTATGAAAAAACAACTTGAGACTTCTGATGCAAGCATAACCTTCAAGGACTTATTCATTATGCCAATACAGTTCGTAGACTTATCTGAAAAACTATCTAAGGAAACATACAGGATTGCCAAAGATCTAGGCATTACATACTATGATGCTTGTTTTATTGCTCTAGCTAAACAAGAAGAAGCTAAACTTATTACAGATAACCCTAAACATCAAGGCAGAACACAAGCAATAACCGTTATCCCACTTGAAGAATACTAAAACTGGTAGGCATGAGTTTGATG
The DNA here is from genome assembly GCA_027327085.1 of Candidatus Saccharimonadota bacterium. Taxonomy (GTDB): domain Bacteria; phylum Patescibacteriota; class Saccharimonadia; order Saccharimonadales; family UBA4665; genus DAHWAT01. Next base: position 13,753 of record DAHWAT010000008.1, read on the forward strand.
CATTGGACACTCATAAAACAGGAGTTAAAAGGTGCTGGGAGTTAGTTAGGGAGATTCAATCTACTAAACAAGTTGCTTACCAAGGCTGACCTTTTAGGCTATAGCTCAGCACAGTGTGTTTATTATAAGGGGAGTGGTACAAAGCTCTAAAACAAAAACTTAAAAAACTATTGGCTAATATAAAGGGCTGTTAATTAAGCAAATAATGACACAAAATGCCGAAAATTCCAGTATGGTAGCGACGAGTGGACTTGAACCACTGACCCCAGGCTTATGAGTCCTGTGCTCTAACCAGCTGAGCTACGCCGCCAAACTTAAACCATGCGTTAGCCAATATAGCATTAATACTGGCCATTATCTACCTTAGCTAGTAACTAGAAGATAGATAGTTGCAGCTAGCCCTATAATTATTATAGCAATACGAATAATACGCGTATTAACCTTTTGAATATAAGTAGCCCCGAAGTAACCTCCCAGGCTACTACCGATAGCAGTAATTATGCCAATATGCCAATTGATCAGATTAGAGTTAAATAAAAGAACAATGTCAGCAAAGGTAATTGAAACCGACAATAAATTTTTTACTGCATTCATTCTGTGTACGAAACTATGTAGTTCAGTAAAGCCTAAGAAAGCAAGCATAACGAAACCAAAACCAGCTCCAAAATAACCACCGTATATTGCTAATGGAATGAGACCTAAGCCGATGAATATTATGGTCCTTATATCTTGCTGAGAGTTCTTCCTTTTAAAGCGTTTTTTTAGCTTATCGTAAAACCATGGCTGAATAGTAAATAGTAAGACAGCAAATAGGAGTAGCCATGGCACAAAACTTTCAAAATTATTAGCTGATGTGTGAAGCAGTAATAAGGCACCGATGGCAGAACCGAATAAAGCAGGCAATAAAAGCAAAAAGAAGACTTTAGGAATTTTTTTAAATTGTTTCCTGTACCCATACGCTGAACTAATACTGCCAGGCAAAACACTAACATTTGCTGTGGCGTTAGCAATCAAGGCCGAAACATGGCCAAAAGCTATAATTACCGGAAAGCCTAGAAACATGCCACCCCCGGCAATAGCATTCATGGCACCAACTAAAAAGCCAGCAAGTAATAATAGACAATCATCTAACATGTTTATTTTATTTTCCTGATATAGTATAACTCTAAATTTTAAGTACAATAAATTGATGATGGAGATAGCGCTACCTAGGCATAAAACCTATATAGTTGCAGTAAGTGGCGGTGTTGACTCGATGGTTTTAATTGACCTACTCATTAAACATCAAAGCCAAAACAACTGGCAGCTTATAGTAGCTCACGTCAATCATGGCATAAGACATGATTCAGCATTGGATGAAGCCTTAGTAAAACAAGTTGCTGAAGTTAACCAATTAATATTTGAATCAATCAACCTAAAACTGAAAGCGACTGCTAGTGAGAGTCTGGCAAGAGCCAAACGCTATCAATTTTTGGAAGAAATTAAACTTAAGTACCAAGCAGCTGCAATCATTACCGCTCATCATCAGGATGATTTTATCGAAACTGCTATCTTAAACTTGATTCGTGGTACGGGCAGAAAAGGTCTAAGTTCACTTAAAAATAATGACTTAAGGCTCAGACCTTTAATTAATTATCCTAAATCTGAGATTATTAAATACGCTAAAGCTAATCATCTTGTTTGGCATGAGGATTACACCAATAAAGACCAACATTATCTGAGAAACTACATTAGAATCAATCTGTTACCTAAGTTTGATGCTTCAGCTAGACTTCAGTTTATTAGTATATTAAATAACCTTAGCGTTATTAATAGGCAGCTTGATTACGACTTAAGTCAGTTTGTGAGCGCCAATATTATTGAAGAAGGTCTTGATCGATCTTGGTTCATATTGCTGCCACACTGTTTGTCTAGAGAAGTCCTAGCTACATGGCTCAGAAGCAATAATTTATCAGGTTTTAGTAATCAAATTCTTGAAAGACTGACAGTATCTGCTAAAGTAGCAAGGGTAAACCAACGCTTTCCGATTTATCAGAATCGTTATTTAATTATTAATAAGACAACTTTAAGTCTATCTTAAAGATAAGGTATTTAGGTATAATAGTCATTTATGGATAATAAATTTTCGGGGCAGAACCGTAAACCATCAACTAAAAATCGCAATGCCAAAAATGCTGGCTTTATTGCTTTAATTGTACTGTTTGCGCTAATAATTTTTGCAGCATACGCAAAACCTACTAAGTTAAAAGAGATTAGTGCGACACAAGCGCTTGCCAATAATAACGCCGGAGATTACAGCAAGGTGTTGGTTAGCGGTAATGAGCTAGAAATTACTCCAAAAGGCCAAACTCAAGCATCACTTAAGGCTTATGTTGATCCAAACTCCAGTCTAAAATCACAAGGTTTTAACATAACTAAAGCTCAATATACCTTTAAATCGTCTAATGCCGGTAGTTCAGTGGCTCTGTCTTTAATTGAAACGCTTGGCCCAGTTATCTTAATAGGCATATTGCTTTACGTTATGCTCAGGAGCGCTCAAGGCCAGGGTAATCAAGCTTTAAGCTTTGGTAAGAGCCGGGCTAGGCTATATGGTAACGAAAAGGACAGAGCGACCTTTAAAGATATTGCAGGGTCGGCTGAGGCTAAGCAGGATCTAGAAGAAGTTGTAGAGTTTTTAAAGTTTCCAAAGAAGTTTAATACCATGGGCGCTCGCATTCCTAAAGGAGTGCTATTAGTTGGTCCTCCTGGAACCGGTAAAACGATGCTAGCCAGAGCAGTAGCTGGTGAAGCCAACGTGCCTTTCTTTAGCATTTCCGGTTCCGAATTTGTCGAAATGTTTGTTGGTGTTGGTGCTTCTAGGGTAAGAGACTTATTTTCTAAGGCTAAGAAAAACTCGCCTTGTATAATTTTTGTTGACGAAATTGATGCAGTTGGCCGCCGTCGTGGTAGCGGCATGGGTGGTGGTCATGATGAAAGAGAACAGACCCTTAACCAAATCCTGGTAGAGATGGATGGATTTGAACAAGGCCAAAACGTGATCGTTTTAGCGGCCACAAACCGAGCTGACGTGCTTGATCCAGCTTTGCTGCGACCGGGTCGTTTTGATAGACGAGTTAATATTGGGCTGCCAGATCGTAAAGACAGAGAAGCTATTTTAAGAGTTCATTTCGAAAAGAAGCCTTTAGCCAAGCATGTTGACCTAGACTCATTAGCCGCTAAGGCTGCTGGAAGTTCAGGAGCCGATTTAGCCAATATTGCCAATGAAGCAGCCATTATTGCTGCCAGAAATTCGCACACTCAGATTAGCCAAGCAGATGTGACTGAGGCTTTTGAGCGAGTAGCCATTGGACCCGAACGTAAAAGCCGCATTATGACCGATAAAGACAAAGAAGTAACGGCATATCATGAGGCTGGGCATGCCTTAGTAGGCCATGTTTTACCAGATGCCGATCCAGTACATAAGGTTACTATTATTCCACGCGGTAATACTGGAGGGGTCACTTGGTCTATACCGCCAGAGGACAGAATGTTTACTAGCTTAGTCCAGTTTAAAGATGCCCTTGCTAGGGCTTTGGGTGGACGTGTAGCTGAAGAAATCATTCTTGGCTATGATCATATAACGACTGGTGCGGGTAGTGATCTGCCAAGCGCTGCAGAGATGGCCAGGGACATGATTGTTAATCAGGGTATGGGCAAAAAGCTGAGAAACCAAGTTTTTCGCTCAGACGATGGCATGATGATAGACCGCTTGGTTCACGAACGTGATTACTCAGACGAAACAGCTAAAATGATCGACGATGAAGTCGAAGATTTAATTAACGAAGCCGCCATAAGAGCTAGGTTGGTGATTAAAGCCAATCGAGAAAAGCTTGAATCGCTAAAGGATAAGTTACTCGAAAAGGAAACAGTTGAAGCTGACGAAGTTGCTGAAATTCTTAAAGGGGCTAAACTTCCTGCGGCAGCTGCATTATACTAGTAGTGAATGAATCCTTCTGTCACCTCCAGTAAGAAAAAAGGCCGTGTTAGTTTATCTAACGTCGCCGCGCTTTTAATGGCTACGTCTTTAGCCGGACAATTGCTTGGTTTTTTACGAACCAAGTTAGTTAATGCTAACTTTCCAACAACCGGCCCACACAGCACCGATGCCTATTTCGCGGCTTTTAACGTGCCGGACCTTTTCTTTTATACAATTGCAGCCGGAGCTTTAGGTGTTGCTTTTATGCCGGTTTTAGCTGACCGGTTAGCTAAAAATGATCGAAAAGGCATGTGGGAACTATCCAATAGCCTGATGAATTTCCTAGCCATTTTAATGGCTATAGTTGGCGTGATTATTCTAATTTTTGCCAGGCCTTTAATTCATTATGTTGTCGCTCCAGGACTCTCACCGGCTCAAACATCAACGGCAGCTAATATTATGCGTCTAATCGCCTTTAATCCGTTCCTGTTTATGGTTTCAGGGATTTTAAACGCCTCTCAGCAGGCTTTAGGGCGTTTCTTTTTTTATGCTATAGCACCACTCTTCTATAACGTATCAATTATTATTAGTATTTACTTATTTAAAAATAATATTGGTTTAGTTGGTTTAGGCATTGGCGCTTTAGCTGGAGGTATTCTTCAGCTGGGTATTGTTATACTGGGTCTTTGGAAAATAGGCTATTCCTGGAAACCAAGGATTAAATGGAAAAGTCCTGGGTTTCATTCGATATTGCGCAACTTACCACCTAGGTCACTTGATCAAGGCATGGATCAAATCGAAAACATTGTTGAAACTCACATCGCTTCAGGCCTGGGTAGTGGTAATATAACTTTCTATGACAATGCCTTTATTTTATCGACTGCCCCAATACTGTTAATCGGTACAGCCATCTCTACGGCTGCTTTTCCTAGGCTTAATAATCGACTAAGTTCTGGAAGGCCGGATTTATTTAGGAAAGATTTTCTGATGGTTATAAGGGCGATGATTTGGATAAGTGCCCCCCTGGTCGTACTTTGTTATTTCTGCAGAGGTTATCTAGCCCGCTTAATCTACGCTCATGGTAGTCCTCAAATAGCAACTATTTTTGGCTTTCTAACCTTAGCCATCTTTTTTAGGATTATGTACGCTATTATTTCACGCTGGTTTTATGCTCGAATGGATACTAAAACACCTATGTTTGTATCAATTTTCACCATTGGCTTAAATGTATTTTTGGCCATTACCCTTTCCAGACCCAGTAATTATGGGGTAGATGGACTGGCTATGGCTCAATCAATCGTAGCCTTAGTAGAAGTTTTAATTCTATCAACAATTATGCTCCACCGAGACCATAAACTGTTCGATGTAGCTTTTTGGAGTGGCGTTTGGCGAATCATGTCAGTTACAGGTTTTAGTGTTGTTGCCAGTTTCATCATGATATCGCTTTACCCATTAGGCATCAATGACAAGGGTATTTTTACGCTTGGTGGTAAGTTACTGCTGATTTCCGGAGTAACCTTTATAGTTCACATAGGCGTTTCATCTTTATTCGACTTAGAAGAGGTCCGTCCAGTTATAAATAGAATCAGGAAAATTGTTTTAACACCAGTCAAAATTAACTTCTAATTTAAAATCTTCTCTGTTAAAGCTGTTATAGTATATCTAATGATAAATAATCGAATACGTAATTTTTCTATTATTGCTCATATTGATCACGGTAAATCTACTTTAGCTGATCGACTCATGGAGAAAACGGGCACAGTTGCTCCAAGGGATATGAAAGAGCAACTGCTTGATAGGATGGAGTTGGAGCGCGAAAAGGGAATCACTATCAAATTGGCACCGGTGCGTATGACCTATAAGGGCTATGAACTTAATCTTATCGACACGCCAGGCCATGTTGATTTTAGCTACGAAGTCAGCCGTAGTCTTGAGGCTTGTGAAGGGGCTTTGCTCGTGGTTGATGCCACTCAAGGTATCCAAGCCCAAACCGTATCCAATGTTTATCTAGCTATTCAAGCTGAGCTTGAAATAATACCAATACTTAATAAGATTGACTTACCGGCGGCAGATATCAGTAAATGTTCTGATGAAATAGTTAGCTTACTAGGGTGTCAGGCTAGCGACATACTGCTGGTTTCAGCTAAAACCGGTGAAGGGATAGATAATGTTTTGGAAGCCATCATAGAACGTCTTCCAGCACCCAAGACCAATCGTCAGTCTTCGGCCAAGGCTTTAATTTTTGACAGTTATTATGACGACTACCGCGGAGTTATTTTATATGTTCGAGTTTTTGAAGGCAGCATAAGCAAGAATAGCTCAATTAGAATTATGTCTTCTCGGGTTGATGGCATAGCCCTTGAGGTTGGCTATTTAAATCCTAATTTAAAGCCAAACGATCAATTAGATAGTGGCGAAATAGGCTATATCGTAACTAATTTAAAATCTACTCGTGACGCTAAAGTTGGTGATACGGTCACTTTAACTACCAACCCAGCGTCACAACCTCTGCCCGGATATAAGGACGTGAAGCCGTTTGTTTATGCTGGCTTCTTCCCTGAAAGCAATGAAGATTACCATCAACTTAAAGAGGCTATTGAACGCCTCTCCTTAAGTGACTCCGCCATACAGTTTCAGCCAGAAAATTCACCAGTTTTGGGCTTTGGCATGCGGATTGGCTTTTTAGGCTTACTACATATGGACATTGTTAGAGAAAGGCTAGAAAGAGAGTACAACCTCGATTTAGTGGTCACTAACCCTTCTACCGACTATAAAATTTTGCTAACTACCGGCCAGGAGTTAGATATTAAAAGTGCTTCCGATCTACCCGATCCGGCTAAGATTCAGACCATCAAAGAACCTTGGATTAAAGGAGAGATTATTGTACCGCAAGAATTCGTTGGGTCTGTGATTCAGCTAATTGCTTCAAAACGTGGTTTACAAAAAAATATTAGCTATAGCGGCGGCCGAGCTTTTATAGGGTTTGAAGCTCCGCTAGCTAATCTTTTAACAGATTTCTATGATCAACTCAAAAGTTTGACTAGCGGTTATGGCTCATTTAGTTATGAACTTAAAGATTATCGAGCTGAAGATTTAGTAAGACTGGACTTTTACGTAGCTGGAGACTTGATCGGTGCCTTAAGTCTAATGGCTCATCGGAGTGAAGCAGATAGTTTAGGCCGTGACGTAGTTGCCAAATTAAAAAATATTATTCCTAGACAAAACTTCCAGGTAGCACTTCAAGCAGCTATTGGTGGCAAGTTTATCGCCCGAGAAGATATTAGTGCTTACCGTAAAGATGTTACTAGTGGACTATATGGTGGTGACGTTTCTAGGAAGAAAAAAGTTTTAGCAAAACAGGCAAAAGGTAAAAAAAGACTAAAACGTTTTGGTAAAGTCGATATACCGGCAGATGCTTTCATGGTCATGCTAAAAAGGGATTAGATCTGGTATAATTTGTTGATCAATGGAAGATAATTTAATTCAAAAACTTACTGCCTATAAACCATCTCAAGAAGCGATTGAACTTATTAAGCACACTAAAATTTTACTTTTAGTCGGTCCGACTGGTGCCGGTAAGGGTGCACTCAATGCAGAATTACTGAAAACCAATCAGTATTATCATATTGTTTCGCATACTACTCGTCCACCTCGGATAAACCAAGGTATACCGGAAGAAGATGGCCTTGACTATCATTTTATAGATAAAGCTACGGCTGAGCAGATGCTAGATAAGCGCCAGTTTATAGAGGCTAAAATAATTCATGGTAATTTATACGGCACAAGCGTTGATGAATTTAAGGCAGCTCAACGACAGCGCAAAATAGCTTTAACCGATATCGATGTTCAAGGGACTAGAGAATATAAGCAACTTGATTCTAAAGTAATGGCTATTTTTTTATTACCGCCTAATTTTCTTGTTTGGCAAGACAGACTATCTAAAAGGTATGGTGATGTTGTTGATGCTGAAGACCATAAAAACCGTTTAAGAACAGCTCTTAATGAACTAAAGGAAATGCAAGACAGCGGCTACTACATTGCCGTAATTAATGATTACATGACCGATACCTATCAACAAATCTCCGACTTCATTGAAAAAGGCATTAAACCAAACCAAACAAAAGCACGTAAAGTGGCCGAGCAACTCATGAAAGATATTAACGATTATTTAAACAAAGCCTAAATAATAACCATAATCTTAAACAAAATCTCACAACTTAATATATAATTTGTGGTATGAAAGCAATCTGGAAAGGTCAAGTCATCGCTCAGTCGCCAAAGCAAGACCTCATATACATTGAGCGCAATTGGTACTTTCCACCCAGTAGTGTCAAAACCGAGTTTCTGAAGAAGAGCGACACGCCATATACCTGTCCATGGAAGGGTGTCTGCCAGTATTTCGATGTTGGCAACCAAGATGATTGGTCAAGAGATAATGCCTGGTCTTATCCTGAACCAAAGCCCTCAGCCATCGATATTGTCAAAAAAGACTTTAGTAATTATGTAGCCTTCTGGCGAGATGTTCAGGTAGTTGAAGACTGACATTACGCTAGCAAAGTTACCCGTACAGGTTTAAACACTATTTTGTATATTCATGTAATCTGTGACATAATAAACCTATGTCAGATAAAGGTGAGGCGCAAAAAAGTAATTTAAATCGAGAAGCTTTCGGCATATACGGTCCGTTTATCGGGAAACTTCTAGAGATTAATCGATTACTAGCTCAACAATTAGATGCCGAGATAATTAAGCGTATCGAAGCCGAAGGCCAAGCCAGTGAAGCCAATATAGATCCTTTAACGGGTTTAT
>DAHWAT010000009.1 GCA_027327085.1 Candidatus Saccharimonadota bacterium
GCCACTTTACACCTTCGTAGGCGATCAACCAGGGCAAGTAACTGGTAATGGTGTGGCTAACTTTGTTGTGGCAAGACCAACAACCACTTCATCGGCTAGCTCAACCCAGTCAACCAGTACTTCAAGCTCCAGTGGTTCATATAATTAACCTAATTGATTTAAGAGCCATAAGATAATCAAGTCTCTTGTAAGAACGTTAATGTCGGCTAAAGCAATGTTTTTCTAAATAATAAGAAGTTGCCTATGCGGCTTTAGCTTTTTTACTAACTTGACCGCAAAGCAAAAAGACAAACCGTAGTTTAAAAAGATAATTTAAAGTATCCAGCTCACCCTCAACTGTATTATAATGTCTCTCATGTCTGAGGCATTGCAGGATGTTCATACCGCTTCCAGTGAGCTAAACAATACTGATACTGTTTTAGAAAGTGGCAAGCACCGAATCCCCAATAATTTTAAAAATTATTTACTGCCTTTATTAATCTTCTTAATAGGGGTTATTGTTGCCAGTATAATCTTATTTTATCAACCATTTTCAAATTACTTAATCCTTAAAAATGCAAATCCGGCTATGGTATTACTCGCCCAACAAGCCGGCATGAGTAAAAAAGGTGAATTAGTGTTTCTAAGAGCAAAGCCTCAGTTCGCCACTGACGCTCAAATGAGCTCTGACTGCGCCGCTAATGCTGCTGCGAATAATAAAAATGGCTTTATTGAACAGGGATGTTACGTACCGAACAGACATAATCATTCAATTGGGCGTATCTATATACGCCAGATGCCGGCAAATCTCTATGACCAGGAAATAGTCACGGCGGCTTACGAAATGTTGCACTCTGTTTACTTCTCTAGCTATAGCAGCGAGTTAGTCATGGCCATAGAAAACAACTATAACCATGTCCTTAATGCCGCTCTTGAAGCACAAGTTATAAACTTTGCCAAAACAGAGCCTGGCTATCGAGATTTGGAGTTATTTTCTTTATTAGGTACTGAGTACTCTAAATTATCACCAGCGTTGACAAGCTATTATGCGCCATATTTCACAAATAGAAATCTTGCCGTAGATAGTTATAACCGCGTTACTGTAGTTTTTCAAAATGAACAGACCCAGCTTCAACAAATAAAGCAAACTATTGTCAAAGATGACAGCCTAGCCAACACAGCCTATGCCGATAGTTTGGCTTGGGCTAATGCGGGTAATACATACGAGGACAATTACGACTATAACATTTACAAAAACTACATAGCTCAAGAAAATACAGCAATAAACCAATATAACCTTTTAAGCAAAGCTTACAATACGTTAGTTACTGAGTATAACGGTACACAGCCTACGGCCGCTATAAAAAACGCAACCACACAAAGTTCAAAATAGCGATGAACTAGTTATCTGTCGAGCTTGATGACGTCTTATCAGTGCTAGAAGTAGTACTTGAGCTACTAGATTCAGGAGTCTGAGATTCTGGTGTTTGTTTAGTCTCAGTAGAAGAGCTAGTAGTTGACGAGCTAGTGGACGTTGGAGTTGTGGTGGACGTTGGAGTTGGAGCTGGTTTAGTCGGAGTAGGTTGTGGTTGGGTTGTAACGGGGCTTTGATTTGGTGCTGTAGTTTGCTGCTGTATCGATGTAGAGGCAGCGTTATTTGCCTTGTTACTGTGGTTATATACGACATAACCCACCGCTCCAACAACTACAATGACCGCTCCAGCAATTGCAAGTAAAAGTATATGGGCAAATCCTGCTTGATGGTTATTGTCTTTGTTGCTTATTTTGTGCATTTTGTTTGATCCTTTTTTTGTTTTAAATATGCACCGAAATTATACTAATTCACAACAGTCAAGTCAATTCAAATGTAGACAGATGAATTGCGTTAATTTAGAATTAGATTTAATATATGAATATAGAGGGAGATTGATGATTATAAGTATTTTGGAAATGCTTTATGACCAGAACACTTCAACCAGCCTTAAAGAGATCAGGTAGGCAACTAGCTATTTGGGGAATAGGGTATATTGGCTATTCTTCTATGGCTAATTTCGCTCGAGAAGGCATTAATTGTATTGGCTATGACAAATCTGCCAAAGTAGTAGATGACATACTTTCAAATGGTAAAAGTGGTATACCGAATATTGAATACTGGTTAGATTTCGATGTTGCTCCTCTGACTAAGCAAGGACTAATCAAAGCTACAACCGACAAAACGCAATTACTTAATGCATCCGTGGCGGTTCATTTAATTGCTGTACCGACTGAAAGGCACGGACTTCCCTATAATGGAGCATTGCAAGAAGTTCTAGAGTCTATTTTTAGCTACTATAATGAGAATAAAAATATTTCTGCTCCTATAGTCATTATTGAAAGTACCATCTCGCCTAACATTATAAAGGGCGTTATTATGCCTTTAGCGGAAAGATACCACATAGATTTTAATCGCGATCTTTTTTTGTCGGTGGCCCCTCGTCGAGACTGGTTTGTATCTCCGGATAAAACGCTTAGAACCTTACCCCGGGTAGTCGGCGGTGTAACCGACAAAGCGACCAAACTAGCGCTTGATGCGTTAAGCATTGTGTGCGACAATTTGCTACCGGCTCATGACGCACGTCATGCCTGCTTGGTAAAAAGCGTCGAGAATGCTTATCGCCAACTCAATATTACCTTCGCTAACCAACTAACATTAGCCTACCCAGATATTAATATGATTGAAGTACTTAAACTAGCCGGAACCAAATGGAATGTTGAAACTTATCATCCATCTTTTGGTGCCGGTGGATATTGCATTCCGCTGGCTCCTTACTACGTAATAGACGGGGCTACAAAACCAAATGAGTTGAGCGTTCTGAAAAAAAGTATTCAGGCAAACAGCGAACAACCAAAACGAGTTGCTGATTTTTTAATAAAACAAGGATTTAAGAATATAGGAATATTAGGTCTTGCTTACACCCAAGATATTAAGGTCGATATTCTTTCCCCAACAACCATCATAGTTGATAAATTATTAAACGATGGCCAAGATATGACAGTTAAGATCAACGATCCTCTTTACAGCGACAAAGAAATTAAGCAAATCATCAAAACACCAAGCTTTAACTTTCCTGAAGAGTTGGAACAATTTGATGCTATTTTATTAGTTTCGCCTCATGCAATATATAAATCTACTCCTATTACCGATATAATTCGGCACATGACAAGTTGTCGATTGATTTTAGATAACATGGGTGCCTGGCGGAACAATCTGAAGTTATTTAACGACGCTGGTATCAACTATCACGAAGCAGGCGATACCTTTTGGCTGAGCAAGCCTATTCAATAATGCATTTTGTTTATTTACTTATTGTTTGTTTAGCCATTCCGGTAATTATGGGTAGACTATTATTACCCACAGAGAAAAGCAATAATCGTACACGCATGTATTACCGACTTATTTTCATTACCGGTGTTTTTGGTGGTATAGTCAGCATGCAATTTATCAAACAATTTACCTGGTGGGAAACCGTATTACAATTACTAACAGTAATAGGTGGTTCTTTCGTCGGTAGTGTTTTTATTTCTGTTAAAAATAAATCATTGATTGAGGATTACGACGAGTCTGTCAATCAACAGACCGAGTATTTTACAAAGCTCTTCAAAGAGAAGCACTACCCTGAGCTTAAAGAACCGCATCTTAAACGCCTGACCGACCTTGTCTTGAGTATTTTAGCTCTGCTATTATTATCCCCATTATTCTATCTCATCTGTTTAATTATATGGTTTGAAGATCCAGGATCAATTTTATTTTCAAAACATGTGGTAGGTAAAGCTGGCTACGTTTTTAGAGAGTACAAATTTCGTACAATGATTGAAGGATGTGCGCTTGGAGAAATAGAAGATCAATCATATGACCAAAGGGTATTAGTTAGCGGACGACTGTTACGTAATTTTCATTTGGACGAACTTCCACAATTTTTTAATATATTAAAAGGCGAAATGAGTTTAGTTGGGCCAAGGCCCCTAAGAACAATTGACGAAGTAGTCTGTATCCAGGAAGTTCCAAGTTTTATGATAAGACACGAAGTCTTACCTGGAATTGCCGGACTAGCTCAAATAAGAAGTGGCTACTATGCGAACTCAAAAACAAGATTCAGTCAGGACCTAAGTTACATACAGCATCGTAACTTCCGATTAGATATGAAGATTTTGGCAGTAACCTTTTGGCGTATTATTTAGGATGATCACTAACCCTCAAGTTGCCTGCTCACTATTTTATAGACGGTATGAAGATTGACATTATAATCGACTCGGGACGGCACACCCAGTTAAAGCCTTAGATTAATGATCACAAAACTATGAAATGTCTTTCTAAAACTTTGCTAGTAGTGATTAGAAGATTAATATCCAGTTTATAAGTTAACAAAAATGATTTGCGCCTTAATGATTTATATTCTTGCATCTAGGGTTTAGGCGCTTTAATAAAAAGTTAATAACCCTGGATTGTTTTATTGGGGAATAATAATTATAAAGCTTACTACTGTATTTCGGCGCCGGACTAACATGTTTTGTTAAAGTAGTTATATTAAGTTTACGAGAGTTTGTTTTAGTTATTTTTAGATACTTATCAGTAAATATTATTAGTTGGTGAATATTAAATTGACGATGTGGTTGTTGATGAATTATTGGTTTAGTTTTTAACAGTTTAGTTTTGGGGACAGATTGGTTAACAAAAGGTCGTTGACTAAATACGTTGTCAAGTATGGATACGTTATTTAAGCTATAATTAGGTCCTTTGACGTTGGGGTCAACGATGTTCATATAGACCAAAGCCTGATAGCCATCCTGTTTATATTGGGCCAAAGCGCTTTTAATCAGCTGTGTTTGGAAGACGGTGTTTTCATCACCTACACCAAACTCGGTAATCCAGACCGGTTTATGATAAGACAATAACCAAGCGCGGACAGCCTGCATTTGATAGAAAGTTGGATGATAATTTCCCGACCAAAACGGATCGTAAAGTATTGTGGTACCGACTATATTGACGTATTTATTGCCCGGGTAGTATAAGGCAGCTGAAGGTAACCCGGCCGGGGACCATATCCATTTAATATTGTGAACATGGTCTTTTATGGCTAAATCTACCACATGCCGATAGGCAGCGATGTAAGTAGCGGGGTCCTGGGCTCCCCAGTTAAAACTATTGGGCAGGTCCATTTCTTGAGCAAAGCGAACGTAAACAATGTTTGGGTCAAGTTTAATAGTGTTAATTATCCTAAGCAAACGACGGTCATAGACACCATTAGCGATGTCGGATAAAAGCTTTTCACCGTTTAAATCTCCTTTAGGCTCGATAGTGACCATAGAAGTGGCATGGGCTCTATTTGAAGCAACCAATCCTTGGGCTAACATCCAATTTTGCCGCCAATCCATAAATATGCTGTTAATATACGGCTTGGCGCTCTTGACCGGTACGATCGGGCTGTATATGCCAAGACTTGGCACAGGAGAGTTCGGCGACAACTTATAGCGCTTAGCGGCAATTTGCTCATCTAGCTGGCTATCATTTAATGCGTCAATCGGCATTTTATTAAGATTGGGTGGTAGTTGAATAATTTTGCTGGTTGGAGCAAGCGCTAAACTAGTTTGAATTGGAGTAATAAAGTTTTCAGCCATACCAAAACCAGTCAGTAGAGCAGCCACGGTAACAGCACTCAGAGGCTTAAGCCAAAATACAATAATTTGTTTAAACTTCAGCCTAGTCTGCCTGAAACGTATAAAAATATCTATTAAGCAAACGCCAATCATCGCCATAGCATCATATAAGGCAAAGACTACTTGCCCTTTTGGCAGGCGTTGCTGATTAATAATGACAGCAACGATGGTCGATAGAGCACTGATGCTGCCAAAGATTAAAAAGTTTCTGTATAACTTTAAAGTTGGTACTTTATTTAGAAATTTACCTTTAGGCGTAACAAGATAGGGGCGCTTTTGATTAGTTAGAGCACTAATTATACCGAGTAAAATAGTTGGCCAACGTACTAAATGCAGCAAGATACCACGCCAAGATAAACTTAAGCCTTTGGGTTGGGTTAAAGGTTTGGACGACCATAGAATAAAGATAAAGGCTAACAAAAAAGGAACAATTCGACTAATTAAAACCTGACTAGAAATACTAACAATATGTAGATTAAATATTAGGGCAAAAACCGGCGCAAAGTACAAAATTAAAAATGTTAGACTAGCGATTGGATACCAGGTTTGTAAAAATATAAATTGGCTGGCCTGCTTAGTTGATAACTTTTTAAGATATTTACCGCTATGCAGTTTTAAAACCTGGACGATGCTTCTGGCCCAGGCATACTGTTGGGTTAAATAAGCTTGAAGTGTCTCTGGACCACTGCCGCTAGCAAGTACTTCAGGAACAAACACCCCACGCCAACCTCTTGATGCTAAAACCAAGCTATTTAATTGATCCTCAGCACGAGTTGGCTGAAAGCCACCAATTTCGACAATGGCTTTAGTCCTGTAGGCTGCATGAGAACCAACGATTAAGGGTAGCTGATTGGCGCCATAAAAGCCCATTTGCATCGGTCCATGCAGCCCCATTTCTTGCTCGGCTGAAGCTCGTGCCGTCCAATTATGCAAATTACTGTAAACCGATGGAGACTGTACCCAAGCTACCTTTTTATCTCGGAAATGTCCTAAAGTTTTATCTAAGTAGTATGTCTCTGGAATATGATCAATATCTAACTGGACAAAGAACTCATAATTAAATTTTTTGGCATAATCTAACCAAGCGTTAACATTGCCGGCTTTAGTTTTTGCCTCAAAAGGGTGGTTACTCTGGTTATATTTTTTGATACCCTTACGGCTAAAGTACTTGACTCCGTAATTTTTAGCCAGCTTTTTTATCGCTTGGCTGTTACCTTCGTCCAGTATCCAGTTATCATGAGGGTAGTTGATTTTAGTCATGGCCTTAAGTTGCTTTTCGACGATAGCCATTGACTCCTGCGAAGGTACGCATAAAGTAATAACTGCTACTTTCTTATTGCTTGGAGGCCGTCTTTTGGCTGGTAATTTTGCTTGAAGAGTCAGTGATAATAAAAAACTCGGCATAATTGTCGTTTCATAAAATAGAGCCAGGCTTAGGGGAATATAGATAAACAAATTGCTTTTGTAGGCTTGGCTTAACCACCAAAACCAAAACCAACCAGCAGCCAATAACCATACAGGCAAAGCCAACTTGGCTCGCCTTTTGGCCACCCACATAAAACTACCTCGGCGGTACATGTATTATTATTCTACAACAAAGTTTTTATATTTACGAATTAGTGTAATGATTGCTTAATTAATTCTTTGTGGTCGGGTTATTTAGTAACGTCGTCTAAATACCGTTTAATAAAGCTACACCGAACTCCTGACCGATTTAAATAGTGCCGCTAAGCAGAGTTGTGGACCGGTTGACTGGTTAAAATACTCTAGATTGCGTGCCTATAAAATGGGCTATGTTGACACAGGCATAATACAGCTATCTTGCATCAGGTTTACATACGCCTTGAGCGAACAAGAGTTTAGGGGAGTTGGTGGGGCATAGTTAATCTCACTCACGACTAAAATCATAGCTCACTAACTGTAGTAAGTTGAGTCTTATCCCTATAAAATGAGATTGTGAACAAAGATGGCGGCTTTAGTCTTGTAGAACTGCTGATTGTCTTAACAGTATTAATTTTAATTGGAACCTCAGGCTATTTGATAGTTCATCGAACCAAGCAATTTAGGCTAGCTACCGCCTCACACCAATCCGCTCAGCCGTCAGGGCCTAGTAATCAAAATCGCCTCTAGTTGGCTTAATCGACATGGGTATCCAAGCCCCATATCAGGATGGTCAGCCATTCCCAACTACCAACCCGGACGTCTTGAACAATTTCAAGGGAGACTTTAACGGCATTGTAGTTAATGAATCATGATTTCAGCTTGAGCCAACACCTAATAATTATGCCTGGAAACCGCTTAACCAATCTCTAGCTGCCGTTCAGGCTTGGAATCAGCAAAATCCGACGACAGCTCTTGGGGTTAAGCTTAGAATCTTTTCTGGCTACTCAGCACCACAGTGGGTGGTTAACGCTTCAGGCAGTCCGATAACTATCGATGTCCACGGGGTGCAAAAGTCAATCGGCAGATGGTGGACCAGTCCTTTCATGAACGCCTGGAGTAACTTTCAGCACACCCTAGCTGCTCAATTCAATGATAACCCGCTGATTAGGGCAGTATCGGTATCGTCATGTTCTGGTTCTACTGGTGAGCCTTTTGTAGTCAGTGGTGCAGTTTCGTCTCAGCATAATTTAGCTCAAGCTGGCTGGACACCAACCTTACAAGAAAATTGTTTAAGTCAGGCTTTAAATGACTATTCTGGCTGGCATAACACTCAGATAACTTTTGCTTTTAACTCTTTATACGGCCTTTCTAGCAGCCAAAATGATTTCATGGATCAGCTCATGACAAAGTGTGCGCTATCTTGTACAGACGGTAGACCAGATTGTGCCCTTGGTAACAATGATTTAAGTACAACTATTACTAGCGACCTATACTCTGCAGCAATTTACCAAGAAATTGGCCAATTAGTGAAGACTTATCCTAAGACCTCGGTCTATTTTTACATTGCCGGTGGTCTATATAAGAATCTGGCCGAAGACTGTCAAACCATGTCTCTAGCTACAGCAGTTGGAGCAACCTCAGTTGAATTATGGCCAACTAACGGCACATCAGCTAACAACGGTTTTTCGGTCATTCCTACTAGTAGCCTTAAGTTTTGCAACCAAACATTAGCCAATCATGCCCAGATAAACTGCTAAATGCAAAAGCTAATTAAGGACTGCCCTAATTACCATTGCCATTACCAGGTGGATTGCCTGAAGGTGGTGCCGGTGAACTAGCTCCAACCAGGGTAACTGGCTGAGATACGGCACTGTTCCCTGCGCTATCTATCACCTTGGCAGTTATCACACTGCCAGCTGGCAAGCTAACGGTTGTAATTGTCGTTAGGTAGCTACCAGCATTAGTGGCAGGTATAGCAACGCTTTGCAAGACTTGCCCGTTAGAGATGATTTGAATTGTGCCATCACCGCCACTTGGGCTGGAACCGTTAGATAGGGCAGCACTACCTTTAGTGGCTGTCACGCTCAATTGACATGTACCGCCGCTAGAAGCACTCGAACAACTAACATTATTAATAGCTACAGCTAAAGCTTGTTGGGTAACGGCAGGGGTTGTATGTGGCTTAACGTAGGTTTGGCTACAATCAGGCACGCCTGGGGGTATGCCACCTTTATATAAGGTATCGATTGAAAAAGCGTAGACGTTGCACGTTGGCGTGTTAGCCGTCACCTTACCGTTATACCACGATGGGTATAAGCCCTGAGCTGGACTTGGATATTGCCAGCCATAATAATGGCCAAGGACTTGAGCTGGTGGATGATTAATCACGTAAGCAGGCAGAATTTTAATACCAGGAGGAGCTACCCAGTTTTGCGGTTTTTGACCTTGGGTTAAGTAAGTAATCATGCCTCTGGTTAAAGGTTCGGTAAGGCCTTCCAGCCCCCCATAATGAGGGATGAGTGGCTGATTCGCAGTATAATAGCCAACCCAGCTACCAACCACATACTGGGTAGTCATACCCATCATCAGTCCGGTATTATCGTTATGGGTTGTGCCGGTTTTAATAGCTACATCCCAACCGTTGGTGCGCTGAAACTTAAAGCCGAAAGACGACATCGGCGTACAGTTATAGGCACTACAACTACCAGGCAAATAGCTAGCCCCCGGATCATCAAGCATACTATCAACTATGTAAGCAGCATCAGGCTTAACCACTTGATCCACTGCCGGTTGATGCCACTGATAAGCAACCTTGCCTGAAGCGGTGTCAATTTGCAGAATAAAGGTTTGAGGCACGTAATTACCTAAACGGGCATCGGTGGCAAAGCCATTAACCGATTGATCAAGCTGCAAATATCCACCTTCGCCTATGGCGGCGGAACCGTAACAAGTTGTTTTAATGGTGCGGGCCGAATTGGCATAGCAGTTATAGCCGCTTTTTAGTCCCATGGCTTCAGATAAGGCGATAGTTTTAGACTCACCGTTAATCAGGGCAGCTTTAACGGCCGGTACGTTACGAGAACCAGCAAGCGCGTACTCTAAAGGCAAAGGTCCGGGATACTGGTAATCATAATCATACAAGCAATTACCACCATTAGAAGGTAAGGCAGAATTAGTGCAAGGGTAGCCGGGTAGAGGCCCTTTGGAATCAAATAGCACCGAGCCTGAGCCAACATTACTATTATCGTTAATTAAAGCCGTGTAATCATACAGCTTATAAGTTGACCCGGGGTTAATTTCTATGTTGGCATAATTAATTTGTCCATAGTTCGGATTATTAAAGTTAACACCACCAACAAGGGCAGTCACCTGGCCTGTAGGTGCATTCTCAACCACTGTCGCTGCTTCGTTACCACCGTCTTGTTGGATGGCTGGTAGATCAGCAGCTACCAGTTTTTGGGCTTCATATTGTTGTGGTAGATTTAGAGTTGTAATAACCTTTACACCACCTTGATTAATTAAACTACTGCCAAATTGGTTTTCAAATTGTTGCTTAGCGGCCAAGTCGAAGTAAGGCGCAATAATATGAGAGTAAAGTCCTTGAGGCGGTTGAACCTCGGCCAGAACATTAGTTTTGAGGGCAGTTTCTTCCTCGGTCTTATTGATATAGCCTTGCTGTAACATAAGGCTTAAGATGTAGTCTTGACGAGCAATTAACGCTTGTTTGCTAAAAGTAGGGCTTCTAGGCGAATAGTAAGCTGGTGACTGCGGGATGGCCGCTAGCATTGAAGCTTGAGCCAGCGTCAGTTTAGCGGGAGTAGTGTGAAAATAATCTTGAGCCGCTGCCTCAATGCCGTAATCAGGCCCACCATAAGGCACAATGTTCAGATAACCAGTTAAAATCTCGGCTTTAGAATAGGAACGGCTAACATCATAAGCTAAGTAGACTTCTTTGATTTTGCGCCAAATCGTGACATGACCAATCCAGTTTTCGTTAAGTTTAACAAATTGCTGGGTAATGGTTGACCCTCCCTCAAGCTGTCCGTTAGGATTTAGAATATCATGAGCAGCCGACCGTAGAATGCCGCCAAAGTCGATAGCACCTTCTTTATAAAAATATTTATCTTCTATGGCGACGGTAGCGTTACGAATATATGGCGACATCGAGGAACCGGAAACAGGTATGCGATCAACTGCATTATAGTCTGTCCAAAGTAGAGTTTTGCCAGTTCTATCATAGTAACTGACACTGCCGCCCAAATTTTTACCATACAAACTGCGAATAGCCGGCAAATCCTTTTGTAAATTAATCACTACAAAGATAGAAAAGACCACAAACGCTGCTACTAGAACAAGTAGGCCAATAAACAAGTTCCGAATATGTTTAAGGTTTTTCCAATAATTAATAATATTTTTCAGGGTAAAACGCTGAAACTGACGCATTATTAGACGTTTGCGAGCCCTAGGGTCCGCTAACTGATGCAGGATCAACGATATACGCTTATTAAAGCTTGGTTTAGGTTTAGTTGTCTTACGAGGTTTTCTGGGCATTAATTGGCTCTTAAAATTTATAGATAGCTCTTGGTCTCTCCGGTTTTACTAAAAATACTAGCCTAATATATATTTTAGCTGAGTATAATTACAAATTTTATTACTTTTAGCTAAAATATTCAAAAGTTATTTAGGTGAACCGATCAGAAAAGTTTGTATTTTATGACTGAAAATCGTTAGTTTAAGGTCAAGTTGATCAATACCTAAAATTGCTAAGCCGAGTATGATAATTAAGGGTCCGCTATTAGGATCGGTCGTTAGTCCGCTAACTAGGCCCCCCAAACTTTGGCCAACCAACCAAAAAACTAGACTTAAGATTAGCCCCAAATAGATGGCTAATTGACGACTTTTTTGGCCGATTAGGACAGCTAAGCCGATTGCAAACTGCAATAGCGTCAGTAGGAGTATCAACCAATAACCGGGCTTGTAGGCTGAGTTGGCACAAGACTCGCTAGTCATGTGGGCCATTTGAGAGCCGGTCATACTCATAGTTTGCCCACCGGACTGACATTTAGGCAGAGGCTGTTTAAGATGAGCGGTTGAGGCAACTAGTCTAGCGCTTGACTTATCTAGGCTAGCTAGCCAAGCCGGCTGTCCCTGGGCATTAGCTTGTACCATGGCCGCTAAAGAAGCAGCGCTGTTTTGACCGGGCAATAATTGATAGATGCCACCTCCAAACCATATGATCAGCCAGACAAAAACCAACCAGAACGCAGTTTTATGCTTAGTTTTGTTTTGTTGGCTCTGCGACGGCCAAACTGCTAGAGCTAAAATAGCGTATAAGATGGCAGCGCCAGGAGCACCCATTAATAAAAGACTATGTCCAGTCAATAGGCCGCCATAGCCTTCACCAAAGACCCAGACAATCAGACCCCATACTACCGATAAGCCTAAGCCTAGTTTTAGGCTGCGTCGCCATAATATTAATAGACCTATCGTCAACTGTAAAAGCACAAATAAAGTGTTAAAGATAACTGGGTCCAGTAAGAAAACATGGCTGCCAAACTGCATTGGCGCTTTTACAAAACCAGGTTGGCCTAAGCTAGCCGGCAGAATTATTTGTTTGACAAAAGCACTGGTAAACATAGGCCTTTGTAGTTGCAAAAGGCCATCTAAAAGCCAGAGCAGAGCTAAGGTTATCTGTACGCCTTTGCTGGTTAATTTAGGCATTGTACTTATGATTATACAAGCTCTTTAGCTTAGCCCTAGCTTGGCGTGATCTCAACTGGGCTAGGCTTAAAAAAACAACTTGCAATGTAGTATTTTTAAGCACATAATCGAAATTATTAAACAAGGAATAAAAATATGTGGCAACTGTACTTATTTAGCTTCTTAGCCGGCTTACTGGCTGTTAACGGCGTACCTCACTTTGTAAGAGGTGTAACCGGACGCAAACATCAAACGCCATTTGCTAAAAAATCATCGGCTGAGATTAATGTTGCTTGGGGCTGGCTTAATCTAGTCCTAGCAGTAATCGCACTACACTTTGGTCATGTTAGAGCCCATGAATACAGAGCCTTTACTCTGTTCGCTGTAGCTGCCCTGATTATGGGTCTACTTAACGCTCATTTTTTCAGCCAAAAAACTTCTAAATAGGTTGCATCAGCGACTTTAAACTGGTTATAAAAACCTAAACCTAATTAGCACTCTTGACACTAGAGTGCTAATTTAGTAAATTAGTAGTAGAAGCTTATTTAGCTTCTTTCAAATTAAATAATCTTTAATTTAAGAAAGGAGACAACAATGAGTAGTCTTGTAAGATGGGATCCTTTTGCCGAGTTAAGTGCTCTGCAAAAACAGTTTTTCGGTGACGATTTAATGTCATCATTAAAAGGCCTTAGTATTCCAACTACTGATGTCTATACTAAAAATAACGATTTAATAATTGAAGCACATCTACCAAATTTTGATCAAAAAGATGTCAATATAGAAGTCGACAATAACGCTTTAGTTATAAGCGCTGAACGACATGAAAAAGAAGAAGATAAGGCTAAAAAGTATGTTGTTAGAGAAAGTTCTAGTAGTTTTTACAGGCGCATTGCCTTACCAGAAAGAGCCGACCCTGATAACATTAAGGCACATCTAGACAGTGGTATCTTAAAAGTTACCGTACCGCTGACACCACTACCCGAGCCGAAGAAAATTAGCATCTCCAGCAAGAAGTCTTAGGCAGCTTATTTAAGTTAAAACTACTTAGCTTTCTTTGGTTTTTTTACGGCCTTTCGACCCTTGTCTTTTGACATATCACCCTCCCTATAAATTGTACTTGAATCCCAAAAAGGAACTCTTAGTATAGTTTACACCAAAGTCTGATTTAGCTTAAGCTTCTAAACTACTTCAGTTTTTAGACTTTGCCTAATACGTTTTGGTTCTAATTTTAATACTTAGATACGCTTAAATACCGCCTTATTGACTGGCTTTAACTTGGTCTTAGCTCTTAGTGCCCCTAATAGGACGAGCGAAAGTTGCGGTTACCGCTACTGCGTCGATCTTCTTGTGGCCGAGCTTGGTTAACGGTTATCGATCGGCCACTTAACTCTTTGCCGTTTAAATTCTTGATGGCGTTTTGGCCTTCTTTTAGATCTTCCATTTCGACAAAACCAAAGCCCTTAGATTGGCCGCTGTCTCGGTCCTTAATCACTACAGCGCTAGTTACTTTGCCTTCATTTTGAAAAAATTCCTCTAGTTGTTGATCGGTTACGCTATAAGCTAAACCACCGACATAAAGTTTAATTGCCATAATATTAGTCCTTCCCTTAAATTTAATCGCTCGCGTTTATATTGCTGCTCGCGAAGATATTTAGGTAAAAACAACTAACTATGACGACGGAGAGGTAATAGTAACCACTTGCTTAAAGACCAGTATAGCATACACATATACTTGAAGACTAAAATAGCTTCTTTAGGTCATCTATCTTTAGCCGAAAATTAGTTATATAATGTAAGTAAATGTATAAGTTTGTGTTAGGCGAAAATAGTGACGGTAATACTATTTACGTCAACACTATCTCTTCTCCGGCGGGTACGTATATAAGTCGTCGTCCTTATATATTTGCCCTTTTAAAAGAAATCTTGCTGTCTCAGACACTGCGGGGACAGCGTATAGTTATAGAACAGGATATGGGCAGGAATATAGGCACTACCGACATTGTAACCACATCCGATAGCGATAATGTTTACTATGCCCGTCCGTTGAAGTCTGAAGTTTATTATCGCTTTGCCAAGAACCGCTATCCTCAGCTTTGCTCGACATTAACCATCGTCGTAGACAAAGATGCTGATGGTAATTATGAAGTTAGCGATACTTGGATTGGCAATAATCGTCCACCCTTTCCTGGTGATGTTGCTGCTACTAAAAGTAGTTTGCAGTATTGGGCAACCCACGCACTGGTGCCTGACTCACAGCCAGTCCAAACTAAGAGTCTTACTAAAACCTGCCCTTACTAAAAGGCTTTTTCTACAAACGTTTAATAATAAAAAGATAAACTAATAAAAAGGCTATAACCATAGCTATGTTGACGATTAGCCTAAGACCAAAATGGTGTCTTAAAAAGGCAAAGTCCACGCCCACCACGCTGCCAATCATGATAACTAGATAAATTATGGTCAAAAGGTTTTTAGACATTATTTTCGCTTCAGCCTTTATTATAACTTAAATAGCTTGTAAACTAGGTAAAGTGAATGATTCAAACAAACAATTAGAGGGTAGTCAACTAGATAATCTTAAGGTACCTCAAGTGGTTTCTACGCTTCAAGTGATTGATATTGTTGTCGGTAACGGCCAGACTGTCAAACCGGGCGATAAAGTGACTGCACACTACACCGGTGCTTTAGGCTCTAATGGCCTTATCTTCCAAAGTTCGCATGACTTTAAGGAGCCGGCTACGTTTAGGCTAGATCAAGTTATAGAGGGGTGGGCACAGGGTGTACCAGGGATGAAAGTTGGCGGTAAAAGACGCTTGATCATCCCTGCGGCGATGGCTTATGGTGCTAGGTCTCCCAGCCCCAACATTCCGGCTAATTCAGATTTAGTTTTTGACATCGAACTGCTCAAGATCAATTAGTTAGCTAAGATTTTTTAAAGCCAGAATAAAGGCGGCTTCAGTTAAGCTGGTTCTGTATTGGTGAGCGATATTGACAACATTGTTTGTGGCTTCTGTCATATAACTACTTAGTTTCTGATTAACTTTAGCTTCACTCCACTGCTGGTTTAATAAATTTTGCCGCCATTCTAGATAGCTAACAACTACGCCGCCAGCGTTAGCGATGATATCCGGTAAAACGGCTATGCCTCGTTTATATAAATAATTATTAGCTGTTTTATCGACTGGGCCATTGGCCATTTCAACAACATAGCGAGCTTCAACCTGTTTCATGTTTTTAGACGTTAGGCTGTTTTCTAAAGCAGCTAGGACCAGGACGTCTACTTTTAAGGCCTTTAACTGTTCACTAGAAACGTGGTTGGCTTTAAAATCCTTAAAACTACCCCCCTTAGCTTTAAAGTCACTTAAAACTTGGGCGTTCAGGCCTTCTGGCTGATAAATCGCCGAAGAGGAGTCGCTGGCCGCTACCAGTTTCCAACTAGGCTGGTCTTGTTGGCTAACTAAAGCGAAAAAGGAACCAACATTACCAAAGCCTTCAATCGCATAAGTTAACGGCCGATTATGCCCTCTCAGCTTCAGTAGTTCTCCTAAGCAAATTACTCCCCCTCTACCGGTTGCGGCTTCACGGCCTAAACTACCACCATGAGACAGACTTTTGCCCGTAAAACTAGCTCGGCTGGTGTCTTGAGTCAGTTTAGAGTATTCATCGACCATCCAATCTATAATTTGCGCATTGGTATTAACGTCTGGGGCCGGAATATCCTTATCTGGTCCTATATAGGGGGCTAGGTAATCGACGTAAGCTCGGCTGATTTTCTCCAGTTGAGTCAGGTTTAAGCTTTTTGGATTAACCGCCACACCGCCTTTGGCACCACCCAAAGGCAGGCCTAGGGCAGCTGTTTTCATGGTCATGAGTGTTGCTAAAGCCTTAACCTCGTCTCGATTGACTTGCTCATGAAAACGTATGCCGCCTTTATACGGCCCTCGTTTATTGTTGTGCTGAATGCGGTAAGCTTTAAGCTCGATAGCCTTATCTAGTTTAATCGTAAATTCATGTTCAGCTTGAGGCTCTAGGAGCAGCTTTAATTGATCGGGGCTTAAGTTTAAACGCTCAGCCGCATAAGTTATGTTGTAGCGTGCAGTTTCAAGCATAATTAGCCTTTTTTAAAGTTAACTATTGAATTATATACATATCCTCCTAAATATGCTTAATCGTATTAACCAGTGTAGTGACCAACAAAATGTCCAATTAAAGCCGTAATGGCCATGGCTAGAGCACCGCCAATTAAAACCCGCATAGCTGCTTTAAGGCGATGACCACCACCTATGACCGCCCCAATTGCTCCCGATATAGCCAAAGCTAGCAGTGAGGCTGCAACTATGCCAATTGCCCCAAAAGCCTGGCTAAAGATTAAGGCCGCTATAATCGGCACAATTGCACCTAGAGAGAAAGAACTGGCTGAAGCAAGAGCTGCCTGAATTGGCCTAGCCGGTTCATTACTGTTAATGCCAAGCTCGTCTCTTAAATGAGCGTCTTCGGCATTAAAGGCATGCAATTGTTTAGCCACCTGCAGCGCTAAATCAGGTTTTAAGCCTCGCTCCACATATATAGCAGCTAGCTCATTAAGTTCAGCCTTAGGATTATTTTTGAGTGAGCGTCTTTCAATTTCCAGATCAGCTTCTGCCGAATCGCGCTGAGAACTAACCGATACATATTCGCCGATAGCCATTGATAGGGCACCGGCTGTCAGAGCGGCAATACCGGCAGTTATGATAATCAGGTGACTAGACTTAGCCGATAAAACACCCAGCATAATACTGGAAACCGACACAATACCATCGTTGGCACCGAGAACACCAGCTCTAAGCCAGTTAGATCGCCCGGACTTATGCGGCTCTTCGGGATGCGGCGAAATAGTAGTGCTCATATTAGCTATATTATGATCAACCAGTTTTATAAAACCAAATTAATTACTTAAAACTAACGTCCATTTTTTTTGATCCACCTAGTGTATAGATACCCCAGGCAAGCACGCTGGCGCTAACTAACTCCCCGAAAATTGCTTCAGGCGAATGACTAATAATATCGCCAAAGTTTACCAGCCCTATGACAGAGCTGATGAGTGGATCAAATATCTCCATAACCGGTTGAGAAATGGTCAGCGAGCCAGCTCCATAAGCGTTTTGCATCAAAAGAATCGAAACGATTGCCGAAATTATTAAACCGTAAACCGGCCAATGCACAAACACATAACCAAGACCGTGCAGTTTAAGCATCGACAAGGTTAACTTGGCTAAACTAGCATTAAGGGCATAGCCAGAAGCAGCTGCCATACCAGCGGCAGCCGGACGGATACGAGACTTCTCATTGCGTTTGGTAATAAAAACGCTAACAGCCGCTATGAAAATACAGGCAGCTACAGCTACTAACCACTTGGTCAGTTCATAAGGAGCAGTGCCAGACCGTGGATTAGCTATTATAAAGAGGGTGCCTATGCCAATTACTATTGCGGCAATTGATAGCCACTCCTTTTTACCAGTGGTTAATTTATATTTAAAATGAAGATAAACAAATAAAAATACTAAATCCAAAGACAGTAGGGGCTGAACAATTAGCAGTGTGCCCTTGCTTAAAGCTAGTAAGTGAAGAGCGGCGGCAATCACTTGAAAAACTAGCCCAACTAAAAATAACGGATGAAGACTAACGCTAAGGGCAAACTTACGGCTAAAAAGGTCGCTGTGATTTGGGGAACCAGTAGCTTTACGCTGAAAAACGGTTGAAGCCGCGTTAAAAGCTGCAGCTAAAATGGCGGCAATTAAGACAAATAAAAGCATATGATTGTTATATTTTAATAAATTATTTAGATAAGTGGAAATTAATAAAACCTAAAATGAGATTTTTGCTAGTATTTAACTATGCAAACCGCGGCTAATAGCTCGATTTTATCCTTTGAAGCTACGCCCTTTAAGATTAAGACGTGGCTAATTGTAAGACTACCGGAAAAGATTAGTCTTAAGTTACCTAGCCGCGGCCTAGTAATGGCTAAGATGATCCTCAGTCAGACTAGTTTTATTATCCCGCTCGAGCCA